>NZ_BAAASJ010000016.1:0-141090 GCF_039532825.1 Streptomyces vastus
AATCCCCACCGAAGTGGTTCATCGTTCGACTTGCATGTGTTAAGCACGCCGCCAGCGTTCGTCCTGAGCCAGGATCAAACTCTCCGTGAATGTATTCCCGACTGCGTCCAATTAAAGACTGCGGGACGACACCACGAGAGCGGAACAACCAGGCGGAATAAGCCCGGCCGTTCACAGCGTCCTCGCTGTGTATTCTTCAAAGGAACCTCGTTCCCGACCGAAACAGATCCGATCGGAGACGGGGTATCAACATATCTGGCGTTGATTTTTGGCACGCTGTTGAGTTCTCAAGGAACGGACACTTCCTTTGTACTCACCCTTGCAGGCTTTCCTCCGGGCTTCCCTTCGGTCTTGCGTTTCCGACTCTACCAGACCCTTTCGGGCCCGATTCCCAGTCGAAAGTGGGTTGTCTTCACGGCCGTTCGGGCCGTTCCGACGAGTGAGACTTTAGCGGAATCTCCGGCCCCGAGCTAATCGGGGTCGCGCCCTTCGAACGCGGATTCCTCATTTCGCAAAAGCGCATCAAAACGAGCCGACGACGGGTCGTCGATCGTTAGGTGCTTACTACGGAATGGCTGTCCGGGGACCGGCCGGAGTCGGCGCTCACGTCGGACAACTCGGAGAACAGTACGGAGCGGGTTGGGGCGTGTCAACTTGACGCCGTCGAGCACCCAGGAGAGGTAGCCTCGGGCGTATGACGACGCATGCGTGCACCCAGCTGTGGTGGGCCGCCTGAGGGCGGCCGTTCCCACGTATGTACTCAACGGCCGCCGCCTCGGCGGCCGTTCTCGTTTCTCCCTCCTGGAGAACTCGGCCGACGGGCCGCGGCGGTCCTGATCAGGAGGTGGAGAGATGACGCGGATCTTCAGTGGGGTCAAGCCGACGGGGCATCTGACGCTGGGGAACTACCTGGGAGCCGTACGGCGTTGGGCCGATGTCGATCAGCACCGTGCCGATGCGCTGTTCTGTGTCGTCGACTTGCACGCGCTGACCGTGGAGCACGATCCAGGGCGGGTGCGCAGGCTCAGTCGACAAGCGGCCACGCTGTTGCTGGCCTCGGGGCTCGATCCCAAGCTGTGCACTGTCTTCGTACAGAGTCATGTGGACGAGCACGCGCGGCTGTCGTATGTGCTGGAGTGCGTCGCTTCGGACGGGGAGATGCGGCGGATGATCCAGTACAAGGAGAAGGCCGCACGCGAGCGGACGCGGGGTGGGAGCGTACGGCTGTCGCTGCTGACCTATCCCGTGCTGATGGCGGCGGACATCCTTGCGTACGGGACGGATGAGGTGCCGGTCGGGGACGACCAGACGCAGCATGTGGAGCTGGCGCGGGATCTGGCGGTGCGGTTCAACCAGCGGTACGGGCATACGTTCGTGGTGCCTCGAGCCACGCATCCGGTGGTGGCGACGCGGGTGATGAACCTGCAGGAGCCGACGTCGAAGATGGGGAAGTCCGAGGACGTCGGGCCAGGGATCGTCTATCTGCTCGATGAGCCGGATGTGATCCGGAAGAAGATCATGCGGGCGGTGACCGACAGCGGGCGGGACGTCGTGTACGACCGGGAGGGGCGGCCGGGGGTCTCGAATCTGCTGGAGATCCTCGCGGCATGTGAAAGTGGGAACCCCGAAGGCCTGGCCGGTGTATATGAGTCGTACGGATCTTTGAAGAAGGACACCGCCGAGGCTGTGGTCGAGCTCCTCAGGCCCGTACAGGAGAAGCACAGGGAGTTGTGCGCGGATCCTGCGTACGTGGAGGGGGTGTTGCGGGATGGTGCGGAGAAGGCCAGAGAGATGGCGCGGCCGAGGGTGGACGCGGCGTACCGGGCGATCGGATTGCTGCCGTCGGCGTGAGGGCTGAGTCCGCGGGCGCTGTATCCGTGGGCGTTGTATCCGTGACCGCTGGGGTCGGTGATCGCTGGGGTCGGTGATCGCTGACTCGCTTTGCCCTTGGCGCCGAGTGTCTGGACGGTCGGGGTCCAGGCCCGGCGCCGGTGGCGGCGTCAGGTGTTGTTGCCGGAGGCCAGTTCGCGGCCGCGGTCGCGGGCTGCCTCGATTGCGGCGATGAGGGCGGCTCGTACGCCGTGGTTCTCCAGTTCGCGGATCGCGTTGATTGTGGTGCCCGCGGGGGAGGTGACGTTCTCGCGGAGTTTCACGGGGTGTTCGCCGCTGTCGCGGAGCATCACGGCGGCGCCGATCGCGGACTGGACGATGAGGTCGTGTGCCTTTTCGCGGGGCAGGCCGAGGAGGATGCCCGCGTCGGTCATGGCCTCGACCAGGTAGAAGAAGTACGCCGGTCCCGAACCGGAGAGGGCGGTGCAGGCGTCCTGCTGGGACTCGGGGACGCGGAGCGTCTTGCCGACGGCGCCGAAGATCTCCTCGGCGTGGGCGAGGTGCTCGACGGTGGCGTGGCTGCCGGCGGAGATGACGGACATCGCCTCGTCGACGAGGGCGGGGGTGTTCGTCATGACACGGACGACGGGGGTGCCCTGGGCGAGGCGCTCCTCGAAGAAGGAGGTGGGGATGCCCGCCGCACCGCTTATGACCAGGCGGTCGGCGGGGACGTGTGGGGCCAGTTCGACGAGGAGGGTGCCCATGTCCTGGGGCTTGACCGTGAGGATCAGGGTGTCGGCGGTCTTGGCTGCCTCGGGGTTGGTCACCGGGGTGACGCCGTAGCGGGTGCGGAGCTCTTCGGCTCGCTCCGGGCGGCGTGCGGTGACCAGGAGGTCGGCGGGGGACCAGCCGGCTCGGATCATTCCGCTGAGCAGGGCTTCGCCGATCTTGCCGGTGCCGAGCACTGCGACTTTCTGGGTCATGTTCGGTTGCCCTCCGGGCGGGGGTGCGTCGTCCAGGAACCATCCTCGCACCGGGGTCGCGGGGTGGGCCGCCGTGTCCGCTGGGCGGGATGGATGGCGAACCCCGGGCGTGGGGGCACTAGGCCGTGCGGCGGCGAAGGGTTGCGGCGCCGAGGGTGAGGACCAGGAGGGCGCAGGCGGCAACGATCAGGATGTCGCGGATGAAGTGGGCGGTGACGTCGGTGTGCTTGAGGACTTCGTTCATGCCGTCGACGGCGTAGGACATGGGGAGGACGTTGGAGATGCCTTCGAGGACGGGGTGCATGTTGGGACGGGGAGTGAAAAGGCCGCAGAGGAGGAGCTGGGGGAAGATCACCGCCGGCATGAACTGCACGGCCTGGAACTCCGAGGAGGCGAAGGCCGAGACGAAGAGGCCGAGGGCCGTGCCCAGGAGAGCGTCGAGGAGAGCCACGAGCAGGAGAAGCCAGGCCGAGCCCGTGACGTCGAGACCCAGGGCCCAGAGGGCGAGACCGGTGGCGAGGGCGGACTGGACGACGGCGAGGGCGCCGAAGGCGAGGGCGTAGCCAGCGATGAGGTCGGCCTTGCCGAGGGGCATGGCGAGGAGGCGTTCCAGGGTGCCGGATGTGCGTTCGCGGAGGGTGGCGATGGAGGTCACCAGGAACATCGTGATCAGCGGGAAGATGCCGAGGAGGGAGGCGCCGATGTTGTCGAAGGTGCGCTGGCTGCCGTCGAAGACGTAGCGCAGCAGGAACAGCATCACGCACGGGATGAGGATCATCAGCGCGATGGTGCGCGGGTCGTGGCGGAGTTGGCGCAGGACCCGGGCCGCGGTGGCGGTGGTGCGGGAGATGTTCAGCGCGCTCGTCGGGGCGGGCGTCATCGTCGTGGACGTACTCATCGTCGTACTCATCGCGTCGTCTCCTTCTTGCGGCCCGCCGCGACCGCCTCGTCCACCAGGCGCAGGAAGGCCGCCTCGACCGTCTCTGAGCCGGTGCGGTGGCGCAGGGCCTCCGGGGTGTCGTCGGCGAGGATCTCCCCCTCGCGCATGAGGAGGAGTCGGTGGCAGCGCTCGGCCTCGTCCATGACGTGGGAGGAGATCAGGAGGGTGGCGCCGCGTTCTGCGGCGATGGAGTGGAAGAGGTTCCACAGGTCACGGCGGAGTACGGGGTCCAGGCCGACCGTGGGTTCGTCGAGGACCAGGAGTTCGGGGGTGCCGAGGAGTGCCACGGCCAGGGAGACGCGGCTGCGCTGGCCGCCGGAGAGGTTGCCGGCCAGGGCGTCGGCGTGACTGGTGAGGTCGACGTCGGCGATGGCCTGGGTGACGTTCTCGTGACGTCGCTCGGCGGAGCCACGGCCGGGGTCCAGGATCGCGGCGAAATAGTCGAGGTTCTGGCGGATCGTCAGGTCGTCGTAGACGGAGGGGGCTTGGGTGACGTAGCCGATGCGGGTCCGGAGGGTGGGGTGGCCGGCTGGGCGGTCGAGGACGTCGAGGGTGCCGGTGACCTTGGCCTGGGTGCCGACGATCGCGCGCATCAGGGTCGACTTGCCGCAGCCGGAGGGGCCGAGGAGGCCGGTGACCTGGCCGCGCGGGACGATGAAGTCGAGACCGCGCAGGACCGTGCGGGGGCCTCGGACGACGGTGAGGCCCTCGGCGCGGACGGCGGGGGCGCCGGCGGTGCCGGGTGCGCCGTCGGTTCGGGGTGCTCCCTCGCTGGGTTGCCCGGAAGCATAATTCATCATGTGATGAATAATCCTCGCGTGCGCAGGGCGCGTCAAGGGGGAGGTGTACGGCGGCATGGGTGCGCGTCGGGATGAGGGCGCGCGTGGACGCGAGGCCCCCAGGGGCATGAGGGGAGGCGGAGTGCGGGTGGCCCGGCGGTTGCCGTTCACCGACGGTCGCGACCGTCAGCGGGCCTTGGGTGGCGGGGTGCTGTGCGGGGGATTCCGGGCGGGGATGCCGGGGTGGGGTCAGCAGGTGGCGGTGGGCTTGGTGGCCACCAGGAGGATTACGTCGTAGACCTCCTCGACGATGCCGTCCGGGAAGACCTCGAGCAGGTGCTTGCGCTCCTCGGCAAGGAAGGCCGCGGTGCGTTCTTCGCCGCTGACGAGGAAGATCGAGTGACTGCCGATGTTCGCGAGGTGCGTGTCGACGGGGACGCGGCGGCTCCAGCGGACCGTGCGGCGGGTGAAGGCGAGGCGGCCGGTGGGGTCGGCGAGCGCGGCACTGACCTCGGGGCCGTTGCCGTTTCTGTCGACCTCGCGGGCGGTGCCGAGGTGACGCTCGATGCGGTCGGCCTGCTCGGTGATCCACGGGAGTTTCAGGGCGCTGGTGTTCCACCACAGCGCGAGCGAGCCACCCGGGCGCAGGACGCGGAGCGCCTCCGGAACCGAGCGGGCCGGATCGGTCCAGTGCCAGGACTGGGCGTAGGTGAGGAAGTCGGTGGAGGCGGTGGCCAGAGGGAGGGAGTTGCCGTCGCCGCGCAGGAGGGGTACGTCGGGGAGGGTGCGGCGGAACTGGGCCGCCATGCCGTCGCCGGGCTCCACGGCGACGACGTCTGCGCCGCGGGCGTGGAGCAGTGCTGTCGCTATGCCCGTGCCGGCGCCGATGTCCGCGACGCGGGAGCCGGTGAGTGGGTGGCCGGCCAGGTCTTCGATCGCGTCAAAGAGGGCGGGCGGGTAGGAGGGGCGGTTGGCGGCGTACTGGGCCGCGGCGGCGTTGAAGGAGTGGGCTCGGCCGGCGTGGAGAGCGGAGGGCTGTGGTGGGGGTGTCGTGGACATACGGCCATGGTGGCCGGGGGTAGGTGGAGGTGACAGTGGGTTTTCAGTGAGAGATGGCCGTGAGTTTTCAGTGAGGGGTGCGGGGTGAGGGATGGCGGGGCGGTGGCGGTGGCTGGGCAGCGGTCCTGCCCCGGTCGCTAGGAGCGGCGGCGTTTCTTCGATGGGTTGCCCGTGCGGCGGGTGGTGCGCTTCTCGTGTTGTTTGCGGGCCGTCTCGTATTCCTCGCGGTGGAGTTTTTCGCCGGGAGCCTCGATGAGGGAGCGGAAGAAGTAGGCGAGGAGGGAGCCGACGAAGCCGACGGCCAGCAGGCCGCGGAGGGAGGCCTGGCGGTCGGGGTCGGGGCGGCGGGTGAAGCCGTCCCAGGTGTGGCGGAAGGCCAGAGCGCTGCAGATCGTGAACATCACGACCATGAGGAGCGTGACGAAGCCTCCGGTCTCGGAGATCCGCAGGCCCTCGTAGGTGAGGCGGAGCACGAGGCAGGCAGCGGCGGCCGCGGCCAGCGAACCGGCGGCTGCGGCGATGCGGCGGGCGGCGTAGCCGTGGTCGTGGTTCAGCCAGGTCGTGCCGAAGAAGCGGATGGGTTCGGGGCGGGGGCCGGTGGCAGCCGTGGGGCCCGGGGAACCCTGGGAGCCCGCAGCCGTGGTGTCCGGGGTGCCATTCTCTGCGCTCACGCGTTTGATTATGGCTCCGGAGCTGCCGCGGGCTCCGCCGGGTTCAGGAGCAGCGCGGCGCTACGTAGCCGTCGCTGCCGGTGTTCACGTACGTATCCGAGATGTACTGGCCGCTCGAGATGTTGTCCCAGATGTTCGAAGTGCCGTACGGGCCCGTGACCCGCGTGCCCGGCGTCTGGCAGTGGATGGGGACGCGCGCCCCCTCCGCCAGGACTCGGACGATGCGGTAGCTGGTGCCGGGGCCGCTGCGGACGTTGACCCGGTAGCCGGGCGCGACCGAGTAATAGCGCACGGCCGTGGTGGTGATGTCGTCCGTCTCGTCTCTGCCCGCCACCTCTTCGGCACGGTCAACTGACATGCAAACCTCCCCCGTTGAGCCCCATGTCTGTCATGGGGCCCCGTTGATTCCCCTAAATCACATCATGAAACACATGTACACAACTCGCACATGGAGACCAGTAAGCCGCCTCAGCCTCGTAAGAGTCATCGACTAGGCTCCGTGCGTCGCGCGCGCGGACGATTCAGCACGGGGGTGTTTCCCATGGCGCCACAGCAGGACGCGGGAGCGGGCGCGGAAGCGGAACTTCCCGAGTACGCCGGTCACTACCGCCTCGAGTCCTGCCTGGGTTCGGGTGGCATGGGGGTCGTACATCTGGCCCGGAGCACCTCCGGGATGCGGGTCGCCGTGAAGGTGGTGCATGCCCAGTACGCGAAGGACCGCGAGTTCCGGGGGCGTTTTCGGCAGGAGGTGGCCGCGGCGCGCCGGGTCAGCGGTGCCTTCACCGCGCCGGTCGTCGACGCCGACCCCGACGCCGAACGGCCCTGGATGGCCACGCTGTTCATCCCGGGCCCGACCCTCTCCGACGAGGTGAAGCGGAACGGGTCCATGGCTCCGGCGCAGTTGCGCCGTGTGATGGCCGGGCTCGCGGAGGCGCTGCGTGACATCCACCGTGTCGGGGTGGTGCACCGGGATCTGAAGCCGAGCAATGTGCTGCTCGCCGAGGACGGGCCGAAGGTCATCGACTTCGGTATTTCCCGGCCGAAGGACAGCGAACTGCGTACCGAGACCGGCAAGTTGATCGGTACGCCGCCCTTCATGGCGCCGGAGCAGTTCCGGCGGCCTCGCGAGGTCGGGCCCGCCGCCGATGTCTTCGCGCTCGGGTCGGTGATGGTGCACGCGGCGACCGGGCGCGGGCCGTTCGACTCCGACAGCCCGTACATCGTCGCCTACCAGGTCGTGCACGACGAGCCGGATATGACCGACGTACCGGCAGAGCTCGCGCCGCTCGTGCTGCGCTGTCTGGCGAAGGAGCCCGAGGACCGGCCGACCCCCGACGAGTTGATGCGGGAACTGCGGTCGGTGGCGGCCTCGTATGACACGCAGGCGTTCATACCGGGGCAGCGGTCGGTCGAGGTCGGGCCGACACCGAGACCGAAGCCTCGTACGGAACGTACGGGAAAGCCTGAAGAGGCGGAACAGGCTGAAGAGTTCGCCGCGAAAGCGGAACCAGATGCGGCGGAACGAGAGAGTGCGCAAACGACGGCCCAAGTGGCCGGACGGCGGCAGCCCAGAAAGCGCCTGATCAGACGTGCCGCTCTCGGCGCCGGAGCGCTCGGGCTGGCCGCGCTCGGCGTGCTGGCCTCCGTGACCCTGCTCAACGACGGAGGTCCTGCGCCGGCGCCGGCGCAGGAGAACGACGCCGCGCAGAGCGCACCGGCCCGGTTCAGCGCATGGGAGGCGAAGCCGGCCTCCATCGCCGGCAGCCAAGGCACTCAAGGCACCCCCCAATGCTCGTATGGAGCAGGGAAGTTGCTGTGTGCACAGACCGGACTGGTCTTCGCTCTCGATCCGGCCGACGGACGCCGGCTGTGGCGGCACCCCGTCGCCGACACGATCCCGAGCGGGCCGCCGTTCCTGTCGGCCGGACTCGTGCAGCCCTCACTCGACCAGGGGCGCCGCACAGCGGCGCTCGACCCCGCTTCGGGCAAGGTCCGCTGGCAGCGGAGCCTGCCCGCGCACAACAGCATGGCGAGCGCCGGCGGCATGCTGCTGCTCACCGGCGCCGACGGGACGGTCACCGGGGTGGACGGCGCCTCGGGCGACACGAAGTGGAGCCGGCCGATTCCGGGCCAGGCCGCGCCGTACTTCACCACGTTCGCCGGGGATCCCCTCGCCTACGCGACGAGCACGTCCGACGACGGGACGAGCACGCACATCACGGCGGTGGATCCGCGGACGGGCGAGGTGCGGTGGGACGCGCGCCTGGAGGGGCTGCTGGAGTTCCTCGGCACGGTGGACGGATCCGTCTTCTTCGCCTCCACCGATGCCGCGTACGGCGAGACGAAGGCCGTGGTCCGCTACATGCCGGACAGCGGGACGACGCGGCGGGTGGCCCTGCCCGTCCCGCTCCAGCAGGCTCATGGCACTGTGCGCGGAAGTGTCGTCCACCTCAGCGGTACGGGCGGATCGCTGGTCGCCGTCGACATGGACGCGCGCCGGCAGCTGTGGCGGCTCGAAACGGGTGCCTCCCGCAGCTCGGATCCGGTTGCCGACGACCGGCATGTGTACGTCAGTGCCCCGGACGGGCGGCTCCTCGCCGTCGACGCCCGCAGCGGAAAGCTCCTCGGCCAGACGCCCCCACGGCTCGGCACGCACTCCGACCGGGTCGCGGCCTCCCTCCCGGAGCCCGTGATCGCGGGCGGTCATGTGTACGCCGGCGGGCCCGACGGTTCCGTGTTCGCCGTCGACGCACGCGACCCGTCGGTCTGGTCGCACGCGGTCCGGTAGCAAGCGGAAGGACCGCCCCCGACGAACAGGAGGCGGTCCTTATCCAAGATTCAAATGCCGCTCGCCTGGGCTTCAGCCCAGCAAGGACACGTCCCGCACGGCCCCCTTGTCCGCGCTCGTCGCCATCGCCGCGTACGCCTTCAGGGCCGCCGAGACCTTTCGGTCGCGGTTCTTCGGGGCGTACGTCCCGTTCAGGGCCGTACGGCGGGTGGCCAGCTCCTCTTCGGAGACCAGCAGGTCGATCGAACGGTTCGGGATGTCGATGCGGATGCGGTCGCCGTCCTGGACCAGGGCGATCGTGCCGCCGGACGCCGCCTCCGGGGAGGCGTGGCCGATCGACAGGCCCGAGGTGCCGCCGGAGAAGCGGCCGTCCGTCACCAGGGCGCAGGCCTTGCCGAGGCCGCGGCCCTTGAGGAAGGAGGTGGGGTAGAGCATCTCCTGCATGCCGGGTCCGCCCTTGGGGCCCTCGTAGCGGATGACCACCACGTCCCCTTCGCGCACCTGCTTGGCGAGGATCTTCTCTACGGCCTCCTCCTGCGACTCGCAGACCACCGCCGGGCCCTCGAAGGTCCAGATCGACTCGTCGACGCCGGCCGTCTTCACGACACAGCCGTCCACGGCGAGGTTGCCCTTGAGGACGGCCAGGCCGCCGTCCTTCGAGTACGCGTGGGCGACATCGCGGATGCAGCCGTTCGCCGCGTCGGTGTCGAGTTCCTCCCAGCGCTCGGACTGGGAGAAGGCCTCGGCGGAACGCTTGCAGCCGGGGGCCGCGTGCCACAGCTCCATGGCTTCCTCGGACGTCGAGCCGCTGCGGATGTCCCATGCGTCCAGCCACTCCTTGACGGAGGGGCTGTGGACGGTGTGGACGTCCTCGTTCAGCAGACCGCCGCGGTAGAGCTCGCCGAGGATCGCGGGGATGCCGCCGGCGCGGTGCACGTCCTCCATGTAGTACGTCCGCGTCGCCGCGACGTTGGGCGCGACCTTCGCGAGGCACGGGACGCGGCGCGAGACGGCGTCGATGTCGGTCAGGTCGTAGCCGGCCTCGGCCTCCTGGGCGGCGGCCAGCAGGTGCAGGATCGTGTTGGTGGAGCCGCCCATGGCGATGTCGAGGGCCATGGCGTTCTCGAAGGCCGCGTGCGTGGCGATGGCGCGCGGGAGGACGGAGGCGTCGTCCTCGTCGTAGTAGCGCTTGGTCAGCTCGACGACGGTGGCGCCGGCCCGCTCGTACAGCTCCTTGCGGGCCGTGTGTGTGGCGAGGACCGAGCCGTTACCGGGGAGGGACAGGCCGATGGCCTCGGTCAGGCAGTTCATGGAGTTGGCGGTGAACATGCCGGAGCAGGAACCGCAGGTTGGACAGGCGTTCTCCTCGATACGGAGGATGTCCTCGTCCGAGACCTTGTCGTTGACCGCGTCGGAGATCGCGTCGATCAGGTCGAGCGTACGGACCGTGCCGTCGACCAGGGTCGCGCGGCCGGCCTCCATGGGGCCGCCGGAGACGAAGACCGTCGGGATGTTCAGGCGCAGCGCCGCCATGAGCATGCCCGGGGTGATCTTGTCGCAGTTGGAGATGCAGATCAGGGCGTCGGCGCAGTGGGCCTCCACCATGTACTCGACGCTGTCCGCGATCAGGTCGCGGGAGGGCAGGGAGTACAGCATGCCGCCGTGGCCCATCGCGATGCCGTCGTCGACGGCGATCGTGTTGAACTCACGCGGGATGCCTCCGGCCGCCGTGACCGCCTCGCTGACGATCCGGCCGACCGGCGCCAGGTGGGTGTGGCCGGGGACGAACTCGGTGAAGGAGTTGGCGACCGCGATGATCGGCTTCCGGCCGATGTCCGCGCCCGGTACACCGGAGGCGCGCATTAGGGCGCGGGCGCCCGCCATGTTGCGGCCGTGGGTGACTGTGCGGGACCTCAGATCGGGCATCGTCGCTCGCTCCTTAGGAGAGTTCTGACAGGTTTCGAGCCTACGCCGGTGCTCGAGGTCCCCGACGGCTTGTCCGGAATACGGGATGTGTGTCTCGGTCGGCGGCCGGGGTGATCAGGGGTGTGTGTCCCGGCGGCGGCCGTGCCGGAGGCCTCGTTCAGGGCCCCGTCAGATGACCCTGGACCACCGGCGCGAGCCGCGCGATGACCAGCTCCGGGTCCGCCGACGCCAGCGGCTCGATCTTGATCACGTACCGCATCATCGCGACCCCCACGAGCTGGGCGGCCGCGAGTTCGGTGCGCAGTTCCGCGTCCGGGGCGTCGAGCCGGCCGGCGATGCGGCGCATCAGCTGCGCGGCGACCAGGCGGCGGAAGACGGCGGCCGCGGTCTCGTTGTTCACCGCCGACCGGACGATCGCGAGGAGCGGCATCCGGGTCACGGGGTTCTCCCAAAGGCCGAAGATGAGGCGGGTCATGCGCTCGCCGACCTCGTCGAGGGGGCCTTCGAGGACCACGTCGCGCACTTTGAGGGCGGGCGAGAAGGCGACCTCGACGGCCGCCTCGAAGACCTGCTCCTTGGTGCCGAAGTAGTGGTGCACGAGTGCCGAGTCCACGCCGGCCGCCTTGGCGATGCCGCGTACGGACGTCTTGTCGTAGCCGCGCTGGGAGAACTCCTCGCGGGCCGCCGCCAGGATGCGGTCACGTGTCGCGGGCGCGTCCGCCGACTGCGTACGGGAAGGGCGTCCGCGGCGTCGGGGGGCCGTGTCGGTCATGAGCCGGCGACCCGCAGCGCCGAGGCGAGGTGAAGCCGGCTGAAGGCCAGGGCCTCGGCGAGGTCGGCCTCGCGTTCGGCGCTGGACATCGCCCGGCGGGTGTTGACCTCGATGACGACATGGCCGTCGAAGCCGCTCAGGGCGAGCCGCTCCAGAAGCTCGGCGCAGGGCTGGTTGCCGCGCCCCGGGACGAGGTGCTCGTCCTTCGCCGAGCCCCGGCCGTCGGCGAGGTGGACGTGGCCGAGGCGGTCGCCCATGCGGTCGAGCAACTGCATGGCGTCGGCGCGGGCCGTGGAGGCATGGCTCAGGTCGATCGTGAAGTGGCGGTAGTCGTCCTTCGTCACGTCCCAGTCGGGGGCGTACGCGAGCATCTCGCGGTCGCGGTAGCGCCAGGGGTACATGTTTTCGACGGCGAACCGTACGTCTGTCTCGTTGGCCATCCGCCAGATCCCGGTGACGAAGTCGCGGGCGTACTGGCGCTGCCAGCGGAACGGCGGATGTACGACGACCGTGGAGGCGCCGAGCTTCTCGGCGGCGGACCTGGCGCGCTGGAGCTTGACCCAGGGGTCGGTGGACCAGACGCGCTGGGTGATGAGCAGGCAGGGGGCGTGAACGGCCAGGACCGGGATCTGGTGATAGTCGCTGAGCCTGCGCAGCGCCTCGATGTCCTGGCTGACCGGGTCGGTCCAGACCATGACCTCGACCCCGTCGTACCCGAGGCGCGCGGCGATCTCGAAGGCCGTCGCCGTCGACTCCGGATAGACAGAGGCCGTCGACAGCGCGACCTTCGCATCCGGGATGCGGACCACTGGTTCTGCCACGAAGGACAGAGTACGGGTTGCCTCCGGCGGTTGTGCGGGGGCGGCTCGCCTTGGCCGAAGGGTGCCGGTTCTTGTCGTACGGTTCGCCTAATCGCCGTTGTGGTTTTCACCGCGGGCGGGTGCGGGTTCCTCGTGGTTGATCGCGCCCCCGCGGCGGAGCCGCAAATTGATACAGCCCCGCGCCCCTGTCGGGGCCCGGCCCCTACGGGACACGGGCCCCTCCCCCTACGTTGGCGCCATCTGATCCAGGCGCCGGAGGATTACGCCCTCCCTCAACGCCCAGGGGCAGATCTCCAGGGTCTCCACGCCGAACAAGTCCATCGCGCCCTCTGCCACCAACGCGCCTGCCAGGAGCTGGCTTGCTCTGCCCTCTGAGACTCCGGGGAGTTCTGCTCGTTGGTCTGTGGTCATGGTGGCCAGCTGGGGGACCCAGTCCTCCAGGGAGCGGCGCTTCAGTTCGCGTTGTACGTACAAACCCTCTGCCGAGCGGGCGGCTCCTGCTATGCGGGCCAGCTGGCGGAATGTCTTGGAGGTGGCGACGACGTGGTCGGGGGAGCCGAAGCGGCTGAACTCTCCGACCGTGCGGGCGATCTGGGCGCGTACATGCCTACGCAGCGCCTTGACGTCCGCGGGGTCCGGTGGGTCGCCGGGCAGCCAGGCAGCCGTCAGGCGACCCGCGCCGAGCGGCAGCGACACCGCCGCGTCGGGCTCCTCGTCTATGCCGTACGCGATCTCCAGGGAGCCGCCGCCGATGTCGATGACCAGCAGCTTTCCGGCCGACCAGCCGAACCAGCGGCGGGCGGCGAGGAAGGTGAGCCGGGCCTCCTCCTCGCCGGTGAGGACCTGGAGTTCGACGCCCGTCTCGGTGCGCACCCGCTCCAGTACGTCGTCGGCGTTGGTCGCCTCGCGCACGGCGGAGGTCGCGAACGTCAGCAGGTCCTCGACGCCCTTGTCCTCGGCCGCGTCGAGCGCCTCCCGGACGACGGAGATCAGTTTGTCGACGCCCTCGGGGCCGATCGACCCGCTCTCGTCGAGCAGCTGGGCGAGCCGTAGCTCCGCCTTGTGCGAATGCGCGGGCAACGGGCGCGCGCCAGGGTGTGCATCCACCACCAGGAGGTGCACCGTGTTCGAACCCACGTCGAGGACACCGAGTCTCATGGACGGAACGCTACTGCGAGCAGGCCCCCTGCTGGTCCCCGGAGCGGTTCCCGGCGACTTACCCTGGACGCGTGCCAAAGACGAAAAAGGCGAAGACCGACAAATCGGCAGGCTCAGACACATCGGCCAAGGGTTCTTCGCAGGCGAAGGCGACCGGCAAGACCAAGAAGTCCCCGAAGAAGTCCCACAAGCAGTCCCCTCAGGACTCGTCCAAGAACTTCCCGAAGAAGGCCGCTGTCCCGGCGTCCGAGCCGGACGAGAAGGGGCTCGACTTCGCGCGTGCGTGGGTGGAGTTCCCGGACCCGGCCGACGACGAGCAGGTCTTCCGCTGCGATCTGACCTGGCTGACCTCTCGCTGGAACTGCATCTTCGGCAGCGGCTGCCAGGGCATCCAGGCGGGTCGGGCGGACGACGGGTGCTGCACGCTCGGCGCCCATTTCTCGGACGAGGACGACGAGAAGCGCGTCGCCGGGCATGTGGCGAGACTCACGCCGGAGATCTGGCAGAACCACGACGTCGGCATGGAGACCGGCTGGGTCTCGACGGACGACGAGGGCTCCCGGCAGACCCGCCCCTACCAGGGCTCGTGCATCTTCCAGAACCGCCCCGGCTTCGAGGGCGGCGCGGGCTGCTCGCTGCACATCCTGGCGCTGAAGGAGGGCCGCGAGCCCTTGGAGACCAAGCCGGACGTCTGCTGGCAGCTGCCCGTGCGACGGACGTACGACTGGATCGACCGGCCCGACGACACCCGCGTACTCCAGATCTCGATCGGCGAGTACGACCGCCGCGGCTGGGGTCCGGGCGGCCATGACCTGCACTGGTGGTGCACGTCGGCGACGTCCGCGCACGGCTCGGGCGAACCGGTGTACGTCACGTACCGGCCCGAACTCATCGAGATGATGGGCAAGGCCGCGTACGACCGGCTGGTGGAGCTGTGCGAGGAGCGGCTGGCGTCCCGGCTGCCGCTGGTGGCAGCGCATCCTGCCGATCCCGTGGATTGAGTTGTCAGCTTTCCTGGGGGCTCGGGGTGGTGCCGTCACTCGGCGGCGGAGGTGAGCCCGTGGCTTCCATGGGGGTCGGTGTCGGGTCCGGCTCGGACGGGGTCGGGCTGGTGGGCGTGGGCTCGGGGGCCGAGGGGGTCGGGTCGCTGGGTGTGGGGCCGGGGGATGACGGTGTGGGAGCGCTCGGGGTCGGGTCCGGGGCAGGGCCTGGGCCCGGGTGTGACGGGCCCGCCGTCCCGTAGCCGTCGATCGAGACCATCGCGCCTGCGGGTGCGATCGACACCCGCGCGCTCCAGGGGCCGTTCGGCTCGCGGAGATGGTCGACGTACACCTTGATCGTCAACGACTCGCCGGGCCGCAGCGTTCCCGACGACTGGCTCAGGTAGAGCCAGGAGGCGCCGGTGCGCGCGGACCAGTGGACCGGTGAACCACCCGATGCCCTGAGTGTGATCAGCGTGGTGTCGCCACTGGAATCGGCCTCTACGGAGAGACCCTTTTTCTGGTGGCCCGAGGCCACGCCGATAACCTGGACGGCGACTTCGGACGAACCTTTTCCCTCGCCGAATCCCTTGCCCACTCCCTCGCTGAGCTGCGGCTCCGGCTTCGGGTCGGCGCTGCCCGCGTTCTCGTAGTCGTCCGCGTACTCGCCGCCGAGTGCGCCGGGGCCGTGCGCCTCGTTCGCGGTGATCGGGCGGCCGGGCGAGCCCTCGCCGGTGAGGGGAGCGCCGCGGTAGGCCGCCCCCAGGGCGAGTACGGGAGCCGCCACCACGGTGACGACGACCGTCGTAGTGACGGCACGCGCGCGGAGGCGGTTACGGCGGGCAGCGTGGTGCTTGGGGTCCATGGGGAAGCCGCGCCGGTCGAAGCGCAAAGAGCCGCCCCGCGCGCGTGGGGCACGCGCCATCGCCATGTGGAGGGCCGCGCGCGGGGCTTCGAGTACGGGGAGCGCGGCGGGCGTGACGCTGGTGCCCGGCCAGGAGCCGGGGATCGCGCGCTCGGCGGTACGGCGGCATCGCGGGCAGTCGTCGACGTGCCGGACCAGTTCGCGGCGCAGGGGCGTGCTGAGGACCAGCCGGTCCCCGGTGAGCCTGGCGACACCCGGGCAGGCGCCGGTCTCGACGACGGCGAGGGCCGCGCGGGTGCGCTCGACCTCGCAGGCGGCGGCACCGAGGAGTTCGCGGACGGCGACCGGCTCCATGCCGAGGACGGCGGCCACTTCGCGGACGGCGAGCTGGTGTCGTACGGCGAGTTCGAGCGCTTCGCGCTGCTCGGGCGTGGTCCCGGCGGCCTCCGGCCAGGCGAGCAGGGCGAGTTCACGACGGCGACGGTCTTCTTCGGCGTCCGACGCGCGCGTGCCGCGACGTTTCTGCCCGCCGGGCTTGGCCACCTTGGCCTGTTTGGCCTGCTTTGCCTGCCGGTTGGCCTGTCGATTGCCCGGCCGGTCCGTGTCCGTGGTCTCGGCGAGCTTGCGCAGGCATGCCCAGCGGGCGAGGGCGTACAGCCAGGCCCTGCGCTCGTCGGCGGCCTGCACACCGCGCGGGCCGCGGCGCTCGGCGAGCGCGAGGGCGTCCCCGAGGGCGGCGACCGCCGCGTCGTGGTCGCAGAGCACGGACAGGCAGTACGTGAACAGGCCGTCCAGATACGGCTCGTAGCGCGTGGGCGGGCACTGCGCCGACGTACGGACCGCCGCCCGGTCGGGTGCGGCACGGTGCGCCGGGGGTGCGCCGGTGGTGTGCGTGGTGGTTTCCGGACTTCGGCTCATCACCCGAGGGACCGTAGGCGTCGGGCGGCGGCCACTTCTCCCTGCATGAGCGCTTTTAATCCATACGGGTGAAACGATCCTCCATAAGGGGACAGGAAGGATTAATTCCGCGGCGCGTCCCGGATCGGCTAGGGCTGGTTTGCGAAGGATGCCCTGATCTCGGCAACTGGCCGGAAGCAAGTGGTCGTGGGCAGGTTCGTGGGCGGGGACGGCGTTGTCAGTGGCGGCGGTTACGGTTTCGTCCATGGCTGCCCGTACGAAGACCGCGAAGGACCGGCCGTCCTACCGCTGCACCGAATGCGGCTGGCAGACGGCCAAGTGGCTCGGCCGCTGCCCCGAGTGCCAGGCCTGGGGGACGGTCGAGGAGTACGGCGCGCCCGCGGTCCGTACGACAGCCCCCGGCCGGGTCACGACGTCCGCGGTGCCCATCGGCCAGGTCGACGGCCGCACGGCGACCGCCCGCCCCACCGGCGTACCCGAGCTGGACCGGGTGCTCGGCGGCGGACTGGTGCCGGGCGCGGTCGTGCTCGTCGCGGGCGAGCCGGGCGTCGGCAAGTCCACGCTGCTGCTGGACGTGGCGGCCAAGTCGGCAAGTGACGAACATCGCACGCTCTACATCACCGGCGAGGAGTCCGCGAGCCAGGTCCGCCTCCGCGCCGACCGCATCAAGGCGATCGACGACCACCTGTATCTCGCCGCGGAGACCGATCTGGCCGCCGTCCTCGGTCACTTGGACGCGGTGAAGCCGTCCCTCCTGATCCTCGACTCCGTGCAGACCGTGGCCTCTCCGGAGATCGACGGCGCCCCCGGAGGCATGGCCCAGGTCCGCGAGGTGGCCGGAGCCCTGATCCGCGCCTCCAAGGAGCGCGGCATGTCCACCCTCCTTGTGGGCCATGTCACCAAGGACGGCGCCATCGCGGGCCCCCGCCTCCTGGAGCACCTCGTGGACGTCGTCCTGAGCTTCGAGGGCGACCGGCACGCACGCCTGAGGCTCGTACGAGGCGTCAAGAACCGGTACGGCACGACGGACGAGGTCGGCTGCTTCGAGCTGCACGACGAGGGCATCACCGGACTCGCCGACCCCAGCGGCCTGTTCCTCACCCGCCGCGCCGAGCCCGTCCCCGGCACCTGCCTGACCGTCACCCTCGAAGGCCGCCGCCCCCTGGTCGCCGAGGTCCAGGCGCTCACCGTCGACTCGCAGATCCCCTCCCCCAGGCGTACGACCTCGGGTCTGGAGACCTCCCGCGTCTCGATGATGCTCGCCGTCCTGGAGCAGCGCGGCCGGATCAGCGCCCTGGGAAAGCGGGACATCTACTCGGCGACGGTCGGCGGCGTGAAGCTCTCCGAGCCAGCCGCGGACCTGGCGATCGCCCTCGCCCTGGCCTCCGCCGCGAGCGACACCCCGCTCCCCAAGAATCTCGTGGCGATCGGCGAGGTGGGCCTCGCGGGCGAGGTCAGACGGGTCACGGGCGTCCAGCGCAGACTCGCCGAAGCCCATCGTCTGGGCTTCACGCACGCGCTCGTACCGGGCGATCCCGGCAAGATCCCTGCCGGGATGAAGGTCCTGGAAGTGGCCGACATGGGGGACGCGCTGCGGGTGCTCCCGAGGTCGCGTCGTCGAGAGGCCCCACGGGACGAGGAGGAGCGCCGGTAGACTTTGCCCAGGTCTCGCCCGTCCGTACGAAAGAAGTATGCGAAACGGGAGCGCCCCAGATCCTGCGACCGGAGGAGTGCAGTGGCAGCCAATGACCGGGCGGCAGCTCCCGGAAAGTCCGGTGGGAGCTCCGGTGCCGATGGGCTGATGCGCGCCTCACTGAGCGCCGTGGCACCCGGCACGGGTCTCCGCGACGGCCTGGAGCGGATTCTCCGCGGCAACACCGGCGGGCTCATCGTGCTCGGCTGGGACAAGACGGTCGAGTCGATGTGCACAGGCGGCTTCGTCCTGGACGTCGAGTTCACGGCGACCCGGCTGCGAGAGCTGTGCAAGCTCGACGGCGGCATCATCGTCGACAAGGACATCACCAAGATCCTTCGGGCGGGCGTGCAGTTGGTGCCCGACCCCACCATCCCCACCGAGGAGACGGGCACCCGGCACCGCACGGCCGACCGGGTCTCCAAGCAGGTCGGCTTCCCCGTCGTATCCGTCTCCCAGTCCATGCGCCTGATCGCGCTGTACGTGGACGGACAGCGCCGTGTCCTGGAGGACTCGGCGGCGATCCTCTCCCGCGCCAACCAGGCCCTGGCGACGCTGGAGCGCTACAAGCTCCGCCTCGACGAGGTCGCCGGCACGCTGTCCGCCCTCGAAATCGAGGACCTGGTCACCGTCCGGGACGTCTCGGCCGTGGCCCAGCGTCTGGAGATGGTGCGCCGGATCGCCACGGAGATCGCCGAGTACGTGGTGGAGCTGGGCACGGACGGCCGCCTTCTCGCCCTCCAGCTCGACGAGTTGATCGCGGGCGTCGAGCCCGAGCGCGAACTCGTCGTACGGGACTACGTACCGGAGCCGACCGCCAAGCGCTCCCGCACGGTCGACGAGGCCCTCGCCGAACTCGACGCGCTCACGCACGCCGAGCTGCTCGAACTGTCCACGGTGGCAAGGGCGTTGGGCTACACCGGCGCCCCCGAGACCCTCGACTCGGCGGTGTCACCGCGCGGCTTCCGTCTCCTCGCCAAGGTGCCGCGCCTGCCCGGCGCGATCATCGACCGACTGGTCGAGCACTTCGGCGGCCTGCAGAAGCTGCTCGCCGCGAGCGTGGATGACCTCCAGACGGTGGACGGCGTCGGCGAGGCGCGGGCGCGGAGCGTCCGGGAGGGGCTGTCGCGGTTGGCGGAGTCGTCGATCTTGGAACGTTACGTCTGAGGAACCGGAGTTTCGTACGTCCCTGACGGCGCCCTACAGGTCCGTACGAACCCTCAGTCCTTTGCCAGGACGAACGACGTGCGGGACGTTGTCAGGCCCGGGGCCGTGGCCTCCACCAAGTACGTGCCCGCGCTCGCCGTTTCCGCCGGAGGCGTGGCGCACTCGGGGGCGCTGGCCTTGCGGTCCCACTCCAGGGTGCGGGTGACACTTTCCTTCGCCGGAATGCGGTACAGGACGCTGCCGGCGCCTGTCGGGCAGTCGGCCGAGGACCACATCTCGTCGTCGCCGCCCGCCTGAGTGATCGTCAGCACCGCTTCCTTCGGGCCGAGATCGAGCTTGCAGTCGGTGGCGGAGGAGTTCGTGACGACCAGCTCCAGCGCGGGCTGCTCATCGGGGGAGTACGTGTTCTGGACGCTGCGCAGCGTCAACTTGACCGCACCAGGCGTGCAGTTGGGCAGGCTGGAACCGGCGGGAACCGTATCCCCGGACACGCCGCCACCCCCGACGCCCGCCGAGCCACCACCGGCACCGCCCGCACCACCGGAGGAACCGTCCGCCCCGCCGGAGCCCGCGGAGCCACCATCGGAATCACCGGACCCTTCGCTTCCTCCGTTCCCCCCACTGCCGCCGCTGCCCCCAGTCTCCTCGCCCGACTCGTCGCGTCCGCCCGGGGCTTCGCTGATCGCGGGCCCGGAGCTGGTGGGGCCGGGCGTGATGGAGGGCGCGGGGTTCTTGCCGTTGGACCCGTCCGCGCCGTTGTTGCCGCCCCCGCCGCCAGAGGTGACGATCCAGGTGATCAGCAACGCCAACAGCGCGACCAAGGACACCAGAACGGCCCTCCGACGCCAGTAGATGGAGGAGGGAAGCGGCCCGACAGGATTGCGCAGAGATCCCACGGCGCAAACCTTACGAGAGATCGGCGGGTTCGCTGTCCCCACCCGCCGCCGTGAGCCCCAACTTTTCCGGATCATCATCCCGGAACCAGTGCCTCCGGCGGTTGGGCGGGGGACTACGGGGGTGGGGCGTTGGGATCGCGGGCGGCTGCGGGTTCGTTGGGGATGGTCGCGCCCCGCGGCGGAGCCGCTAATGTCACAGCCCCGCGCCCCTGGGGTGGGTGGTGGGTCGGGGCCGTGGGCCGGTGCGTCAGTGGGAGGCTGCGGGTAGTTGGGGGTACGGGCTTTCCCTGGGCGCGGGAAGTCGCAGGCTTTGGTTTTTCAGGGGCGCGGGGAACTGCGCGACCAGCCACACTCAACCCGCACTCGCCCACGAACCCGAACCCACCAGCCCCGTAGGCACCCCGTCCAGCCCCCGGAGGCAACCCGCCACGACCCCATTCCGCCCAACCGCCGGAGGCACGTGGCAGGATCGGTGCCGTCATGACTGCGCCCACAAAGCCCACCCCCAGCACCCCCGAAACCCTCCACACCCCCGTAATCCACTGGTTCGAAGAAAACGCCCGCGACCTCCCTTGGCGCCGCCCCGAAGCCGGCCCATGGGGCGTCATGGTCAGCGAGTTCATGCTGCAGCAGACGCCGGTGAACCGCGTGCTGCCGGTGTACGAGCAGTGGCTCAGCCGCTGGCCCCGGCCCGCCGACCTCGCCGAAGAGTCTCCGGGTGAGGCCGTCCGCGCCTGGGGACGCCTCGGTTACCCACGGCGCGCGCTGCGGCTGCACGGAGCCGCCGCAGCCATAGCGGAGCGCCACGGCGGGGACGTACCCACGGATCATGCGAAGCTGCTCGCGCTGCCCGGCATCGGCGAGTACACGGCCGCCGCCGTGGCTTCGTTCGCGTACGGGCAGCGCCACCCCGTCCTCGACACGAACGTGCGCCGCGTGTTCGCCCGCGCCGTGACCGGCGTGCAGTACCCCCCGAACGCCACCACCGCCGCCGAACGCAAGCTCGCCCGCGCCCTGTTGCCCGAGGACGAGCACACGGCCTCGCGCTGGGCCGCCGCCTCCATGGAACTCGGCGCGCTGGTCTGCACGGCGAAGAACGAGAGCTGCGTACGGTGCCCGATCGCCGCCCAGTGCGCCTGGCGCCTGGCCGGCAAGCCCGCGCACGAGGGTCCGCCGCGTCGCGGCCAGACGTACGCGGGAACGGACCGCCAGGTGCGCGGCCGGCTCCTCGCGGTCCTGCGCGAGGCGGTCGGACCGGTCCCGCAGCCGGCGCTCGACCGTGTCTGGGACGAGCCGGTGCAGCGCGCCCGCGCCCTGGACGGCCTGGTCGCCGACGGCCTGGTCGAACCCCTCCCGGGCGGCCTGTACCGACTCCCGCTCACCTGACGCGTACTGCCACTCCCCTCCACTCCCCTCAGCCGACAACAGGTTCCGCAGACACAGCACTGAAATACAGCGCACAAACCAGCACAGCCCACTGACAGACAACTGCACCGCCCTCGCAGGCAAATCCTCCCAATCTCGCCCCATCCCCCACGGCTCTTTACTCCCGCCCTACTTCCGTTACACAACCGACGGACAGCCGAGCGCTCGCCGCAGGCTCGCTCGGACAACCCCGTGACAAGCCCTCCGTAGCTTCATTGGCGTACCGCGGACCAGCGGCACACGAAGCGGAGAACAGCCGGCAGCAGGCGGGTCGGTAACGGGGATCGGAGGCGGTTGGACATGGCGCACGGCGAGGTGCTCGAGTTCGAAGAGTACGTACGCACCAGGCAGGACGCGCTGCTGCGCAGTGCCCGCCGTCTGGTGCCGGACCCGATCGACGCCCAGGACCTGCTGCAGACGGCGCTGGTACGGACGTACGGCCGCTGGGACGGCATCTCCGACAAGCGTCTCGCGGACGCCTACCTGCGCCGCGTCATGATCAACACGCGTACGGAGTGGTGGCGGGCCCGCAAGCTGGAGGAGGTCCCCACCGAGCAGCTGCCGGACGCGAGCGTGGACGACTCGACCGAGCAGCACGCGGACCGCGCACTGCTGATGGACATCCTGAAGGTGCTGGCTCCGAAGCAGCGCAGTGTCGTGGTGCTGCGACACTGGGAGCAGATGTCCACGGAAGAGACGGCCGCCGCCCTCGGCATGTCGGCCGGAACGGTCAAGAGCACGCTGCACCGGGCCCTTGCCCGGCTCCGCGAGGAGCTGGAGAGCCGCGGCTATGAGGGACGCGCGCTCGACCCGGGCAAGGCGGGTAAGGAGCGGGAGCGTTGCGCGGCCTAGACGCAGGTCCGGACACGGAGCCCCGAGGGGCCCGTAGGGCCATGAAGGCGGCGATCACGGCAGTGGCCGTGCTCGCCGCCCTCGGCCTTTTGGTATCCGCCTGCGCGAGTGGCGGCACCGGGGCCCGAGACGAGGGCCCGGCCCGTTCCGACTCGGTGTCGGTGGGCGCCGTCGCGCCCTCCGCCTCGCCCTCCACGGCTGAGCCGAGCGTGGACGCGGTCCAGCTCCTCAAGGCCGACCCGAAGGTCAGCGCGGCGGTCAAGCGTGATCTGCAGCCGTGCGTCGCCGACGAGTACCCGGTCGACGTGTCGTACGGCAAGCTGACGGGCGGGTCCGCGAACGACATCGTGGTCAACGTGCTGACCTGCGGCGATGCGGTCGGAGTCGGCTCGTATGTGTATCGGGGGCAGGGCGGCGAGTACAAGAACGTCTTCAGGGCCGAGGAGCCTCCGGTCTACGCGGAGATCGACCGGGGCGACCTGGTGGTCACCCAGCAGGTGTACGAGCGGGGCGACTCGGTGGCTCTTCCGTCCGGCGAGGAAGTGATCATGTACCGCTGGATCGGGGACCGCTTCACGGAGCAGGCCCGCACGCACAACGACTACAGCAAGGTAGGGAGCGGCGAGACGCCCGCCCCGGCCGAGAACTGACCTTGACTGACAGCACTGCCCTGGCCGACAACTGACCCTGACCCGACAACTTCCCCGACCCGACAACTGACAGACGGAGAACTGAGAGCACCGGATGGCAGAGCAGACCCACGTCCTGTTCGTCGAGGACGACGACGTCATCCGCGAGGCCACCCAGCTCGCGCTGGAGCGCGACGGCTTCGTGGTCACCGCCGTGCCCGACGGACTGGCCGGCCTGGAGGCGTTCCGTGCGGACCAGCCCGACATCGCGCTCCTCGACGTGATGGTGCCGGGCCTGGACGGCGTCTCGCTGTGCCGCAGGATCCGTGACGAGTCCACGGTCCCGGTGATCATGCTGTCGGCCCGCGCCGACTCCATCGATGTCGTCCTGGGCCTGGAGGCGGGCGCCGACGACTACGTGACGAAGCCCTTCGACGGAGCCGTCCTGGTCGCCCGGATCCGCGCGGTGCTGCGGCGCTTCGGGCATGCGAGCGGGCAGCGGGCCGCCGCCGATGCCGAGCGTTCCTCGTCCGTCGACGGCGGTGTGCTGTCGTTCGGTGACGGAGATCTGGAGATCGACACAGAGGGCATGGAGGTCCGCAGGGGCGGTGCGCCGGTGGCGCTGACGCCCACCGAGATGCGGCTGCTCCTGGAGTTCTCGTCCGCGCCGGGTACGGTCCTGTCCCGCGACAAGCTGCTCGAGCGGGTGTGGGACTACGGCTGGGGCGGCGACACCCGCGTCGTCGACGTTCATGTCCAGCGGCTGCGTACGAAGATCGGCCAGGACCGGATCGAGACGGTCCGCGGTTTCGGCTACAAATTGAAGGCCTGAGCCGATCATGCGGGGGACGAGCAAGAGTCCGAGCCGGAATCCGAGCGCGAATCCGAACGGGAATCCGAGCGCGAATCCGGAACGCCGCCGGAGGTTCAGGCACCCGATGCTGCGTACGGGTCTGCGTACCGGCCTCAGGTGGAAGCTCAGTGCGGCCATCGCCGCGGTCGGGGCGCTCGTGGCGCTCACCCTGAGCGTGGTCGTGCACAACGCCGCCCGGTACTCGATGCTCTCCAACGCGCGCGATCTGGCGGACGAGCGCGTCCAGATCGCGCAGCGGAACTACGAGACGTCCGGGCGGACCAACTTCCCCGGCATCAAGATCGACGATCCGGACCTGCCGAAGGACCTGCTGGCGAAGGCCACGGCCGGCCGGCGGGCGACCTATGTGGCGGACGGCCCCAGCGGTGTGCCCGACATCTGGGCCGCCGTACCGCTCAAGGACGGCCGGATCCTGTCGCTGCACACCGGGTTCACCGACCGCAGCGCCGCCGTGCTGGACGACCTCGACGAGGCGCTGCTCATCGGTTCGATCGCGGTCGTCTTCGGCGGCTGCGCGCTCGGCGTCCTCATCGGCGGCCAGCTCTCGGGGCGGCTGCGCAAGGCGGCCACGGCGGCCCGGCAGGTCGCGCGGGGCGAGACGGATGTACGGGTGCGGGACGCCATCGGCGGAGTCGTACGCGACGAGACCGATGACCTCGCGCGGGCCGTGGACGCGATGGCGGACGCGCTCAGCCAGCGCCTGGAGGCCGAGCGCCGGGTGACCGCCGATATCGCGCACGAGCTGCGTACGCCGGTGACCGGGCTGCTCACGGCGGCCGAGTTGCTGCCGCCGGGGCGGCCGACGGAGCTCGTACGGGACCGGGCGCAGGCGATGCGTACGCTCGTCGAGGACGTCCTGGAGGTGGCGCGGCTGGACAGCGCGTCCGAGCGGGCCGAGTTGCAGGACATCATGCTGGGCGAGTTCGTGACCCGGCGGGTGGCTGCGCGGGACGCGGGCATCAAGGTGCTGGTGGTGCACGAGTCGCAGGTCACCACCGATCCGCGCCGCCTGGAGCGGGTCCTCATCAACCTGCTGGTCAACGCGGCCAAGCACGGCAGGCCGCCCATCGAGGTCACGGTGGAGGGCCGGGTCATCCGCGTACGCGACCACGGCCCCGGCTTCCCCGAGGAACTGCTCGCCGACGGGCCGAGCCGCTTCCGTACCGGGAGCAAGGACCGGGCGGGCCACGGCCACGGCCTTGGCCTGACCATCGCGGCAGGCCAGGCCCGGGTACTCGGCGCACGGCTCACCTTCCGCAACGTACGCCCCGTGGGTGTGCCGGAGGACGTGCCCGCGGAAGGGGCGGTGGCGGTGCTGTGGCTGCCGGAACACGCACCGACGAATACGGGGAGCTATCAGATGCTGCCGGAGTAGCGCGCCGGTGCGGCCCTCCGCTTCCGCAAGTACCTGGGCCTTCGCCCAAGTCCCCGGGGCTTCGCCCAAGAGCCCCGCAGGGCCCTGCGTCCCCTCGGCCCCCTCGGGGCTTCGCCCCGGACCCCGTTTCGGGGGCCAGCCCCCGGACCTCCGGGTCCTCAATCGCCGGACGGGCTGAATTTGGCGCTGGCCCGGCTGATTTGCTGCCGGACGGGCTGATTTGTCGCCGGACGGGCTGATTTTGCGCGGACTGGGCTCACGGCTGGGCTGCACCCTTGGGCTGAACTTTGCAGCTGAGGCCGGCACCAATCAGCCCGTCCGGCGTTTGAGGACGAGGCCGTTCAGGCCGATGGGGGTCTGGGGGCGCAGCCCCCAGCGGGGCTCCAGGGCCGGCCCCGGGATGGGACGGGTAGGGGCGGCGGGGGCGAAGCAAACCCGCCGAAGGCCCCCGCCCCCCACTCAGACCCGCTCCGCCACCGCCCCCGTGGACGGAACGTCCCCAACGTCCTCCCCCGCCTGATGCGCCGCCCCCTTCAACGGCACCTCCTTCACAAACACCGCCGCCACCAAAGAGACAACAGCCACGACCGCCCCCAGCAGAAACGCCGAATGCGTACCGGAGGACACCGCATGCTGGTACGCCTCCTGAGCCGCCTCCGGCAGCCTCGCCATACTCGCCGCATCCAGCTGCGCCGACCGCTCGGTGACCGCGGACCCGAGCGCCCCGGCCCTCTCGGCCATCACATCCTGGACCCGGTTGTTGAACAGCGCACCCATGATCGCGACCCCGAAGGACGCTCCGAGCGTACGGAACAGGGTCGTGGAGGAGGACGCGACGCCCATGTCCTTCATCTCGACGCTGTTCTGCGAGACCAGCATGGTGATCTGCATCAGACACCCCATGCCCGCGCCAAGGACCGCCATGTACACACCGGAGGTGACCCGCGACGTATCCGTGTCCATCTGCGCGAGCAGGAACAGCCCGACGACCATCAGCACACTGCCCACGACCGGAAACACCTTGTACCGCCCGGTGCTCGTGGTGACCCGCCCCGCGACCATCGACACGACGAGCATCGCCCCGAGCATCGGCAGCAACAGCAACCCGGAGTTGGTCGCGGACGCCCCCTGCACGGACTGCTGATACAGCGGCAGGAACAGCGTGGCCCCGAACATCACGAACCCGGTGATGAAGCCGATCACCGACATCAGCGAGAAGTTGCGGCTGCGGAAGATGTGCAGCGGCATCACCGGCTCGGCGGCCCTGGTCTGCACGAACACGAAGCCAACCAGTGCCGCGACCCCGATCGCGATCAGTTCCATGATCATGGCGGAGCCCCAGGCGTACTCGGTGCCACCCCACGTGGTGACGAGCACGATCGCGGTGATGCCCACGGCCAGCAGCCCGGCACCCAGGTAGTCGATCCGCGCCTGCGCCCGCTTCTTGGGCAGATGCAGTACGGCACTGATGGCGAGGAGCGCCACGGCGCCGAGCGGCAGGTTGATGTAGAAGGACCAGCGCCAGCCCCAGTGGTCGGTGATGGTGCCGCCGACGAGCGGCCCGCCGATCATGGCGAGCGCCATCACACCGGCCATCATGCCCTGGTACTTACCGCGCTCCCGGGGTGGTATCAGATCGCCGATGATCGCCATGACGCCGACCATCAGTCCACCGGCACCGAGCCCCTGAACGGCCCGGAACCCGATCAACTGCCCCATGTCCTGGGCCATACCGCTCAGGGCCGACCCGATCAGGAAGAGCACGATCGAGGTCATGAAGACGCCCTTGCGCCCGTACATGTCGCCGAGCTTGCCCCAGATCGGGGTGGAGGCGGCGGTCGCGAGCGTGTACGCGGTGACGACCCACGACAGATGCTCGAGTCCGCCCAGTTCGCCGACGATCGTCGGCATCGCGGTCCCGATGATCATGTTGTCGAGCATCGCGAGCATCATCGCGATCATCAGCGCGCCCAGGACGACGCGTACGCTCCGGGGCTGCTTGCCCCCGTCGTCCACCACTGCCTCGGTGTCCGCCATTGTCCCCACTCCCCTGATGCCCGCCCCACTACTTACTTGCCGCCCGGCAAGTTGACTACACTCGGAACGTAGGTCCGTGACTAGCCGGGCGTCAAGTAAGTTTTTCTTTACCCGCTTCTTCACTCCCGTAGGAAGCGACTACGAAGCCCGAGCACGAAGCCGAGGAGCAGCCACGATGGGCGCCAGCAGGCAGCAACGCGGCCACACCCGCCAGCGCATCCAGGACGTGGCCCTCGAACTCTTCGCCGAGCAGGGCTACGAGAAGACGTCCCTGCGCGAGATCGCGGAGCGGCTGAACGTCACGAAGGCGGCGCTCTACTACCACTTCAAGACCAAGGAAGACATCCTCATCAGCCTCTTCCAGGATCTGACGAAGCCGATGGACGAGCTGATCGAGTGGGGCAAGCAGCAGCCGCGCACCCTGGAGACGAAGCGCGTGATCCTCAACCGCTACAGCGAGGCCCTCAACGACGCAGCCCCCCTGTTCCGCTTCATGCAGGAGAACCAGGCGACCGTACGTGATCTGCGCTCCGGCGAGGACTTCAAGGACCGCATGCTCCGCATGGTGGACCTGCTCAGGGAGCCGGACGCCACGATGACCGACCAGGTCCGGTGCGTCACGGCCCTGTTCTCCATGCACGCCGGAATGTTCGCCCTCAGGGACCTCGAAGGCGACCCCGAGGAGAAGCGCAAGGCCGTCCTCGAGGTCGCCACCGAGCTGATCACGAGGGCGAACGCCCCCAAGGAGTCCTAGCGGGACCTTGTGCGGTCCTTTACACGGTGACGCCCTTGGTGCGCAGGAAGCGTACGGGGTCTATCGCGGAGCCGTAGTTGGGGGATGTACGGATCTCGAAGTGCAGGTGCGGACCGCTGGAGTTGCCGGTGTTGCCGGAGAGCGCGATCTGCTGATCTGTCGCGACGACCTGGCCGACCTTCACCTGGACGCGGGACAGGTGGGCGTACTGCGAGTAGGTCCCGTTGCCGTGCTGGATGACGACGGCATTGCCGTACGCGGGCCCGTCACCGCCGCCGTTACCGCCGGCCTTGACGACGGTGCCGCCGTGCGCGGCGTAAACCTTGGTGCCGGAGGCCACGGCGAAGTCCTGGCCGGAGTGGGTCGAGTTCCACAAGTTGCCGGCCTGGTTGAAGCTGGCGGAGAGCTTGTACTTCTTGACCGGGTCGACCCAGGAAGGCTTCGGCGCCTTCTTGGCGGCGACGACCTTCTGAACCGCGGCCTTCTTCGCGCCCTCGGCGGCCTTGGCCTGAGCGGCGACCTTGGCCTGCGACGCGGCCCTGTCCTGCGCGGCGGCCTGCTCCCGCACGGAGGAGGCAGCGGCACTCTGCACCGCCCCGGTGCTCGCCTCATTACTGGCGGCAACCGCGACCCCGGCCCCCAGCGCGACCGACACCCCCAGCCCGGCGACCATGACAGCCGCCCGGGCACGGAGCGGGGACGTACCGAGAACGTGGGACTTGGTGATGCGCAGCGACATGGGGACTACCTCCGGGGGACGGGCACGAACACACCCGACGCGCTGTCGATGCGCCGGGCGATGCGTCCCTTGGTAACCCGTGCTGCCGGTGTCCCACAAAGAGCCCATCTACGATCTGAAGTCGTACTTGACTCTGAAACTTCCCCTTTCTTGACACGAACGCCGTCCCATATTGGATCCTCCGCGTTTCCTACTGGAAGTCTGGTTTAACCCCACTTCACAGCCGTTCGCTTACGCCCTGGACCCACTCCCCCAAGCCGGTCCGGGCCGCCCTCGAGGCACCCCTCGACCCACTGACCCAAAGGTCCGTTTTGCCCCGCAACACGTCACCACTACTCGCCCTAGTACCGGACAAATCGCCTGTGCGTCATGTCACCGACCGGCAAGATCCAGACGCCTTGGGATGTGACGCGCACTACGCGGTCACCGGTCACGACCAGGTGCGGTGCCGTACCCGAAGGCCGTCACCGCCCCCGTTGTCGCAGCCGTCCGTAACCAGCCAGAGGTCACCGCGAAGGGCGGAGCATCTTCGGTGGCGTGAACCTGGCGTACGTCGGCTCCAACGGCAGGTCCGCACCGGTGCCGAAGTCGAGCACCTTCTGGTACGCCGGACCCATCGCGCTCACCGAGGCGTGCAGCCGGGCCGGCGTGGTGCTCGGCCACCGTCCGTCGCCGATCCGGTCGAACAGCGTCTGCCGGTCGTCACTCAATAGCGACGCGTAGGTCCCGGATGTACCAGTCGAACCGTGTGCCGTCCTTACTGGGAGGCTGCTTGGCGGGGGTGAACCCTGCCCGCTGAGCGACTGCGGCGGAGGCGGGATTCTCCGGCTCCACCTGGATCACGGCTTCCTCCCCGCCCTCACTTGCCGCGTACTGGGACACCAGGACGACTGCGCGAGTAGCCAGGCCAAGCCCTCTCCAGGACGGGTAGAGGCGGTACGCGACGTTCACCTGACCAGGAGCCAAACCCGCGCCAGCGAACCGCAAGTCGATCGCCCCTGCGAGCACCTTGTCGGCGCCCACCCGGATGCCGAAAGCGCGAAGTGGCCCGGAAGTTTCCCATTGTTCCTGGCAGTACCGGAAGTCCCTCGTCCCTCTATGAGGACAGCCCAGAGCGCGAGTGGCGCTGGCTGCAGGGGGTGTGGCGCGGCCGGGGCCGGGTCAGCGCGAGCCTTTGGCGTCTGTACTTCGTCGTGGTCATCGACGGCGAGCCGGTGGGCATGCAGGATCTGATCGGCACAGACTTTGCCACGTTCGGTACGGTCACCACATTCTCCTGGCTCAGCCCGGACGTGCGGGGCGGCGGCTTGGGCAAGGAGATGCGGCAGGCGGTGCTGCATTTGGCTTTCGATGGGTTGGGGGCCCGTGAGGCGAGCAGCGATGCCTTCTTCGACAACCATGCCTCGAACCGTGTCTCCCAAGCTCTGGGTTACGTGCCGAACGGCGTCAGCTGGGACACCCGGCGCGGCGAGCCGGCGGAGATCAAACAATGGAGGCTGCCGCGCTGGCAGTGGATCAAGCGGCGGCGCGACGACATCGAACTCGTTGCCGTTGGTGGCTGCCTGCCCGTCCTCGGGATTGACCCGCCACCAGCTGACTGATCACCAAGCCACCGGGAAGACCCGCCCTCGCCTCGCCTGGGCCGTCGGCCTCACCTTCGCCTGGATCGAGGGCTGACTACCTCACAACAAGATTCATGATCTTCCCAGAGTAAGAGCTACACCCATCACAGAAAGCGTGAACAGTGAAGGGAAGTATGCCCTCCAGGCGCTCAAACGAGCGATGCGTGAACACTACGGGGAGAAGTGCTCACGCTGTGGAACTCGACACCCCCGACCCCACCGCCGCGGCTTGAACATCCACTCGCGCTTCATCACTGACATCGAGGAATAAGCAACGCCTACTCGTCCTCCGCAGCCAACCAGAACCAAACCCCCTTTCCGTCCCGGACCTTGGTCACACCAAACCCGTGTGCCAACGCCTCCACCAGGACAAGCCCCCGCCCGCCCTCGGCGTCCTCGCCGACCTTCGCTTGCGAGCAAGGCGGCACCGGACTTCGGTCATACACAGCGATGCGAACCCCCTTCCCCTCGACGGTGGTCCTGAGATGGATCTCGCCCCGGACATGCTGGTGCACATTGGTCACCAACTCGGAGGTGCATAGGGCAGCCGTATCGGCGAGTTCCCCGAGCCCGAGGGTCTCCAGCGTGGACCGCACGAAGTCCCGGCAGATCTTGGGCGAGGTCACGACAGCGGGGGTGAACAGGGTGTAGGTGAGCGGAAGTTCCATGGCTGACGCCTCCAAGGCGGCCTGACGCTGAACGCAGGAATCTGGATCTGAACTGCCTCGTCGACCGACGCCGGTCGCGGTGGCTCTGCCGCCCCATGGGCGCGACCCCGCCCGGAACGGGATCGCGGATCAGCGGTGCACTTCCGCGACACGGCGTGCGTGTACGCATACGTCGATGGCGAGGCTTCCGACATCACTGCGTGAGCGTCGCCGCACTCAACGTAGCGAATATGGGGTTACTTGTTCAACCTGAACTTCCACCTTGCTGGACCATGCGCCCCCACCCCGGCAAACTGATCCCCACCTCATCGAGGAGAGACCGCGTTGGCTTTGCGTACCCGCCCCACCGCCCGGCAGCTACGACTGGGCGCCGAGCTCAAGAAGTTGCGCGAGCAGGCCGGGATGACCCTGAACGAGGCCGGAGCCGTCATCGGGATGGGTCGCGTGCACCTCACCCACGTCGAGAGCGGCCGAACTCCCCTCGCATCCGACCGTATGCGTACCCTCTGCACGGCCTACGGGGTTACTAGTTCAACCTACGTCGAGAGTCTTGTGAGCCTGGCCGAAGCCAGCGGCAAAGGCTGGTGGAGCTCCTATCGGGATCAACTCCCCGCCTCGGCCCTCGACTTGGCCGAGCTGGAGGAGTCCTCCACTGAGCTCCGCTCTTACGAGTCGCTGTTCCTACCCGGGTTGTTCCAAGTTTCGGCGTACACCCGCTCCATCTTCGAGGCGAGCGATGCCGTGCGCACCACAGCCGAGATCGAAGAGGCGGTGCACTTCCGCCAGGAACGTCAACGCATCCTCACCGCCGACCAGCCGGCCCACCTTCACGCCGTGATCCACGAAGCCGCGCTCCACATGCGCTTCGGCGGCACAGAGGTTATGCGCGAGCAACTGCTGAGGCTCGTCGAATTGGCCGAACTTCCCCACGTGACCATCCAGTTCGTGCCATTCACTGCCGTCGCGGTCTCGGCGCTGACCACGCCGTTCTGCCACATCGCCTCGCACGGCGGCGAGTTGGAGACCGTGCTCATGGAGCACCCGGCGCAGTCGATGTTTCTGCACGGCGACGACGAAGTCACCAAGTACCGCCGCCAGTTCGACCGTCTCAGCACCGCGGCCCTTCCACCCATCGACGCCACGGTGATCCCGGTCAGGCACGCGGCCAAGGACTCACTCAGCCTCGTACAACACATCCTGTACACCCTCTAGGGAGCATCAGCATGTCCGCCCTCGACTGGCAGAAGTCATCCTTCAGCGGCGACCAGGCCAACTGCCTCTACGTCGCCGCCACCCCCACGGGCACCGTCCACCTCCGAGAGAGCGACACCCCCGACACGATCCTCACCACCACCCCGACTGCCCTGGCCGCCCTCATACGAACACTCGCTCCAACCTCACCCGTTCGGATGACATGAAACGGTTCGCCCCCGCGTAACGATCACCGTGCGCGAGCCTCACCTCATGCACGAGAACGTCGAGGCGAAGCCCAGCCTCCCCGCCCAGCAGAAGGCCCTGCCCTCCTGGTACGGCGACCTCCTGGGCGAGGTCAAGGAAACCGTCGCGAGCGCACGCCTCCGCGCACAGCGAGCCGTGAACACCGAACTGGTCCAGATGTACTGGCAGATCGGAAAGCTCATCCTGGCCCGCCAAGAGCAGGAGGGCTGGGGCACCAAGGCCGTGGCCCGACTCGCCGCAGATCTCAAGACGACGTTCCCGAACCAGCGCGGCTTCTCCCGAAGCAACCTGATGTACATGCACAAGATGGCCCGCACCTGGCCGGAGCCAATTGTCCAACAGCCTGTTGGACAATTGCCGTGGGGCCACCCGCAGCTTCGAGCGCGTTTCCAGCGGAGCGCTCAGCGCTGCGACGACCGCGTTCGTTCACCGGAACGTTCGGACGCCGTCGCGTCTCCTGCCGTCACACCAGCCACCTGCTCCGCCACCGCCCCGATCTTCGCCAGCCGGGCCAGCGTGGGCCTCGACAGGACCTCCCCGATGTCGTGCAGGGCCACGATCAGCTCATCGACACCGTCCAGGGGTGCGTCCTTGCCCGCGTACAGGAGGATCCCGCGGTACTCCTCGGGCGAGATGGTCCGGCCCGGCAGTTCGATCTGGTCCGCTTGCGCGAGGAACAGCGCGGGGACCGAGGTGTCCAGCGCCAGGGCGATGGCGGTGAGCTCGGCTGCCGTGAAGGCGCGGCGGCCCCGTTCGGCCTGGTGGACGGCCTGGCGGCTCCAGGGGCGGTCGAGGTACTGGCCCATCGCCTCGCCCAGTTCCGTCAGCGACAGCCGTCGCGCCTCCCTGAAGCGCGCGATCTGCTTTCCGATTGCCTCTTCGACCCGCACCCGTGCTCCTCGCGTCATCCCCCACAATCCGCTACGTCACTCTCCATAATGACAGCGAAAGTCCACCGTTGACAAGCCTCACCGACCGCCCTACTGTAGTTCCACGCAACTCGTTGTCACTCCATGGAGTGACAACACAATGACCCGGCACAGTGCCGACTCAAGACGACCCAACGCCGACACAGGAGACCGACGTGCGCGACTTACACCTGAACTCCATCACCGCCGGCGGCAACTGCGCCGTCCTCCAGGTCTCCGGCGAGATCGACGTCTATACGGCTCCCACCCTGCGCGAAGGCATCATCGATCTCCTCGACAAGGACGTCACCCACGTCATCGCGGACATGCGGAACGTGGATTTCCTGGACTCGACCGGCCTGGGCGCCCTCGTCGGCAGCCTCAAGCGGCTGCGCACCCGCGAGGGCACGCTCAGGCTGGTGATCGACAGCGACCGTATCCACCGCATCTTCCGGATCACCGGACTCGACCGTGTCTTCTCCATCCACCCCTCGCTCCAGGAGGCGATCACCGCCGACGGACACTGGCGAGCGGCCGTAGAAGGCGGCGGCCACGGCATCGAAGAGTGGTGCCGACAGCACGAGTTGCTCCCGGACTAGCCCCCGAGCGGCAACGCCCCGAACACATGCCCCCGCCAAACCTCCCGCGCCGCCTCCTCCGGATACGCCGCCACGGCCGGACTCGTATCGAAGAGCTGGACGAGCCGCCGTTCCAGGTCGTACGCGGGCCAGCCGGGCCCCTCGCCCGACGCGAACCCAGTCCACGCGGAGCGGAAGTGAGCGGACAGCTCCTCCGCCTCCGGAGGTGGTGTCTCGCCGAGCAGTATCGCGGGCAACCCTCCGCTCAAGTTGCCGAACACCAGCGGCACATCCAGCCCATGGCAGGCGCCGAGTCCTCCGCCCATACCCGGCGCGGCCCACGTCAGCTCATAGAAGTGCGCACGTCCACCCGCCCCGACCTGCGCCTCGGCCAGCAGTAGCGACGGCATACGGAACAGCCAGTCGGAGTTGACGAGTTCGTACAGCTCCTCGGGGCCGGCGTCCGGGAACGCGGCGCGGTACGCATCCTCCCTGCCGGGAGCGAACACCTCCAGCGCCACCGCCGCCTGACCCTCCGTCACCTCGCCGATCATCCCGCCGAGCGCCATGAAGAGGCGGTACTCGTCACGCGTGTGCCCGACGACGAGCTCGACATCCCGCCCTGCCCCGTCGGCCAGCGCCTGCCAGGGATCGACCGGCAGAACATCTCCGTCGACGACCGGCGCGAGCGGAACCGACGTATGCGCGACCGGCCCCCACCGCTTCAGGGACCGGCGCATGGAAGCACCCACCGCATCCCCCGCCGCGGGCAGCCGGCTTGGCGCCACCGAGCCCAGATCGGCCACGGTCGGCCGCAGCCCCAGCTCGTCGGCGAAAGCACCGGCGAAATCGGCCGCGAGCTCGGCCGAGAAGAACGTACCGGGCACACTCTGCGCTACAGCCCGCCGAAAGAGCCCGGCCGCGCGCGGCATCGCCAGCAGCGCGGCGACCGATCCTGCCCCCGCCGACTCGCCGAACACCGTGACCCGGTCCGGATCGCCGCCGAACGCCCGGATGTTCTCGCGCACCCACTCCAGCGCGGCGACCTGGTCGAGCAGCCCCCGGTTGGCCGGCGCCCCCTCGATGAGACCGAACCCCTCAATCCCCACCCGGTAGTTGAGCGTCACCACGACCACGCCCTCGCGCGCCAGGCGCCCGCCGTCGTACTCGGGCAGACTGGCCATCCCGATGGTGTACGCACCCCCGTACAGCCACACCATCACCGGCAGCCCGGCGCCCGAACCGTGGTCGGGCGTCCACACGTTGAGCGTCAGCCAGTCGTCACCGGTGTCCTGGGACAGCGCGTCCATCCCGAACGCCGACGCCTGCGGAGGCGGCGGCCCGTACGCCACAGCCTTCCGTACGCCGTCCCAGCCCCGTACGGCCCGTGGCGCCCCGAACCGCAGCGCACCGACGGGCGGCTGAGCGAAGGGTATCCCGCGGAACGCCGCAAGTCCCGGCTCCCCTTCCCCTCGCAACACCCCTGCTGTCGTACGGACTTCGGGTTCGTCGGCGCTCATCGCGGCTCCCTCTGAAGGCAGGTCGGACACCGCGGATCCTCCCGCGACCGTGCCTCCGGAGCCAATGCATTTACCAGCTACGCCGATCACCCACCCGCCATGCCCGCAACGGAGGGCCCGGGAGCGGGCCTGGTCGACAAACCCGTACGCATCTCGGCGTACGTATCCTTCACCGGCGAGAAATGGTCCCTGACCGGGAAGGACGTCCACAAACTCGCCGCCGAGCTGGTTCGTTTCGCCGCTGCGCAGGCTCCATTATCTGGAGATCAGCAGCAATCAGTACGTGGACGACCTCGCGCCCTTGGCCGAAGTACCACTGAAATTGCTGTCGCTGGACCTTGTGGCTGGGCTGGAGAGGCCGGAGACGCTGGCCGCGCTTTCGGCCTCGGCCACCCTGCGCGAGAATGCCCTGCTCCCAGACCTGACGCAATTGCGCCTCAACTGGACTGCGGTCCCGTGGACCGAGGGGCCGTTCTGCCAGGCATTAGGCACCTTCACTTCAACAAATTCACCGGAAACGAAGACCTCTCGGCCGTCCCGGCTTTCTTTCCAGGGCTGGAGCCCATCTCATTCCTCCTCGCCCAGGACGCGACGAAAGTCCCGGAGCACATCCTCGCCCCCCTGCCCGGCGAGCACACCGTCCGGCAAGAGCACGCCATGGAGTGGTCCGGCGCAGCCCAGCACCGACCCCTAGCCCAACTCCACTTGGGCACCTTACAGTTACCAGCCGGTAATACCTTCGCCTCCCTGTGGCCTCACCCGGCCGTGACGATGCAGCGCGACCCCTGCACCTCGGTCGTCCCGCAGTTGTCCCTCAGTGCTCCGACGCGACTCAGACGCGAGAGGAACCCCCCATGACAGGAAGAAGCTGGAAGCGCCTCATCGGCGTGACCGCCGCCGCCACGGCCGTCACGGCGGCCCTGGTCACCCCGGCCGCCGCCGCGAGCCAGGCAGCGGCCCCCGCCGCGGCACCGGCCGCAGCCACCGCCGCCGCCGCGGACGTCGACTACGACACCTGGCAGAAGGACTGCCGGGCGGTGATGGACCAGGCGCTGCCCTATCTGAAGCAGCGGATCGCGAACACCAAGCCGGGCGAGAAGCAGGCGATCGTCTTCGACATCGACAACACCACGCTGGAGACCGACTTCGGCTTCAGCTACCCGTCCCCGGCCAACGCGCCCGTCCTCGAAGTCGCCAAGTACGCCCAGGACCGTGGCGTCGCCCTGTTCTTCGTGACCGCGCGCCCGGACATCATCGGCTCCGTGACCGACTACAACCTCAAGCACGTCGGCTACAAGGTCTCCGGCCTCTATGTCCGCAACTTCGGCGATCTCTTCAGGGACAAGGCCGAGTACAAGACCGCCAAGCGCGCGGAGATCGAGGCCAAGGGCTACACGATCATCGCGAACATAGGCAACACCCCCACCGACCTCTCCGGCGGCCACGCGGAGAAGACGTACAAGCTGCCGGACTACGAAGGCCAGCTGTCGTAAGCCACCGTCATCGGGAGCCACATGGGGAGCCAGAGCCACCCCCCCATCGGGCACGCGAAAGGGGGCCGGTGCGGATAAGCACCGGCCCCCTTCTTTGACTCTTCGGCTCAACCCCCGAAGGGTCAGGCCTCCTTGCTCAGGTTGGGACCAGCCCCACCGGCGGCCTGCTCGATCGGCGGGACGTCCGGCAGCGCCGACTTCTCCTCGCCGCGGAAGGTGAAGGTCTTGGCCTCGCCCTCGCCCTCCGTGTCGACGACCACGATGTGGCCGGGACGCAGCTCGCCGAAGAGGATCTTCTCCGACAGGCTGTCCTCGACCTCACGCTGGATCGTGCGACGCAGCGGACGCGCGCCGAGCACGGGGTCGTAACCCTTCTTGGCCAGCAGCTCCTTCGCGGACTGGGAGAGCTCGATGCCCATGTCCCGGTCCTTGAGGCGCTCGTCGACCTTGCCGATCATCAGGTCGACGATCGCGAGGATGTCGGCCTGGGTCAGCTGCGGGAAGACGACCACGTCGTCGACACGGTTGAGGAACTCGGGACGGAAGTGCTGCTTCAGCTCGTCCGAGACCTTGTTCTTCATCCGCTCGTAGTTGGACTTCGTGTCGCCCTGGGCCGCGAAGCCGAGGTTGAAGCCCTTGGAGATGTCCCGGGTGCCGAGGTTGGTCGTCATGATGATGACCGTGTTCTTGAAGTCCACGACCCGGCCCTGGGAGTCGGTCAGCCGACCGTCCTCCAGGATCTGCAGCAGCGAGTTGAAGATGTCCGGGTGCGCCTTCTCGACCTCGTCGAACAGGACGACCGAGAACGGCTTGCGGCGGACCTTCTCCGTGAGCTGACCGCCCTCTTCGTAGCCCACGTAACCGGGAGGCGAACCGAAGAGACGGGAGACCGTGTGCTTCTCGCTGAACTCCGACATGTCGAGGGAGATCAGCGCGTCCTCGTCGCCGAAGAGGAACTCGGCGAGCGCCTTGGACAGCTCGGTCTTACCGACACCGGACGGACCGGCGAAGATGAACGAACCACCGGGACGCTTCGGGTCCTTCAGACCGGCACGCGTACGACGGATCGCCTTCGACAGCGCCTTGACGGCGTCCGTCTGTCCGATGACCCGCTTGTGGAGCTCGTCCTCCATGCGCAGCAGACGGCTCGACTCCTCCTCGGTCAGCTTGAAGACCGGGATACCGGTGGCGGTCGCGAGGACCTCGGCGATCAGCTCGCCGTCGACCTCGGCGACGACGTCCATGTCGCCGGCCTTCCACTCCTTCTCCCGCTTGGCCTTGGCGGCCAGGAGCTGCTTCTCCTTGTCACGGAGAGAGGCGGCCTTCTCGAAGTCCTGCGAGTCGATCGCGGACTCCTTGTCGCGGCGCACGCCCGCGATCTTCTCGTCGAACTCTCGGAGGTCCGGCGGCGCGGTCATCCGGCGGATACGCATCCGGGAGCCGGCCTCGTCGATCAGGTCGATCGCCTTGTCCGGCAGGAAGCGGTCCGAGATGTACCGGTCGGCCAGCGTCGCGGCCTGGACGAGGGCCTCGTCGGTGATCGAGACGCGGTGGTGCGCCTCGTACCGGTCGCGCAGGCCCTTGAGGATCTCGATGGTGTGCGGCAGCGACGGCTCCGCGACCTGGATGGGCTGGAAGCGGCGCTCGAGCGCGGCGTCCTTCTCCAGGTGCTTGCGGTACTCGTCGAGCGTGGTGGCACCGATGGTCTGGAGCTCACCGCGGGCCAGCATCGGCTTCAGGATCGAAGCGGCGTCGATGGCGCCCTCGGCGGCACCCGCACCGACCAGCGTGTGCAGCTCGTCGATGAACAGGATGATGTCGCCGCGGGTGCGGATCTCCTTGAGCACCTTCTTCAGGCGCTCCTCGAAGTCACCGCGGTAACGGGAGCCGGCGACCAGCGCGCCCAGGTCCAGGGTGTAGAGGTGCTTGTCCTTGAGGGTCTCGGGCACCTCGCCCTTGACGATGGCCTGCGCCAGGCCCTCGACGACGGCGGTCTTGCCGACGCCGGGCTCGCCGATGAGCACGGGGTTGTTCTTCGTACGACGGGACAGCACCTGCATGACCCGCTCGATCTCCTTCTCGCGCCCGATGACCGGGTCGAGCTTGGACTCACGAGCGGCCTGGGTGAGGTTCCGGCCGAACTGGTCGAGGACCAGGGACGTCGAGGGGGTGCCCTCAGCAGGCCCACCGGCTGCGGCGGTCTCCTTGCCCTGGTAACCGGAGAGCAGCTGGATGACCTGCTGCCGCACCCGGTTGAGATCTGCGCCCAGCTTGACCAGGACCTGGGCGGCGACGCCCTCGCCCTCGCGGATCAGGCCGAGCAGGATGTGCTCCGTGCCGATGTAGTTGTGGCCCAGCTGAAGGGCCTCGCGGAGCGAAAGCTCCAGGACCTTCTTGGCACGGGGGGTGAAGGGGATGTGCCCGGACGGGGCCTGCTGCCCCTGCCCGATGATCTCCTCCACCTGCTGGCGGACCGCCTCGAGCGAAATCCCGAGGCTCTCCAGGGCCTTAGCGGCGACACCCTCACCCTCGTGGATCAGGCCCAGGAGGATGTGCTCGGTGCCGATGTAGTTGTGGTTGAGCATCCGGGCTTCTTCCTGAGCCAGGACGACAACCCGCCGCGCGCGGTCGGTGAACCTCTCGAACATCGTTAATCGCTCCTCAGAGCGGTCAGGCAGTAAGGGGACGCTCCCCTCCCTGTCCTTCCGCAGCTTAGTCCCGCAAGCGGGGACCGCTCATTCCATCTGCCGACACCCGTCCTTGGCCTCCCAATCGCCGAACGCCGACATCTACTCCAACCCGATGGTGCGAGACGATGTTCCCGCAGGCCAGGCAGATACCCTCACCAGCTGTACGCCCATGGCGAACGTGAGATGCCTGAACCTTGCGTGTCGCCCCTCCCACTAGGGATGTCTTACCCGTACGCACTGACAGTCCATGCCGCGCGCACCCATTCCCTCCGCTATGGGCGAACATCCTTGCGCCGCCCAGCGCTTCCACACGCCCCCGTTTCCGATACTCGGCGCACACACACGAACACCCAACGTAACTCGAAGCCCGCTTTGGCGGTTGCTCCTGGCATGGGCCCCATCGTTCCTCTCCCGCGCAGCCCACTGGACACCGGCGACCACGTGCGCCAGTGGTACGAGAACGAACTGGGCTGGGCGACAGTGCCCGGACCTCCCGTCGAGCTGCTCACGGGCCTGCGCTTCGACGTCCTGGAGGTGCCGGCGGAGGCGGGTCACGTGGCGCTGCGGCATCTTGGGCCGGGTTCTCCGGTGGCCGTGCGGGCGGACCGGATGCGGCTGCTGGTGGCCGCGGGAAGCGCCGACGAGCTGCCGGGGCTGCTCGACTGGCTGGAGTGGGGATCTCTCGCGCTGGACCTCAAGGCGATCGGCGCGGGCGGGCGCATCGAGGCGCCGCTGCCGCGAAGTGCAGGAAGCAGCGCGGTGGACGGCTCGCAGGGGGCCGCCGTCTGGCTGCGGCCCCCAGAGCCTGACTGCGAGGTGGAGCCTGCGTTGCCGACGCTGTCGGCGCTCGGCGGGGGCGGTGGGGGCGCCCCCGATCTCGTACGACTCGTGGACACGATGGCAACGCAGTGCCACCGGATCCGCCTGCGGCAAGCCCGCTCTCAGGCGTTGGCCTTCTCGTAGGCCTCGCGAATGGACGCCGGAACACGGCCACGGTCATTGACCTCGTAACCGTTCTCCTTCGCCCAGGCGCGGATCTGCGCGGTGTCCTGACTTCCGCCGGAAGCGGCGCGCGCCTTGCCACGCCCACCAGCAGCGCGGCCTCCGGTACGACGACCGCCCTTCACGTACGGGTCGAGAAGGCCGCGGAGCTTGTCCGCATTGGCGGTGGTGAGATCGATCTCGTACGTCTTGCCGTCCAGCGCGAACGTCACGGTCTCGTCCGCCTCGCCGCCGTCGAGGTCGTCGACAAGAAGGACCTGAACCTTCTGTGCCACCGGATTTCCTTTCATCGATAACTTCAGGGCCGAGGGTCCGCGGCGGCTGCCGCTGTTTCATGCCCCCTGTTATATGCACTACTGCAGTACGTCCGAAAGCAAACCGCTTTTGCTGGAAAAACACAAACCCCTGGGAGAGACCAGGAGAGACCGACCCGACCTGAGAAGACCGAAAACGTACGCGTTTCGGACATAGAGCCCCCGGGCAAGGGGTGCCGGGCGTATTCCAAGCCGACGATCACAGATGCAGAAGCATCCGGCTGTTGCCCAAGGTGTTCGGTTTCACTCGTTCGAGACCGAGGAACTCTGCCACGCCCTCGTCATAGGAACGCAGTAGCTCGGCGTAGACCTCGGGGTCAACGGGTGTCTCACCGATCTCCACGAAGCCGTGCTTCGCGAAGAAGTCGACTTCGAAGGTCAGGCAGAATACCCGGCGAACGCCGAGCCAGCGGGCGGTCTCCACCAACTTCCCCAGCAACTGATGCCCGACGCCGGCACCCTTGAGCCTGGGGTCGACCGCGAGAGTACGGACTTCCGCGAGGTCTTCCCACATCACGTGCAGTGCACCGCAGCCGACCACTTCGGCGCTTGACCCGGCATCCCGTTCCGCGACCCAGAACTCCTGGATGTCCTCGTAAAGCGTCACCGTCGCTTTGTCGAGCAGGATGCCGCCGCGGACGTACGCGTCAAGTAGACGGCGTACCGCGGGGACATCGCTGGTCCTGGCCCGGCGGACAGTGAGGGGTTTACGGGTGGTGACTTCGGACTGCTCTGCTGGCATGACCGGACGTTATCGCCCGGTGTCGCCCTCGACGGCGGCGGGGTTCTCGCCCGGGGCGTTCTGGCGGGTGGAGCTTTCGCGAGGGGCGGTTTCGCCGGCCGCCGTTTCGCCCGAGGAGCTTTCGCCGGCCGAACTTTCGCTGGTCGTCGTTTCGCCGCTCGTCGTTTCCGGGCCTTCCACGATGCGGACGGCGTCACGCAGTGCCGCGCGCTGTTCCGGGGACATCATGCCGAAGAAGGCGACGAGAGCGGCGGCCGGGTTGTCGCTCCGCGACCAGGCCTCGTTCATCAGTGCGGCCGCGTATGCGGCGCGGGTTGAGACCGCCTCATATCGATAGGCCCGGCCTTCCGCTTCGCGGCGCACCCAGCCCTTCTGATGGAGATTGTCCAAAACGGTCATCACCGTGGTGTACGCGATGGACCGTTCCTGCTGAAGATCTTCCAGGACTTCTCGAACGGTCACCGGGCGGTTCCACTTCCACACCCGCGACATGACCGCGTCTTCCAGATCTCCCAAGGGGCGAGGCACAACTCAGACCCTAGTGGGACATTCCAGTCAAAGCATTACAGACGTGACCTTGACGGACGTTTGGCAATAAAAGTGGCGTACGAGTTCAGGCGTCGGCGTTGCGATCACGTTCGCCGGAGGCCTGACGGGTGTTCTCGGCACGCGCGAGGGCGGCGTCGACGACCGCGTCCTCCTTGGCCTTGTTGGCGCCGCCCTGCGTCTTCACGATCGTCACGATCAGACCGGTGAAGAACACAGCCATCACTACCGGGGGTACGAGCGCGGAGACGTAGTCCATGCCTTTCAGAGTAGCCAGGGCATGGGGGCGAGCTACTGCGGGGGCTTGCCGGGGGGCGTGGGCGGCTTGCGCCGGGGCGGGAAGACCTCGCCGGGGGTGGGGATGGGCCGGTGCGGCTGAGCGGGCTTTGGGCTGCGCTGCGGCTCGGCCTTCGGCTTTGGCGGCGGCTGAGAGGCGGGCTTTTTCGCCGGCTTCTTGTCGGGGTCCTCGGCGGCGGCACGCGCGGGGGCGTATGGCGTATGCATGAGGCGACGATACGCACTAATCAGACAACCTTCACGGAACGCAACGCGTTGGGTGATTGAGCGCGTGGGTTCGTTGAGGGCTTCCTTTCCCCAGCCCCGCCCCTTCCCGAAACTGGGGCTGCGCCCCCAGGCCCCCGCCAGGGGGTGGAGGTGACAGTCGTGGCGCGGCTGCCAGTCCGTCGTGGCTGGTCGCGCCCACGCGGCGGAGCCGCAAATCGACACAGCCCCGCGCCCCTGAATCGCAAAAGCCTGCGACTCCCCGCGCCCCGGGCAACCCCGCGCCCTGGGCAACCCCGCGCCCGGCAACCCGTAGCCCCGGCTGCCCGCAGCTTCCCACCGGCGGGAGGGGACGTGGGCCGGTGCGTCGTATGCCCGTCGCTCAGGTTCTGTCTCAGGTCACCCGCACCGTGTACCGACACCGGGTCGCATGCCCGGCCTGCGACGGGCTGACGCACCCCGCGGCCCCGCACCCACCACGCACCCAAGGGGCGCGGGGCTGTGACATCAGCGGCTCCGCCGCGGGGCGCGAGCAACCACAACGAACCCGCAGCTTCAAAACCGGCCCAAGCGCCGGAGGCATCACGTACGCGAGACGTTCCGCTCGTACACCAAGCGAAGCCCGATCAACGTAAGCCACGGCTCATGCTCATCGATCACCGAGGACTCACCCAGAACCATCGGCGCAAGCCCACCCGTCGCGATGACCGTGACATCGTCCGGGTCATCAGCCAGCTCACGAGCCACCCGGCTCACGACCCCGTCCACCTGGCCGGCAAAACCGTAGATGATGCCCGACTGCATCGCCTCGACCGTGTTCTTGCCGATCACACTCCGCGGCCGCGCCACCTCGATCTTGCGCAGCTGGGCGCCCCGCACCCCGAGCGCCTCGACCGAGATCTCGATACCGGGGGCGATGACCCCGCCCACGTACTCCCCGCGCGCACTCACCGCGTCGAACGTCGTCGCCGTACCGAAGTCGACGACGATCGCCGGCCCGCCGTAGAGCTCGACGGCGGCGACCGCGTTGATGATGCGGTCCGCGCCGACCTCCTTGGGGTTGTCCATCAGGATCGGCACGCCGGTCTTGACGCCGGGCTCGACGAGGATTGCGGGGACGTCGCCGTAGTAGCGGCGGGTCACCTCGCGCAGCTCGTGCAGGACGGAGGGGACGGTGGCGCAGATGGCGATGCCGTCGATGCCGTCGCCCAGTTCGTCGCCGAGCAGCGGGTGCATGCCCATGAGGCCCTGCAACAGCACCGCCAGCTCGTCGGCCGTGCGGCGCGCGTCCGTCGAGATGCGCCAGTGCTCGACGATGTCCTCGCCGTCGAAGAGGCCGAGGACGGTGTGGGTATTGCCCACGTCGATGGTCAGCAGCATGACCCGTACCTACTCCGCCGCTCGCAGGTCGAGGCCGATGTCCAGGATCGGCGAGGAGTGGGTGAGGGCGCCCACGGCGAGGTAGTCCACGCCGGTGCGGGCGTACGCCGCCGCGTTGTCCAGGCTGAGGCGGCCCGAGGCTTCCAGGAACGCGCGGCCGTCGACGAGGGCGACGGCCTCCTCGCACTCGCCGGGCGTGAAGTTGTCCAGGAGGATCAGGTCGGCGCCCGCGTCCACGACCTCTCGGAGCTGGTTCAGGGTGTCGACCTCGACCTCGATCGGTACGTCCGGGAAGGCCTCCCGTACGGCCTTGAAGGCCTGGGCGACGCCGCCCGCGGCGACCACGTGGTTGTCCTTGACCAGGGCGGCGTCCGAGAGAGACATGCGGTGGTTGACGCCGCCGCCGCAGCGCACCGCGAACTTCTCCATGGAGCGCAGTCCGGGCGTCGTCTTGCGGGTGTCGCGTACGCGGGCCTTGGTGCCCTCGAGAACGTCCGCCCACGCGCGCGTGGCGGTCGCGATGCCTGAGAGGCGGCACAGGAGGTTCAGGGCGCTGCGTTCGGCCGTCAGGAGGTCGCGGGTGCGGCTGGTGATGCTCAGGAGCTTCTGGCCTGCCACCACACGGTCGCCGTCGTCGACGTGACGCTCGACCTCGAACTCGTCCGTGCAGACCACCGAGACGACCGCCTCGGCGATCCTCAAGCCCGCCACCACGCCCGCCTCACGGGCGGTGAAGTCGGCGGTGGCGACGGCCTCTTCGGGGATGGTCGCGACCGTGGTGACGTCAACGCCGTGGTCGAGGTCCTCCTCGACGGCCAGGTGCGCGATGTCCTCCACCTCGACGGGGTCGAGCCCGGCGTCGGCAAGGAGGGCCGCTAGGGCCGGATCGAGGCCGCACTCCATGGGGTCGAGGTCGTAGTCCTCTTCGGCACCTGCGGCACCGCAGCCGCAGCCGTCGCCGCAGCCACCGCTGGAGAGGAGGGGAAGGTCGGGGGTGCTGCTCACTGCTGTCACTGCTCCTGGGGACGGGGTGCCGGGCGCGGCATGGGGGTCCCCCCAAGTCGAGCGGAGTCGAGATCCTGGGGGAGGGTCGAGGGGAAGTCTGGTGTGTCGGTGGTGTGTACGGCGAGGGTTCGGTCCGGATTCAGCCGTACGACGATGTGGCGGGACCAGTCGGTGTCGTCGCGGTCGGCGTGGTCCTCGCGCCAGTGGCAGCCGCGGGTCTCCTCGCGCAGACGGGCGGCGGCGACCAGGACGCGGGCCACGCACAGGAGGTTGGTGGCCTCCCAGGTGTCGACGCCGGGCTCGGCCGTCTTGCCGTTCTCGGCGAGCGCGTCGCGGGCGTCGGAGTGCAGTCGCTCGAGGCGGTCGGCCGCCCGCTCCAGGGACTCCGCGGACCGCAGCACACCGGCTCCGTCGCTCATGACCCGCTGGATCGCGAACCGCGCCTCGGGGTCGAGGAGCGGGTGGACGGGCTGTTCCGGGTAGGCGACGGGCGCGGGCACGCGCGCGTAGAGGCGGTTTTCCTCGCGGCGCGTGGCGATGTCGGCCGCGATGCGCTCGGCGTAGACGAGGCCTTCCAGGAGGGAGTTGGAGGCGAGCCGGTTGGCGCCGTGCACACCGGTGCAGGCGACCTCCCCGCACGCGTACAGGCCGGGGACGGTCGTACGGCCCTGGGAGTCCGTGCGGACGCCTCCGGAGGCGTAGTGGGCGGCCGGGGCGACCGGGACGGGCTCGGTGACCGGGTCGATGCCATGGGCGCGGCAGGCGGCGAGGATCGTGGGGAAGCGGTGCTCCCACATGTCGGCGCCGAAGTGCCGGGCGTCCAGGTACATGTGCTCGGCGTCCTGCTCCTGCATGCGCCGCATGATGCCCTTGGCGACGATGTCGCGGGGCGCCAGCTCGGCCAGTTCGTGCTGACCCTGCATGAAGCGAACGCCGTCCGCGTCGACGAGGTGGGCGCCCTCGCCGCGAACCGCCTCGGAGACCAGCGGCTGCTGGCCCTCGGCATCCGGGCCGAGGAAGAGCACGGTCGGGTGGAACTGCACGAACTCCAGGTCACTGACCTCGGCTCCGGCGCGCAGGGCGAGCGCGACGCCGTCCCCGGTGGACACGGACGGGTTGGTGGTCGCCGAGAAGACCTGGCCCATGCCGCCGGTGGCGAGGACCACGGCGGGCGCGTGAACGGCTCCCACGCCGTCGTGCTGGCCCTCTCCCATGACATGCAGCGTGACGCCCGCGGTGCGGCCGTCGGCGTCCGTCAGCACGTCCAGGACCAGGGCGTTCTCGATCGTACGCAGTCCACGCGCGCGTACCGCCTCGACAAGGGCCCGGGAGATCTCGGCGCCCGTCGCGTCGCCGCCCGCGTGCGCGATACGGCGGCGGTGGTGGCCGCCCTCGCGAGTGAGCTCCAGGTCGCCCTGCTCGGACTCGTCGAAGTGGGCGCCGGTCGCGATGAGGCGGCGTACGGCGTCGGGGCCCTCGGTGACGAGGAGGCGCACCGCCTGCTCGTCGCACAGGCCCGCGCCCGCCACCAGCGTGTCGTCGAGGTGCTGCTCCGGGGTGTCGCCCTCACCGAGGGCCGCCGCGATGCCGCCCTGCGCCCAGCGCGTGGAGCCGTCGTCGAGCATGGCCTTGGTGACGACGACGGTCCGCAGCCCGGCGGCGTCGCAGCGCAGGGCCGCGGTGAGTCCGGCGACTCCGGAGCCGACGACCACGACGTCGGCGGCGATGAACCAGCCGGGGGCGGGGGCGGCCAGACGAGGGAGGCGAGCGCGAAGCGCTCTCGGCTGAGGGTGGTGGTGGGTGACGGGCGGGCGTATGCCTGTGCTGGTCACGAGGCGGCTCCGAAGGTCAGCGGAATGTTGTCGATCAGCCGGGTCGTCCCGACCCGGGCGGCGACGGCGAGGACCGCCTCGCCGGTGTAGTCGTCCGGGATCTCGGTGAAGTCGGACGGATCGACCAGCGCCAAGTAGTCCAGGGCGAGCGGGGGTTGCATACGGGCGGCGTCGTCGAGGACGAGGCGGGCGGCTGCGCGGACCGCGGCGGGGCCGCCGGGCACCGCTTTGGCGACGGCGTGCGCGTCCGCCGCGGCGCGGGACTCGCCGAGCGCGCTGAGCGCCTCGGCACGCGCGCGCGTGGTGGGCACTTCGCGGGCACGCGCGCGCAGGGCCTCCTGCGCGGCGTGCCGGTCACTGCCCGCGAACAGAGCCTGGGAGAGGGCGAGCGCGGTGCGGCGCTCCGCGGCCGAGAGGTAGCGGTTGCGGCTGGACAGGGCGAGGCCGTCCTCCTCGCGCACCGTCGGCACTGCGACGATCTCCACCCCGAAGTTCAGATCGCGCACCATGCGGCGGATCAGGGCGAGCTGCTGGGCGTCCTTCTGCCCGTACAGCGCCACATCGGGCCGGGTCAGGTGCAGCAGCTTGGCGACGACGGTGAGCATGCCGTCGAAGTGCCCGGGCCGCGAGGCGCCCTCCAGGCGCTCGCCCATGGGCCCCGCGCTGATGCGGACCTGGGGTTCGCCGCCCGGGTAGACCTCGTCCACGAAGGGGGCCAACACGACGTCCGCGCCCGCCTGTTCAGCGATCTTCACGTCGGCGTCCAGGGTGCGCGGATAGCGGTCGAGGTCCTCGCCCGCGCCGAACTGGAGGGGGTTCACGAAGACAGTGACCACGACCTCTCCGTCGCCGCCCGCGACCCCGCGAGCGGTGCGGATCAGGGTGGCGTGGCCCTCGTGCAGGGCGCCCATCGTCATCACGACGGCACGACGGCCGGTGCGCACGCGCGCGTGGAGCTCGTCGGCGGTGCGCAGCAGGGCGGTGGTCATCGGGCGTCCCCCTCGGTGCCGTCGGTGCCGTCGGTCCCGTCTGCCGGTACTCCGTCTGCCAGTACCCCGAGAAGGTCCTCTGCGAGCTCCGGCTTGAGAAGTCCGTGGGCGAGGGCCCGGTCGGCGGTCGCGCGGGCCATCGCCAGATAGCCGGGAACGGTCTCCGGGGCGTGCTTGCGCAACTCCGTGACGTGCGCGGCGACCGTGCCCGCGTCACCGCGCGCGACGGGTCCCGTGAGGGCCGCGTCGCCCGACCTGAGGGCGTTGTCCAGGGCGGCACCGAGCAGCGGGCCCAGCATCCGGTCGGGGGCCACCACGCCCGCCGTACGCAGCAGCTCCATGGACTCGGCGACCAGGGTCACCAGGTGGTTGGCACCGAGCGCGAGGGCCGCGTGGTACAGCGGCCGGGCCTCCTCGGCGATCCACTCGGGCTCGCCGCCCATCTCGATGACCAGCGCCTCGGCGGCCAGCCGCAGCTCCTCGGGTGCGGTGACCCCGAAGGAGCACCCGGCGAGCCGCTGTACGTCCACAGGAGTGCCGGTGAACGTCATCGCTGGGTGCAGCGCCAGCGGCAGCGCACCGGACCGCAGCGCGGGATCCAGGACCTTCGCGCCGTACCGCCCGGAGGTGTGCACGAGCAGCTGCCCCGGCCGCACCGCCCCCGTCTCCGCGAGCCCCTCCACCAGCCCAGGCAGGGCGTCGTCCGGGACCGTCAGGAGCACGAGCTCGGCCCGCTCCATGACCTGCGCGGGCGTCACCAGCGGTACGTCGGGCAGCAGCTGCGCCGCGCGCCGTACGGAGGCGTCGGAGACCCCGGAGACGGCCACCGGCCGATGCCCGGCGAGCTGCAACGACGCGGCAAGAGCGGGCCCCACGCGGCCGGCACCGACGACGCCGACGGTGAGCCGCGCGGGGCGATCTTTGGGTTCTGGTTGTGGGACTGTACTCACTCGACGGCGGCCTTCCGTTCCAGTCCGCTCGGGGTACCGGACGATTTCTCGTCATGTTAACGCGATCCGTTCCGGGCCCGTTTTGTTGTCCACAGGCTGTGGGAAATTGGGGAAAATTCGCATGCCCGGCCGCCGCCGGGCACGGCATGATCCAGGGATGAGTGATTCGGCGCAGCAGGACAAGGATCAGTCGGCTGAGCAGGGCGGCGAACAGTCAGAGGAACAGAAGCGGGCGCGGCGCTGGGCTGCCGTGCGAGGAGCCGAACGGGCATTGTGGCGACCCGGTCTCCACTCCACGGTCGGCGAGCGACTGGCGCGGCTGACGGACATGGCGGCCCAGGTGTACGACCTGGACCAGCCGGTGGACATGTACGGCGACCGGATCGTCGAGACCGTGGAGGAGCGGGTCGCGGGCCTCCTCGGCAAGGAGGCCGCCGCCTTCTTCCCCTCGGGCACCATGGCTCAGCAGGTGGCCCTGCGCTGCTGGGCGGGCCGTACCGGCAACCCCGCCGTGGCCCTGCATCCGCTCGCCCACCCCGAGGTGCACGAGCGCGACGCCCTCTCCGTAGTGAGCGGTTTGCGGACCGTCCATCCGACCTACCAGCCCCGGCTGCCGACCGCCGAGGAGGTACGGAACTTCGAGGAGCCCTTCGGGACCCTGATGCTCGAACTGCCTCTCCGGGACGCCGGTTTCGAGCTGCCCTCCTGGGAGGAGCTCTCCAAGGTGGTGGACGCCGCACGGGAACGCGACGCGGTGGTCCACTTCGACGGGGCGCGTCTGTGGGAGTGCACCCCGCACTTCGGGCGCCCCCTGGAGGAGATCGCAGGCCTCGCGGACAGCCTGTACGTGTCGTTCTACAAGTCCCTGGGAGGGCTCGGCGGCGCGGTGCTCGCGGGCCCGCGAACCCTCCTCGACGAGGCGAAGGCCTGGCGGCACCGGTACGGCGGCCAGGTCTTCCAGCAGTTCCCGACAGCCCTGTCGGCGCTGATCGGCCTCGACCAGGTGCTGCCCCGCCTGCCGGAATACGTGGCCCACGCGCGCGTGGTCGCCGCGGCGCTGCGCGAGGGCTTCACGGCGGCGGGCGTCCCCTGGAGCCGCGTCCACCCCGAGGAGCCGCACACGCATGAGTTCCGGGTGTGGCTGCCGTACGACCACGAGGAGCTCAATGAGGCGGCCGTACGGCAGGCCGAGGAGACCAAGACGGCACTGTTCCATCGCTGGTTCCCGGACAGGCTGCCGGGGCTGTCGGTCACGGAGGTGACGGTGGCCGAGGCGGGCCTGGAGTTGACCGCGGAGGACGTCAGGACAGCCGTAGCCGACTTCACGGCGCGGCTGCCCGGCTCGGCGCCCTGAACAGCCGGAGCGGCGCCTGTCAGTCGAACCGGATGTGCTTGACCCCGACCCGTATCTGTCGCAGCCGGGTCCGCAACGCTCCCTCCTTGTTCGGTTTGAGCGTCAGCCCGGCCAGTACGGCGATCCGGTCGGCGGTCTTGGGAACCGTGGTGTCGTCCGTCCACAGGTGCTCGGCGAACTCCGGCTCGCGCAGCCTCTCCAGGCAGTGGTCGAGCTGCTCCACCGCCCAACTCTCCCTGCGCAAGCCGGCGTCCTTGCCGGCGACGTACTGGAGGAGGTGGCCGAATCCGCGCTCGTGCAGCCGCTTCAGGACGGTCTCGCGCTGGGCGAGGAGGGAGAAGTGCCGTACGTCGTGGCCCTTTTCGCGCAGTCGTCCGACGGTCTCGTCGAAATAGCCGAAGTCCGTGACGGTCATGGGGGCGATCACCACGCCGTCGTGCTTGGTGAGGGCGAGGTCGAGCACCTCGACGACGCCCTGCCGCCAGGACACCAAGTCCTGGAAGTTTCCGCGCAGTTCGGGCGGCAGTGCGCGCCGCAGTCCGAAGCCGACATGCTCCGGATCGCAGATGACGCTGCCAGGCAGGCGCCGCTGTATCTCGTGCGCGGTCTGTGTCTTGCCGCCCCCGAAGGGCCCGTTGATCCACAGGAGCATGCGCAGAGACCCTAGTGGCCGAGGGTTACGCCCCGGTCACGTTCACGCAGCGCCCCTGCCAAGGCCCGCTCAGCCCTGTCCGCCCGCCCGTACCAGACCCGTCTCGTACGCCAGAACCACGACCTGTACCCGGTCCCGCAGCCCCAGCTTGGTGAGGATGCGCCCCACGTGCGTTTTTACCGTCGCCTCCGAGAGGACGAGACGTGCCGCGATCTCGCCGTTCGACAGACCCTGCGCGACCAGGATCATCACCTCGCGCTCGCGGTCGGTCAGCCGCTCCAGCTCCTTGTGCTGGGGCTCCTTGCCGCCGCTCGGCAGCATCGGCGCGAACCGGTCGAGGAGACGGCGGGTCGTGGAGGGCGCGACCACCGCGTCACCGCTGTGCACGGAGCGGATGGCGGTGAGGAGTTCGCCGGGCGGCACGTCCTTGAGCATGAAGCCGGAGGCGCCCGCCTTCAGCCCGGAGAAGGCGTACTCGTCGAGGTCGAAGGTGGTCAGAATCAGTACCTTCGGCGAGTCCGGCTCCGAGCAGATGCGGCGGGTCGTCTCGACGCCGTCCAGCTTCGGCATGCGTACGTCCATCAGGACCACGTCGACGGCGGTCGAGCGCAGCTCCTGGAGGGCCTCGACACCGTCGCCGGCCTCCGCGACGACCTCCATGTCCGGCTGGGCGGCGAGCACCATCCGGAACCCGGTGCGCAACAGCACCTGATCGTCGACGAGCATCACGCGGATCGGCATTCCTGGGTCCTCCGGTCGATTCATGGACGGGCGGTGCGTGTGCGGGTGGTTCGTGGGCGAGTGGTGCGTGGGCGGTCGGTTCGCGGGCGGTCGGTGGGTGTCGCGTGCACGTGTCAGTTGGCGGGCTTGAGCGGGAGCAGGGCACTGATCCGGAAGCCGCCGCCCGGGCGCGGTCCCGCGTCAAGGGTGCCGCCGACCATTCCGACGCGCTCCCGCATACCGATCAGACCGTGTCCCCGTCCGTCGACGCCGCCGTCCTCGTACAACTCGTGCGGGGCGCCCTTCCCGTCGTCCTCGACGAGCAGCCCGAGGCCGTCGTCGAAGTAGACCAGGCGCACGCTCGCGCCCGCGTTCGGCCCCCCGTGCTTGCGCGTGTTGGTCAGCGCCTCCTGCACGATGCGGTACGCGGTGAGCTCGACACCGCTCGGCAGCGGTCGCGGGGTGCCCTCGATCTTGTAGTCGACGGGGAGGCCGGCCGTGCGGACCTCCTCGATGAGGTCGTCGAGCTGGTCGACGTCGGGCTGCGGGACGTACTCGCCGCTCTCCTGGTGCTCGCCGGTGCGCAGCACGCCGAGCAGGCGGCGCATCTCGGCGAGGGCCTGACGGCCTGTTCCGGAGATGGTCTCCAGGGCCTTCTTGGCCTGGTCGGGGGCGGTGTCCAGGACGTAAGCGGCACCGTCCGCCTGCACCACCATCACCGACACGTTGTGCGCGACCACGTCGTGCAGCTCGCGGGCGATCCGGGCCCGCTCGGCGGCGACCGCCACCTTGGACTGGGCCTCGCGCTCCTTCTCCAGCCGGGCGGCGCGCTCCTCCAGCTGCGAGAGGTAGGCGCGGCGGGTGCGGACCGAGTCGCCGAGGACCCAGGCGAGTGCGAAGGGAACGATCTGGAAGATCACTATGGCGATGCCGCTCCCGACGCCCTGGTCGGCAGGCCAGCGCAGCTGTGCCACGGGAGCGGCGCACAGGCCGGCGGTCAGCGCCAGCCGGGAGGCCCAGCGGGCGCCGTCCGCCGCGACCGTATAGATGATCACCAAGAAGGCGAAGTCGGCGGGCAGCGTCCCGACGTCCGCGATCAGCTGTACCAGGCCGAGCAGCAGCGCCAGGATCAGCATCTTCTCCGGCATACGGCGGCGCAGGGCGACCACCAGGGACAGCAGAAGCATGATCGGAACCGAGACGGCCGGGAGATCGGCCCCCTGGGCCTCCTCCGTGATCGATCCGCCCAGCACGGAAATCCCGAACAGGAGGACGGCCCAGAAGCTGTCGACCCACGTCGGGTGCCTGCGGAAGAAGTCATAGAGGCGCTGCACGTAACCCAGCGTAGGGAAGGGTGCAGTGTGCAGGGGTCAACCGGAGGGCCGATCCGCGACCAGCGGACGTACTCCCCAAGGTGGAGACCTGCTGATTCCCGGCGCTTAGCCTGAGGCCGTGGGACAAGCCGTGAGACAAGACGCACACGAGGCGGCGGGGGGCCGGCGCGGGTGGCGGCAGGCCGCCGAGGAGGCGCTGTACGGGCCTCGCGGGTTCTATCGCCGGCCTGAGGGGCCCGCGGGTCACTTCCGGACCTCGGTGCACGCGTCGCCGCTGTTCGCGGGTGCTGTGGCCGGGCTTCTGTGCCGGGTCGACGAGGCGCTCGGCCGGCCCGCCGAACTCGCCTTCGTCGACATGGGCGCGGGCCGCGGCGAGCTGGTCACCGGCGTCCTGAAGGCCCTTCCCGCCGAAGTGGGCTCCCGCGCGCGCGGGTATGCCGTCGAACGCGCCGACCGGCCCGCCGCTGTCGACCACCGGATCGAGTGGCTCGCGGAGCCGCCGGCGGGGGTCACGGGGCTGCTGTTCGCGAACGAGTGGCTGGACAACGTGCCCCTGGACGTGGCGGAGGTTGACGCCGACGGGGTGCCACGGATGGTCCTCGTACGGGAGGACGGCACGGAATCCCTCGGGGAGCCGGTCTCCGGAGCTGAAGCGGAGTGGCTGGCTCGCTGGTGGCCACTACCTGGTCATCGGCTTCCCGAAGAGCTTCGTACCCCTGAAAACCAGCATCCCGAAGGGCTGCGTGCCGAAATCGGCCTCCCCAGGGACGCCGCTTGGGCATCCGCCGTGGCCACGCTCGACCGGGGTCTCGCCGTCGCCGTCGACTACGCCCACCGCGCGGACGCACGTCCTCCCTTCGGGACGCTCACCGGCTTCCGCGAGGGCCGCGAGACGGCGCCCGTACCGGACGGGTCCTGCGACATCACCGCGCATGTGGCCCTGGACGCGTGCGCGCTGCCCGGAGCGCGGCTGCTGACCCAGCGGGACGCCCTGCACGCCCTGGGCGTGAGCGGCGGCCGGCCGCCGCTGTCGCTGGCCTCCACGGATCCGACGGCGTACGTACGGGCCCTCGCCGGCGCCGCTGAGGGCACCGAACTCACCGCTCCCGGCGGGCTCGGCGACTTCGGCTGGCTCGTCCAGCCGGTTGGAATTCCGAACCCGCTGCCCGACCCCCTGCCCGGCGAAAACAGCCGTCCATGAAGAGCACGGGGAGCGCGGACAGCCCTACTTGTCGATGTCCCCGACCACGAAGAACAGTGATCCCAGGATCGCCACCATGTCGGCGACCAGCGTCCCCGGCAGCAGCTCCACCAACGCCTGGATGTTGTTGTACGAGGCCGAGCGCAGCTTCAGCCGGTACGGGGTCTTGTCGCCCTTGCTGACGAGGTAGTAGCCGTTGATGCCGAGCGGGTTCTCGGTCCAGGCGTACGTGTGGCCCTCCGGGGCCTTGAGCACCTTCGGGAGCCGCTGGTTGACCGGGCCGGGCGGCAGCTGCGCGAGCCGGTCCAGGCAGGCGTCGGCGAGGTCCAGCGAGTTGTGCGTCTGCTCCAGGAGGACCTCGAAGCGGGCCAGGCAGTCGCCCTCCTGGCGCGTGACGACCTTCAGGACGTCGCCCAGTTCCCCGTACGCCAGATACGGCTCGTCGCGGCGCAGATCGAAGTCGACTCCGCTGGCGCGGGCGATCGGACCGCTCACTCCGTAGGCGTGCACCGTCTCCGGGGACATCCGGCCCACGTCGCGCGTACGCCCGCGGAAGATCTCGTTGCCGAGTACCAGGTTGTCGTACACGTCCATGCGCGAACGGACGTCCGCGACGGTCGCACGCGCGCGTGAAGCCCATCCGGCGGGGAGGTCCTCCTTGAGGCCGCCGACGCGGTTGAACATGAAATGCATGCGCCCGCCGGAGATCTCCTCCATGACGGCCTGGAGCTCCTCGCGCTCCCGGAAGGAGTAGAAGACCGGCGTGATTCCGCCCAGCTCAAGCGGGTACGACCCCAGAAACATCAGATGGTTCAGGACGCGGTTCAGCTCCGCGAGGAGCGTCCGCATCCACACCGCACGGGCCGGGACCTCCATGCCGAGCATGCGTTCCACGGCGAGGACGACACCCAGCTCGTTCGAGAAGGCGGAGAGCCAGTCGTGGCGGTTGGCGAGCATGATGATCTGGCGGTAGTCGCGCGCTTCGAAGAGCTTTTCCGCGCCACGGTGCATGTAGCCGATGACCGGCTCCGCGTGCTGGATCCGCTCGCCGTCCAGCACGAGCCGAAGGCGCAGTACACCGTGGGTGGACGGGTGCTGGGGCCCGATGTTGAGCACCATGTCGGTGCTCTCCGCGGCGCCGCCGATGCCGACCGTGGTCTCCGTCGTGGGAGTCATGGGAACAGTGTCTCGTACGTACTCTTGCGGCATGGAGACGGGGAGCAGGGGGACCATGGGCACCACCGGGAGCACCGAGTCCGAGCCGGAGCCGGTGTGGACCGGCCTGCCGCCGGGACTGCTGCGGATGCGCCGGCTGCTGCTCGTGGTCTGGCTGGTGCCGCTGACGCTCGGTACGGGGCTGCCGCTCGGTCTGCTCGCCGGGCCCGGCTGGGCGGCCTTCGCCTTGCTGCCGCTGGCACTGCTGCTGTGGGGCTGGTCGATGCTGGGCCGCAACTGGCGGTCCTGGCGGTACGCCGAGCGCGCGGACGACCTGCTGATCAGCCGGGGTGTGCTGTGGCGTGAGGAGACGGTCGTGCCGTACGGGCGCATGCAGCTGGTCGAGGTGACCTCGGGTCCCGTCGAGCGGCACTTCGGGCTGGCGAGCGTGCAGCTGCACACGGCCGCCGCGGCGACGGACGCCCGCATTCCGGGCCTCGACCCGGCGGAGGCGGAACGGCTGCGGGACCGGCTCACGGAGCTGGGCGAGGCCAGATCGGCGGGGCTGTGACGACTTCCGACGTCGAGCGCGGCGTACGCCAGAACAAGCCCGTGACGGAGCGGCGGCTGCATCCCGTGACGCCGCTGCGCCGCGCCTGGGCGCCGATCGCCGTGATCGCCGGCTGGGCGGTGCACGACCCCGACCAGACGCAGCGGCAGCTGACCCGGCTGACGACCTCCACCCTGCTGATCGCGATCGCCGTGGTCATTCCGGCCGCTGCCCTGTACGGCTTTCTGACCTGGTGGTTCACCCACTTCGCGGTGACCGACACCGAACTGCGCATCCGTACGGGCCTGTTGTTCCGGCGCACCGCGCACATCCGGCTGGACCGGCTCCAGGCCGTCGATGTCACCCAGCCGCTGCTGGCCCGCGTCGCGGGCGTCTCCAAACTCAAACTCGACGTCATAGGGGCCGACAAAAAGGACGAACTTGCCTTCCTGGGCGAGGACGAGGCCCGTGTGCTGCGGGCCGAGCTGCTCGCCCGCGCCGCCGGTTTCGCGCCCGAGACGGCGCACGAGGTGGGCGAGGCGCCGGTCCGGCAGTTGCTGCACGTACCGGCCAGGGTCCTCGCCGTGTCCCTGGTGCTGACGGGCGCCACCTGGGGATCGCTGGCCGGCGCGCTGGTCGTACCGCCGCTGGTGTGGTGGGCCTCGCACAGCGTGTGGACGGTGCTCGCGGTCGCGCTGCCGCTGCTCGGCGCGGCGGGCGCGAGCAGTGTGGGGCGCTTCGTCGGCGAGTACGACTGGACGGTGGGCGATTCCCCGGACGGGCTCCGGATCGACCACGGACTGCTCGACCGTACGCACGAGACGGTGCCGCCCGGCCGCGTACAGACCGTCCGCATCGTCGAACCGCTGCTGTGGCGGCGGCGCGGCTGGGTCCGGGTCGAGCTGGACGTGGCGGGCTCGTCCAACTCCGTGCTTGTACCGGTCGCTCCGCGCGAGGTCGCCGAGTCGGTGATCGCGCGGGTGCTGCCGGGCGTGACGGTGCCGGGTGCGCTGTCACGACCGCCGCGCCGGGCGGGCTGGTGCATGCCGTTGTGGTGGCGGGGTTACGGGCTTGCCGTCACCGACGCCGTCTTCGCGTCCCGGCACGGGCTGCTGCGCCGCAGCCTCGCGCTCGTGCCGCACGGCAAGGTCCAGAGCGTACGCATGGAGCAAGGGCCGTGGATGCGCGTCAAGGGGCTGGCCGATGTGCACATCGACACGGGCGCCAACAAGACGGTGACGGCTCGGCTGCGGAACGCCTCGGAGGCGGCGGAGTTGCTGTACGCGCAGGCGGACCGGTCGCGGACGGGGCGGCGGGAGGCCCGGCCGGATCGGTGGATGGCCGGAGCCTGAGCGGTGAACGGCTGAGGGCAGTGGCGCGTCGCGCTGCCACTGCCCTCATGACCTGTTGCCGATGAACCTCAGGAAACCGCGCTCCTGAGGTTCAGGAAACCGCACTCCGCAGTTCCGCCACGTCGATCTGCTCCGTCTCGTCGTGCGCGGTCAGGTCGATGACCTGCTGGCCGACGCCGCGGGACTCCTCGTCCGCGGGCTTGAACTGCGCCTCGGACTCGGCCTTGTGGAGAGCGAGCGCCTCCTGGCCCACCACGTCGGCCAGGTCCTCGTTCTGCACGGCCTCCAGGGCAGCCTGGGACGCCTCCGGCTGCGTACCGAAGAAGTCGAACCCGCCCTCTACGGAAGGCCGCCGTGCGGGAGAAGTCGGAACCACCGCCACGGCCTTGGGCACAGTGAAGTGCCCCGAGGGAAGCCCGGCCCTGTGGGCGGGCTTCAGGGCGGCTGCGGTGGTGGGGGACTCGGCAGGCGTCGGTGCGTTCGCGGCGGCCGTGCGCTCATGCCCTCCGACCGCCTCGGGCTTCCCCTGCGCCGCCTCGCCCTCCGTCCCGGCCTCGCCCGTCGCGGGGGCCTTCTTGCGAGAGCCGCCCTTCGGCGAACCGCCCGGCGTGGGCCCGCCCTTGCCGGGACCGCCCGCCGGAGGCGCACCCTTCGGCGCACCGGCCTTCGCGAGGGCGCCCTTGGCCGAACCGCCCTTCGCGGGGCCGCCCTTCGGCGACGGGCCCGGCTCGGGCTCGTCGAACGCGTCCGGCGCCGGACCGCTCTCCGTGGAGCCGTCATTCGGGGAGTCCCTCTTCGGGGACTCGCTGCCGTCGGGCGCGTCCCCCGCCGGACCGCTCTCCGTGGAGCCGTCCACCGCGGACGAACCGCTCGTGCCGCTCGTGTCCTCCGAAGCGACCTCTTCCGAAGCGTCCTCCGCCGAACCGTCCTTCGTCTCTTTGTCCGCCCAAGGCGCGCCCTCGGCCACGTCCACGTGAGCGGCAGCCGCCTCCGCCAGCCGGTCCAGCGCCGCGTTGGCCTTCGCGTAGAGCACCGAAGCCGCGGCACGGGCGGCCGGAGCGGGCTTCTCCGTCGCCTCGGCCACCGGGTCCGCCGAAGCCGCCGCGGGCAGGGCGGCACGAGCCGGAGTCGTCGCCTCTATGGCGAGACGTCGGCGGCTCTCCAGGACACTGGCCCGCTCAGTCTCCGCCGTGGCGTACCGCCGCAGCAGGGCGGCGTGTTCGTTGCGCAGGCCCTGGAGCTCCGCCCGCTTCTCGCGGAGCCGGTGCTCCAGCTTGGTGCGCAGCTCGCGCGACTCGTCGAGGTCGGTCTCGAGCTCGGCGATCCGCTCCTCGTGGCGCCACTCGTCGCTCGCACGCGCGCGCGTGAGGTCCGCGACGCGTTTGCCCGCGGACACGTCCCAGTGGCGCATGACGACCGCGCCCACGACAGCCGTCGCCGCGGCGCCCGCGGCCAGCCCGCGGAGCACCCACGCGTCAGAGAACAACCAGGGCCCGGCGGCACAGACGAGCGAGACGCCTGCGATCGCCGAGGGTGGCAGCAGCCGGTGCAGAGGTGGTGAATGACGGTGACGTCCACGTGGCATGGCCAGAAACTTACCGCGCGTAGGCGAATCTTGGAGCCCCGCCCCGTAAAAACCCAGCCACTCCCGAGGATTGACACCACCTCACCACTCAGCGGTCACTCCAAACTGTCACACCAGTGACAGCGGCACATCGCAGAGGACCGACAGAGGCCCGCGTATGCAAACACACTTTTGCCACGCTTTTCCGGAACCGAGTGAACCCGGCTCCTCCTGACACCGTCCTAGAGGGCGCAATATCGCCGGATGCCGTAAATGGCACCGGTTTCGAGTTCTCTCGCAGAAGTACGGGTTGCGATGTCTGTCACGGTTGAAGGGGAAATGCCGGCCAGGGCTCAGGACCGGACGGGTCGACTGCGGCGCGTACTGCGTGGTCCACGCCCGGAGTCCGTACCCGCCCTGGTCGCCAGGGCCTGCACCCTCGTGGGGTTCCTGGACATCGCCGCGGGCGTCTTCCCGCGCTTCCGGCACAGCCGCGTGCACACGCTCGCCGAGGTACTGCCGGGCGCGCTGGGCCCGTTCGCCGCCGCCCTGTCGCTCAGCGTAGGCGTTCTGCTGCTGCTCCTGGCCCACGGTCTGCGCCGCCGTAAGCACCGGGCCTGGCGGGCCGCCGTGCTCCTGCTGCCGGCCGGCGCCCTCGCGCAGCTGGCCTACCGGCACTCCCTCATCGGCGTCCTCGTCTCACTCGCGCTGCTGGCTCCCCTGCTGCGGCATCGCGGCGAGTTCACGGCGCTGCCCGACCCCCGCAGCCGCTGGCGCGCGCTCACCAACTTCGTTCTCATGGGCGCCGGCTCACTCCTCCTCGGCCTGGTCATCGTCAGCGCCCACTCGAACCGGCTCGTCGGCGATCCGAGCCTGGCAGACCGCATCACCCACGTGATGTACGGCCTGTTCGGCTTCGCAGGGCCGGTCGGCTACCAGGGCGATACGTCCTGGACGGTGGCCTTCTCACTCGGCGCGCTCGGCCTGCTGACCGCCATCACCACCGTCTACCTGGCGCTGCGCCCCGAACACCCCGCCGCACGGCTCACGAAGGACGACGAGGCGCGGCTGCGAGCACTCCTGGAGAAGCACGGTGGCCGTGACTCGCTCGGCCACTTCGCGCTGCGCCGGGACAAGGCGGTCGTCTTCTCGCCCAGCGGCAAGGCGGCGGTGACGTACCGCGTCGTCTCCGGGGTGATGCTCGCCAGCGGCGACCCGATCGGCGACGTCGAGGCCTGGCCCGGTGCGATCGAGCGCTTCATGGACGTGGCGAAAACCCACTCCTGGACACCCGCCGTCATTGGCTGCTCCGAGACGGGCGGCGAGGTCTGGACGCGGGAAACCGGCCTGGACGCCCTCGAACTGGGCGACGAGGCGGTGGTGGACGTCGCGGATTTCTCCCTGGCCGGACGCCCGATGCGAAACGTGCGCCAGATGGTGAACCGCATCGAGCGGGCCGGTTACGAGACCCGGGTACGCCGCGTTCGTGACCTGGGCGAGGGCGAACTGGACCGGATACGCCATGCCGCCCAGGACTGGCGCGGCACGGACACCGAACGCGGCTTCTCCATGGCACTGGGCCGCATCGGCGACCCGGCCGACGGGGACTGTCTGCTCGCCACGGCACACAAGGTCGACGCCGAACCCGGGCCGTACGGCGATCTGAAGGCCGTACTCCACTTCGTCCCCTGGGGCACCGACGGCGTCTCCCTGGACCTGATGCGCCGCGACCGCGCGGCCGATCCCGGCATGAACGAGCTCCTCATCGTGGCCGCGCTCCAGGCGGCGCCGCGCCTGGGCGTGAAGCGGGTCTCGCTCAACTTCGCGATGTTCCGCGCGACCTTGGCCCGCGGCGAGAAGATCGGCGCGGGCCCGGTCCTGCGCGCCTGGCGCGGTGTGCTGGTGTTCCTCTCTCGCTGGTTCCAGATCGAGTCGCTGTACAGGTTCAACGCGAAGTTCCGCCCGCGCTGGGAGCCCCGCTTCGTCGTCTACGGCTCCTCCCGCGACCTGCCGCGCCTCGGCCTGGCGGCCCTGAGGGCGGAGGGTTTCGTGGACGTCCCCCTACCGCGGGCCCTGCGCCGCAGGACGACCCCACCGGCGCCGTGCCCGCACCAGCTGCCGGAAACCCGCCTGCCGGAACACGGCGTAGGGGCGGCATAGAGCAGGCCTGAGCGAGGTCCCACTCCCTCCAAGCCCCGGGACCTCGCTCAGGCCACCACACGACGGGGGTCGCCTCCGAAAGCCCCTCGGCCCCCGCAGGAGAACCGGCCCGACGCCGGAGGCCTACGCTGGGCGTATGACCAAGAACAGCGGGCGAGGCCAAGTGTCAGGGCTCCCGGCATGGGACCGGTGCGCCGTCATGGGAGTTGTGAACGTCACCCCCGACTCCTTCTCGGACGGCGGCCGTTGGTTCGACACGACGGCAGCCGTCAAGCACGGCCTCGACCTGGTCGCGGAAGGCGCGGACCTGGTCGACGTGGGCGGCGAGTCCACCCGCCCCGGCGCCACCCGCGTCGACGAGGCCGAGGAACTCAAGCGCGTCATCCCGGTCGTACGGGGCCTCGCCTCCGAGGGCGTCACCATCTCCGTCGACACCATGCGCGCCTCCGTCGCCGAGCGCGCCCTCGCCGCCGGGGCCGCCCTCGTCAACGACGTCAGCGGCGGCCTCGCCGACCCCGCGATGATCCGGGTCGTCGCGGACGCCGACGCCCCCTTCGTGGTCATGCACTGGCGCGGCTTCCTGGAGGGCGGAAACATCCAGGGGAGGTACGAGGACGTCGTCTCCGAAGTCGTCGACGAGCTCCACGCGCGCGTGGCGGCCGTACTCGAGGGAGGTATCGCCGCGGACCGCATCGTCGTCGACCCGGGCCTCGGCTTCTCCAAGGAGGCCGAGCACGACCTGATCCTCCTCGCCCACCTCGACCGCCTCCTGGACCTCGGCCACCCCGTACTGGTCGCCGCGTCCCGCAAGCGGTTCCTCGGCCGCGTACTGGCCGGGTCGCAGGGCGCCCCGCCGCCCGCCAGGGAACGCGATGCCGCCACCGCCGCCGTCTCCGCGCTCGCCGCCCACCAGGGCGCATGGGCTGTCCGCGTCCACGAGGTGAGGGCCACCGCCGACGCGGTCCGGGTGGCCAGGGCCGTGGAAGGCGCCCGGGCGGCAGAGGGAGCCCAGTGAGCGCACCCCGCACCGACGTCGAAGAGGTAGCCCGCGCCAACACCGCCTTCTACGAGGCGATGGAACGAGGCGACTTCGAAGAGCTGTCGACGCTCTGGCTCGCACCCATGGACATCGACGGAGCCGAGCACACCGCAGATCCCGCGGACCCCGAAGACCTCGAGGAAGGCACCGACCGGGGCACCGAGGTCTCCTGCGTCCACCCCGGCTGGCCCGTACTGACCGGCCGCGGCGAGGTACTCCGCTCGTACGCGCTGATCATGGCGAACACCGAGTACATCCAGTTCTTCCTGACGGACGTGCACGTGTCCGTCATCTCCGACACCGCCCTGGTGACCTGCACGGAGAACATCCTCAGCGGCGGCCCGGCCCCGGAGGACAGCGACGAACTGGGACCGCTCGTGGGCCAGCTGGTGGTCGCCACGAATGTGTTCCGCCGCACATCCGAGGGCTGGAAACTGTGGTCACACCACGCCTCCCCGGTGTTGGCCGAATCCGGCGAGGAAGAGACCGACGACTCGCCCTCCTGAGTGGGTAGGAGGCAAGTAGTGGTTGGGTTCGCGGGGCCTTGGGTAGGGGCGGCTACCAGCCCGTGAGCCGCCGGGTCCCTCCAGACGAACAGCCGATGAACCCTCCTGGCATGCGCCCGGGCCGAGCCATCGTGACCGGGTGTTGTCAGTGTCCGCAGGTAGATTCGACTGTGGCTGGTGGGCCGACCGCATGTGGCGGTGACCGCCGTTACCGACGACTGCAGGAGTGATTCGCGTGGATCGTGTCGCGCTGCGCGGCCTGAAGGCCCGCGGGCACCACGGTGTCTTCCCCAAGGAACGCGCAGAGGGCCAGACCTTCATCGTGGACCTCTCGCTGGGCCTGGACACCCGGCCGGCCGCGGCCGACGACGACCTGGCGAAGACCGTGCACTACGGCATAGTGGCCCAGGAGGTCGTGGCCGTCGTCGAGGGCGAGCCCGTGGATCTCATCGAAACGCTCGCCGAGCGCATCGCCCAGACGTGTCTGAAACACGACGGGGTCCAGGAGGTCGAGGTCTGCGTCCACAAACCGGACGCGCCGATCACCGTTCCCTTCGACGACGTGACCGTCACCATCACCCGGAGCCGAGTATGACTGCCTCGTTGACCGAGGGTCAGAGCGACCCGACCGTACAGCCGGTGCCCGCCTCCGTCGTGGAACGAGTGGACGCCGCCGACACGACCCTGCACAACCCGAAACGGGCCGTGCTCTCCCTCGGCTCGAACCTCGGCAACCGCCTGGAGACCCTCCAGGGTGCCGTCGACGCCCTGGAGGACACACCCGGCGTACGGGTCAAGGCGGTCTCTCCGGTGTACGAGACGCAGCCCTGGGGCGTGGAGCCGGACAGCCAGCCGACGTACTTCAACGCGGTCGTCGTCCTGCGCACGACGCTCCCCCCGAGCTCCCTGCTGGAGCGGGCGCACGCGGTCGAGGAGGCCTTCCACCGCGTACGGGACGAGCGCTGGGGGCCCCGCACGATCGACGTGGACATCGTCGCGTACGCCGACATGGTCTCCGACGACCCGGACCTCACCCTCCCCCACCCCCGCGCGCACGAGCGTGCCTTCGTCCTCGCCCCCTGGCACGACGTGGAGCCGGACGCCCAGCTCCCGGGTGTCGGGCCGGTGGCAGGGCTTCTGGCCTCCGTCCCCCGCGAAGGTGTCGCGCCCCGCGCCGACCTGGAACTACAGCTGCCCGACTAGTCGTTAAGGTCTACCGGATCATCTACCGGACCGTCTCCGGCTGCGACGAAGGGGCATCGTGAAAGAGCTGCGCATCAGGACGCTGGTCGGCGTGTTCGTGGTCGCCGGCGTGCTGTCCTGGGCGGGCGCCCGCTTGTGGAACGCGGTGGGCACGCTGCCCCGGGTCCCCCTCGCCGCCCCCATCGTCCTGGCCCTGATCGCCGTGGTCCTCCTGGCCACGGCGCTCTCCCTGAGGGCCCGCCTCAAGGCCCAGCGTGAGCGCCGCCCCGGCGCCACGGGTGTCGACCCGCTGGTGGCGGCCCGAGCGGTGGTATTCGGCCAGGCCAGCGCCCTGGTAGCCGCCCTGGTAGCCGGCATGTACGGCGGAGCCGGCGCCTTCCTCCTGGAGTCCCTGGACATCCCGGCCCGCCGCGACCAGGCGATCTACGCCGGCTTCTCAGTCCTGGCAGGCATCGCCGTCATAGCGGCGGCCTTCTTCCTGGAACGGGTCTGCAAACTACCGGAGGACGACGAAACGAACGGCAACGCGGCCCCGGCGGCGTAGGGCCGCGCGGGCCGCGCCCCCGTAAGGGGCGCGGGGCTGTATCAATTTGCGGCTCCGCCGCGGGGCGCGACCAGCGCCCCGTAAGGGGCGCGGGGAACTGCGCGACCAGCCACAACGAACCCGCAGCCCCATACGAACAACAACCAGGCAGACGAAACGGAACCCGCCCCAAGCGGAGCGCCACGCGGAGGCTCACCGAGCCAGGATGAGACTCATCGCCTCAGCCCGCGTCGTGGCATCCCGCAACTGCCCGCGCACAGCGGATGTCGTCGTCTTGGCCCCCGGCTTGCGTATACCGCGCACCGACATGCACATGTGCTCAGCCTCGATGACGACAATCGCCCCCCGCGCCTCGAGAATCCGCATCAGCGAGTCGGCGATCTGCGTGGTGAGTCGTTCCTGCACCTGCGGCCGCCGCGCGAACACCTCGACGAGCCGCGCCAGCTTCGACAGTCCTGTGATCTTCCCGGTATCGGCCGGGATGTACCCCACGTGCGCCACACCGTGAAACGGCAGCAGATGATGCTCACACAGCGACACGATCTCGATGTCCTTCACCAGGACCATCTCGTCGTGCCCCAGGTCGAACGTCGTCGTCAGCACATCCTCGGGCTCCTGCCACAACCCGGCCAGCAGCTCCCGATACGCCCGGGCCACCCGCCCCGGCGTCTCCCGCAGCCCTTCCCGGTCCGGATCCTCGCCGACCGCGATCAGCAGCTCTCGTACGGCGTTCTCAGCGCGCTTCTCGTCGAACTCGCCGATCTCGCCCTCGACGTCCAGCCTCACGGGGTCGATCATGTGGTGCCTCGTTCCTGTGCCTTCCACGCGTGCGGATCACGCGCTTCATGTACGGGCATACGAAAATGCCGCGCCCCCCAGGCTAGACCTAAAGGGGCGCGGCATCCGTTCCGGGCCGTTTGAGGCGGCCGGGGCGGAGCGGGTCAGCTCTCGGGACGGTCCTCCGGAGCCGGCTCGGCCACCGGAAGCGCCGCCTCGGCGGCGGGGTTCGCCTTCGCGGTGATCGCCGGCGCCGCGCCGTTCGTCCCGTTCGTCAGCGACAGCTCCTTGGGGGAGAGCACCGGCGGGCGGGTGGACGGAGTGCGCCTGGAGGAGCCGGTCCACGCGGGGCGGGCCGGGCGCTTGACGATGGGGGCGAAGATCTCGGCGATCTCCTCCTTGCCCAGCGTCTCCTTCTCCAGGAGCTTGAGCACCAGGTTGTCGAGGACGTCGCGGTTCTCGACCAGGATCTCCCAGGCCTCGTTGTGCGCGGTCTCGATGAGCTTCTTGACCTCTTCGTCGACGAGCGCGGCGACCTCTTCCGAGTAGTCGCGCTGGTGAGCCATCTCACGTCCGAGGAAGGGCTCGCTGTTGTCGCCGCCGAACTTGATCGCGCCGAGACGCTCGGTCATGCCGTACTGCGTGACCATCGCTCGCGCGGTGGCCGTGGCCTTCTCGATGTCGTTCGCCGCGCCCGTGGTCGGGTCGTGGAAGACGAGCTCCTCGGCCGCGCGACCGCCCAGCATGTACGCGAGCTGGTCGAGCATCTCGTTGCGCGTGGTCGAGTACTTGTCCTCGTCCGGGAGCACCATCGTGTAGCCGAGCGCACGGCCTCTGGAGAGGATCGTGATCTTGTGGACCGGATCGGAGTTCGGTGAGGCCGCCGCGACCAGGGCGTGACCGCCCTCGTGGTACGCGGTGATCTTCTTCTCCTTGTCCGACATGATCCGGGTCCGCTTCTGCGGGCCCGCGACCACACGGTCGATCGCCTCGTCCAGCATGTGGTTGTCGATCAGCTTCTGGTTGCTGCGCGCGGTGAGCAGTGCAGCCTCGTTCAGCACGTTCGACAGGTCGGCGCCGGTGAAGCCCGGCGTACGACGCGCCACTGCGGACAGGTCGACGTCCGGCGCGACCGGCTTGCCCTTCTGGTGAACCTTGAGGATCTCCAGACGGCCCTGCATGTCCGGGCGGTCGACCGCGATCTGGCGGTCGAAGCGGCCGGGGCGCAGGAGAGCCGGGTCGAGGATGTCGGGCCGGTTCGTGGCGGCGATGAGAATCACACCGCCCTTCACATCGAAGCCGTCCATCTCGACGAGCAGCTGGTTCAGCGTCTGCTCGCGCTCGTCGTGACCGCCGCCGAGACCGGCACCGCGGTGACGGCCCACCGCGTCGATCTCGTCGACGAAGACGATCGCCGGGGCGTTCGCCTTGGCCTGCTCGAACAGGTCACGGACCCGGGAGGCTCCGACACCGACGAACATCTCGACGAAGTCGGAACCGGAGATCGAGTAGAAGGGGACGCCGGCCTCGCCCGCGACGGCGCGCGCGAGCAGCGTCTTACCCGTACCGGGAGGCCCGTACAGCAGTACGCCCTTGGGGATCTTCGCCCCGACGGCCTGGAACTTGGCCGGCTCCTGGAGGAACTCCTTGATCTCGTGGAGCTCCTCGACGGCCTCGTCCGAGCCCGCGACGTCGGAGAAGGTCGTCTTCGGGGTGTCCTTGGTGATGAGCTTGGCCTTGGACTTCCCGAAGTTCATGACTCGGGAGCCGCCGCCCTGCATCTGGTTCATCAGGAACAGGAAGACGACCACGATGAGGACGAACGGCAGCAGGGAGAGCAGGATGCCGACGAACGGGTTCTGCTTGGACGGCGAAACCGTGTAGCCGTCCGTGATCTGCTTGTCCTCGTACTTGGTCTGCAGTGTGTTGGCGAGGTTGACGCCCTGGTCGCCGATGTAGCTCGCCTGGATCTTCGAGCTGCCCTCGACCTTTTGGCCGTCCTTGAGCTCGACCTTGATGATCTGCTCGTCGCCGGTGGTGAGCTTGGCCTGCTGGACCTTGTTGTCACTGATCGCCTGGACGACCTGGCCGGTGTCCACCGTCTTGTAGCCGCCGGACGAGCCGACGACCTGCATCAACACGACCACGGCAAGGACGGCCAGCACGATCCACATGACCGGCCCACGGAAGTATCGCTTCACGTCCATCCATACGGAGCGGTGCCGCCCCGTCCCTCCTGCCATAGTGAGTTTGATAAGACTGTTCTTCGGACGGTACCCCAGCATTGTCACCCGAAGCCGCACGGTCCGGCTGACAAACCCGTCTACGCATGCTCCAACGGCGCGGAACCCGCAAGGGTTCCCGGACCGTCTTCTTCGTGGTACGTGGGGTTCGCCACTGTCTACGAGAGTGCCTCAGCCACCGTAGACATGGGGCGCGAGCGTACCGACGAACGGCAGATTCCGGTATTTCTCGGCGTAGTCGAGGCCGTAGCCCACGACAAACTCGTTCGGGATGTCGAAGCCGGCCCACTCCACGTCGATCGCGACCTTGGCGGCCTCCGGCTTGCGCAGCAGCGTGCACACCTTGAGCGAGGCGGGCTCGCGCGAGCCGAGGTTGGAGATCAGCCAGGACAGCGTCAGACCGGAGTCGATGATGTCCTCGACGATGAGGACGTGCTTGCCCTTGATGTCGGTGTCGAGGTCCTTCAGGATCCGCACGACGCCGGAGGACTGCGTACCCGCGCCGTACGACGACACGGCCATCCAGTCCATGGTGACGGGGGTGGACAGAGCGCGCGCCAGGTCAGCCATGACCATCACGGCGCCCTTGAGGACTCCGACGAGCAGCAGGTCCTTGCCCGCGTACTCCGCGTCGATCTTCGCGGCCAGCTCGACCAGCTTCGCGTCGATCTCTTCCTTGGTGATGAGCACCGACTTGAGGTCGGTGCCCATGTCTTTCGCGTCCACCCGCATCACTTTCGGTCGTCCCGCATGTATGGCGGCCACTCGGGCCGCCCACGACCCGCGCAAGGGGCCGGCGGAAGGCCCGGATTCAGCCTTGCCGAATCACCAGTCTGCCACCCTGCCGCTGGGCGACGACTTTGCCCGGCAGGTTGATGGCTCCCTGGCCGCGCCAGCCGGTGATCAGCCGGTCGATCTCTTCGATGTGCCGGGCGAACAGTGAACCGGCGGGCGCCCCGGCCTCGATGGCGGCGCGGCGCAGGATACGGCGGCGCACGGCGGGCGGCAGGGCGTACAGCTTGGCGCACTCCAGGAGGCCGGCGGCGTCCCGCACGGAGGCCTCGGCCTGGCGGGCCCACGCGTCGAGGGCGTCGGCGTCGTCGCGGGACAGCTGTGCCGTACGCGCGAGGGCTTCGACGACGCCCTTGCCAAGGGCCTTCTCCAGGGCGGGCAGGCCCTCGTGGCGCAGGCGTGACCTCGTATAGGCCGGGTCGGAGTTGTGCGGGTCGTCCCAGACGGGGAGCGACTGGACCATGCAGGCCTTGCGGGCGGTATGCCGGTCGAGGTGCAGGAAGGGGCGGCGGTAGCGGCGGGCGGCTCCCGGGCCTCCGGAGACCGCGGCCATGCCGGACAGGGAGCGGATGCCGGAGCCGCGGGCGAGGCCGAGCAGTACGGTTTCGGCCTGGTCGTCACGGGTGTGTCCGAGCAGGACCGCGGCGGCGCGATGACGCTCGGCGGCGGCGTCCAGGGCGGCGTACCGCGCGTCACGGGCGGCGGCCTCGGGTCCGCCGTTACGGCCTACGGAGACGCCGATGGACTCGGCCGGGTCCAGGCCGAGTTCGGTGAGTCGTACGACGACTTCTGCCGCGCGCAGGTCGGAGCCGGGCTGCAGACCGTGGTCAACGGTGATGCCACCGGCGCGGATGCCGAGCTTTGGGGCTTCGAAGGCGAGGGCGGAGGCGAGCGCCATGGAGTCGGCGCCGCCGGAGCATGCCACGAGCACGAGCGGCGGGGGCGACTGCTCGTGCGCGATGTCGGAGTGCTCAGTGCCGGGGTGGGGAGGCGTGTGGTCGGTGAGGACGTCGTGGAGGATCTCGTGGAGGACGCGGCGGACCGCCAGGCGTATCGCCGCGACCGCTGGATGGGGACCCATGTCCGGTTCCCTTCATGAAATTGTCGGGGGTGAGCCCGATGTTCGGTCACGCAGAGTGCCTAGATGGTGACAGAAACGGGCCGTTTCCCGAGCATTGCACGCCTGCCCATGCCCCACGGTCCCTCGGACGGGTGATAGCGGGGGCGCTCACCTGTCCCCGGCCGGATTCAGTTCACGACTCTGCCTTACGGTGCACCCGCGCAACCCAGTCCGCCGGTTTGGAGATCTCCGACTTGGTGGGGAGCGTGTTCGGCGAGGTCCACACGCGGTTGAACCCTTCCATGCCGACCTGGTCCACGACCGCCCGTACGAAACGCTCCCCGTCCCGGTACTGGCGCAGCTTGGCGTCCAGGCCGAGCAGCTTGCGCAGCGCCAGGTCGAGGCGGGAGGCCCCGCGCTGGCGGCGCTGCTGGAATTTCTCGCGGATCTCGGCGACGGACGGGACCACGGCGGGGCCCACGCCGTCCATCACGAAGTCCGCATGGCCCTCCAGGAGCGACATCACAGCGGTCAGCCGGCCGAGGATCTCGCGCTGGGCGGGTGTCTGGACGATCTCGACGATGGACCGTCCCCCGTCGTCGCCCTCCTCGCCCTCGGGACGGCTGCCGGCGAGCGTCTGCGCGGCCTCCCGGATGCGCTCGAGGACCGTCATGGGGTCGACCTCGGTCTCCTCCAAGAACGACTGGATTTCGCCCTCGAGGTGGTCGCGCAGCCAGGGCACGGCCGTGAACTGCGTCCGGTGCGTCTCCTCGTGCAGGCAGACCCAGAGCCTGAAGTCGTGAGGCTGTACGTCGAGTTCGCGCTCGACGTGCACGATGTTCGGGGCGACGAGAAGCAGCCTGCCGCCGCCGTTCTCGCCCGCCGGGAGTTCGCGGGTCGCCGGGGCGAAGGTCTCGTACTGGCCCAGCACCCTGGAGGCCAGGAACGACAGGAGCATGCCCAGCTCGACGCCGGTGACCTTGCCGCCGACGGCGCCGAGGACGGCTCCGCCGGGGGTGTTCCCGCGACGTTCCTGCATCTTGTCGAGCAGCGGTTTGAGGATTTCCCGGAACCCGGCGACGTTCGCCCGAATCCAGCCCGGTCGGTCGACGACGAGGATGGGGGTGTCACGCAGGTCCTCGCTGCCCATCTGCGTGTACTCGCGTACGTGCTGCTCCGACGCCTTCGCATGTCGGCGCAGCTCCGCGACGACGGCCCTGGCCTCGTCGCGACTCACCTCTGGGCCCGGCCTTACGAGCCGGGTCGCGGTCGCCACCGCGAGATTCCAGTCGACCATCTCGGCACCACCGATGCTCGTCATGCCCTCAACCGTACGTGAGCGCTGCCGCTGGGTGCAGGGTGTGCCCGTTCGTGGGGATTCCTGTTTGTGGCTCGGCTGCGGGTGCGTTGTGGTTGCTCGCGCAGTTCCCCGCGCCCCTGGAGGGGTGTGGCCCTGACGGGCCTTGCGCCCCTTCAGGGACGCAAGGCCCGTCAGGCACCGCAGCCGCAGTTCGCCAGCGCCGACGCCGCGCTGTCCAGTGCCTTCTGCGTCGCCGCTGGATCCGTCGGGCGGGTCGAAGACGTCAGGAAAGCGAAGGCCAGTAGGCGGCCCTCCGTGTCCACCACCGTGCCTGCCAGGGTGTGTACGCCCGTCAGCGTGCCTGTCTTCGCTCGTACGACTCCTGTGCCGGGCTGGCCCGAGTAGCGGTTGCGGAGGGTGCCGGTGAAGCCTGCTACCGGGAGGCCGGTCAGGGCGGGGCGGAGTTCGGGGTGGTCTGGGGCGCCTGCCTTGGCCAGGAGGGCGGTGAGCAGGTCCGCGGTCAGGCGGTCGGCTCGGTCCAAGCCGCTGCCGTCCGCGAACTTGACGCCTTCCAGGGGTAGTTCGAGCTTCTTCAGCTGCGTACGGATCGCCGTGGAGCCGCCTTCGAAGCTGGCCTGTTCACCGGAGGCGAGTGCGGTCTGGCGCGCCAGGGCCTCGGCGATGTCGTTGTCGCTGTTGGTCAGCATCCGCTCGACCAGGGCGGACAGGGGCGGGGACTCGACCTTTGCCAGAGGCTCCGCTCGGCCCGTCGCCTTGGAGGGGCCGGGGGACTTGGTCTTGATGCCGCGGTCGTTCAGGAGGGCCGCGAACTGCCGGGCCGCGTCCGCCGCCGGGTCCGTACTGCGGTCCGCGGTGCCGGAGGACGAGTCGTCGAGGCGGCCCTCGTCGGTCATCAGGGCGGTGACCGGCGCGATGTTGGGGTTGTTGGGACCGATGGGGTGCAGCGCAGGGCCGTCGTACAGCGTGGTGTCGTACGAGAGCGTCACCGCGTCCAGCTTGCGGGACTTGAGGGCGCGGGCGGTCTCGTCGGCGAGCGTACGCAGGCTGGCGTTGCCGTTCGCTTTCTCGTGGGCGGTCAGTGTGGGGTCGCCGCCGCCGACGAGGACGAGCTCCTTGGTGCCGGGTTCGAGGACCGTGCGGGTCGCGATGCGGTGGTCGGCGCCCGCCGCGGAGAGTGCCGCGACGGCGGTGGCGATCTTCGTGGTGGAGGCGGGCGTCAGCGCCTCGTCCGAGGCCCTGCCGTACAGCCGCTTGCCGGTGGCCACGTCGACGACCGCGGCCGTACGTTCGGAACCCAGCGAGGGGTCGTCGAGCAGTGGGCCGAGGACATCGGCGAGGGCCTTCTCGCCGGGCGAGGAAACCGAGCCGGTCGTGCGCCCGAGTCCTGCGAGTACGGAGGGGGCACTGGGCGCGGGACGCGGCGCCTTCGGAGGCGTAACGGATCCGGTGCCGTGATCTGCGCCACCTGCGCCCTCCCGCGATGCCGCCAAGTCACGCTCGGCCGTACGCTGACCGCTGGAGTCCCAAGGGCCGGCCGCGGTCACCACGGTGGTCGCCAGTGCGAGGCCGAGGAGGGCGGCGCCCGCCGTGAACTGCACGGTGGTCAGCCGCGCGATCCGCAGCCGCATGGCCCCCAAGGACCGTACGAGCCACTGCCTGACGGCTTCCACGGCCCGTACGAGCCCCGGCCGCACGGCCCGCGCGAACCGCTCCACATGCGGTCGCGCGGCCCGCCAAGCCTTCAGCTCCGGCACGACCACCAGCCCCTTTCGCGATCACACACATGCGTGAGGGACACTTAACCACCAGACGTATGTGTTGATCATGGAGGAGCCACCGGTGGAGTTCGACGTCACGATCGAGATTCCGAAGGGTTCGCGGAACAAGTACGAGGTGGACCACGAGACCGGTCGGATCCGCCTGGACCGTCGACTCTTCACCTCGACCAGCTACCCGGCCGACTACGGCTTCGTCGAGAACACGCTCGGCGAGGACGGCGACCCGCTGGACGCCCTCGTCATCCTGGACGAGCCGACCTTCCCCGGCTGCCTCATCCAGTGCCGCACGATCGGCATGTTCCGTATGACGGACGAGGCCGGCGGCGACGACAAGCTGCTGTGTGTCCCGGCGCACGACCCGCGCGTGGAGCACCTTCGGGACATCCACCATGTGTCGGAGTTCGACCGTCTGGAGATCCAGCACTTCTTCGAGGTCTACAAGGACCTGGAGCCCGGCAAGTCCGTCGAGGGCGCCAACTGGGTGGGCCGCACGGACGCCGAGGCCGAGATCGAGCGCTCCTACAAGCGCTTCAAGGAGCAGGGCGGCCACTGAGGCCATGTGATCGACCGGCGGGCCGCGTGACCCGATGGGTGACGCGGCCCCTTCGTGTGTTCTTTCGTGTGTTCTTGCGCTGAGGCGTACATCAGAGATACGGCGTATGGGGGACCCGTACGAGAACGGACGTATCAGAAACGGACGTATTGAGAAGTGGGGCGGGAGCTGGTGGCCGAGCCGGACTGGGAGGACCGTAAGCCGCAGTCGGACGAGGCGAGGAGTGCGTTCGCGCCGCCGAGCGGGGTGGCTGCGGCGTTCGAGGACGAGTCTCATACGACGTCGGAGTTCGCGATTCCTGAAGGGCTCGTGCCGCCCGAGCCGCCGTCCGCCGAGCCGGAGGGCTCGGCGTTCAACGCCCCGCGTACGTACCGGGCCCCTGCCTTCACCCCGCCGACCGGCATCCCCGTGGTCAGGCTGACCAAGGAGGTGCCCTGGCAGGACCGGATGCGCACGATGCTGCGCATGCCGGTGGCCGACCGGCCCGTCGCCGAGCCCGTCCAGCGCTCGGAGGACGACAGCGGACCAGCCGTCCCGCGGGTGCTCGACCTGACGCTGCGTATCGGTGAACTGCTGCTCGCGGGCGGCGAGGGCGCCGAGGACGTGGAGGCGGCGATGCTCGCCGTCTGCCGTTCGTACGGCCTGGACCGCTGCGAGCCGAACGTCACCTTCACGTTGCTGTCCATGTCGTACCAGCCGTCCCTGGTGGACGACCCGATCACGGCCTCGCGGACGGTACGCCGCCGGGCGACCGACTACACGCGGCTCGCGGCCGTGTACCGGCTCGTCGACGACATCAGTGACGACGAGACCGAGGTCTCCCTCGAGGAGGCCTACCGGCGGCTCGCGGAGATACGACGCAACCGGCACCCGTATCCCGGCTGGGTACTGACCGGCGCCGCCGGGCTCCTCGCGGGCGCTGCCTCCGTGCTCGTCGGCGGTGACGCCATCGTGTTCGTCGCCGCCGCGCTCGGTGCGATGCTCGGCGACCGGCTGGCGTGGCTGTGTGCAGGGCGCGGGCTGCCCGAGTTCTACCAGTTCACGGTGGCCGCGATGCCTCCGGCCGCGATCGGCATCGCGCTCACGCTGGCGAATGTCGACGTGGCGTCGTCCGCGGTGGTCACCGGTGGGCTCTTCGCGCTGCTGCCCGGGCGGGCGCTGGTCGCCGGCGTCCAGGACGGACTGACCGGCTTCTACATCACCGCCGCCGCACGCCTGCTGGAGGTCATGTACTTCTACGTGGGCATCGTCACCGGGGTTCTGCTGGCGCTGTACTTCGGGGTGAAGCTGGGCGCGGAGCTGGATCCGGATATCGCCGTGAGCAGCTCCCAGCGGCCCGTGTGGGGAATCGTGGCGTCGATGCTGCTGGCGCTGGCCTTCGCCGTACTGCTCCAGCAGGAACGATCCACCGTGCTGATGGTGACCCTCAACGGCGGGGTGGCCTGGTCGGTGTACGGCGCGATGCACTACCCGGGCGGGCTCTCGCCGGTCGCCTCGACGGCTGTCGCGGCGGGCGTGGTGGGCCTGTTCGGACAGCTGCTGTCCCGCTTCCGGTTCGCTTCCGCCCTGCCGTTCACGACGGCGGCGATCGGGCCGTTGCTGCCCGGTTCGGCGACGTACTTCGGGCTGCTGTCCATCGCCCAGAACGACGTCGACGCCGGCCTCGTCAACCTGTCCAAGGCAGCCGCCCTCGCGATGGCCATCGCGATCGGCGTGAACCTCGGCTCGGAGATCTCCCGGCTGTTCATGCGGCTGCCGGGGGTTTCGACGGAGGGGCGGCGCGCGGCGAAGCGGACACGCGGTTTCTGAGTACGTGCCTTGTGGCGCGGCTCAGTTCTGCGGGTAGTCCTGGCCCTGGCCGTACGGGTAGCCCTGGCCCTGGGGGTACTGCTGGCCCTGGGGGTACTGCTGCCCCTGCGGGTACTGGGCGGCGTAAGGCGGCCGGCCCTGCTGCTGACCGTAGCCCCCCTGGTCCGAGCCGTACGGGGGCTGCTGTTGCGGCTGCTGTTGCGGGTGGCCCTGGCCACCCTGGTGACCGTATCCCTGGTGTCCCTGGTCCTGGCCACCCTGGTGACCGTATCCCTGGTGTCCCTGGTCCTGGCCACCCTGGTGACCGTATCCCTGGTGTCCCTGGTCCTGGCCACCCTGGTGACCGTATCCCTGGTCCTGGCGGCCCTGCTGACCGTACGTCTGGTCCTGGTGAGCCGGCGGCACGCGGCGCAGCTGGGTCGTCGCGTCGTCCATGGTGGGCGGCGCCTCCGGAGCCTGCTGCGGGCTCTTCTTCGACTTGCCCCGTGCCTTCAGGATCTCGATGACGATCGGCAGCACGGAGATGAGGACGATCAGGATGAGGATCGCCTCGATGTTCTTCTTCACGAAGTCGATCTGTCCCAGCCAGGAGCCGAGCAGCGTGACGCCCGCGCCCCAGAGGATGCCGCCGAGGACGTTGAACGTGAGGAACGAGCGGTACCGCATGCCGCTGACGCCCGCGATGATCGGCGTGAACGTCCGCACGATGGGCACGAAGCGGGCCAGCACCAGGGACTTGGGCCCGTACTTCTCGAAGAAGTCGTGGGCCTTGACCACGTTCTCCTGTTTGAAGAGGCGTGAGTCCGGGCGCTTGAACAGCGCGGGCCCCACCTTCTTGCCGAACATATAGCCCGCCTGGTCGCCGAGGATCGCGGCGATACAGATCAGGACGACGGCCGCCCACAGCGGGAAGTCCAACTGGTCCGACGTGATCAGCAGCCCCGCCGTGAACAGCAGCGAGTCACCCGGCAGGAAGAAGCCGATCAGCAGACCCGACTCGGCGAAGACGATGACCAGCAGTCCCCAGATGCCGAACGTGTCGAGCAGATAGTCCGGATCCAACCAGCTTGGTCCAAGGGCAAGCGTCACGGTTCCGGGCTCCTGAGGGTGAAGTGAGGCGCAGACGATGTCTTTTCTGCTTCGGACGACCAAAGCTACCAACGCCGAATGACGCCTCCGGGTTCCATGGCCCCCTTGCGTACCCCCTGCGCACTGATGAGGGCCGCCCTGTGAGTAACTCATCACCTTCAGCTGCTATGCCACCTTTACCCGGTTATGACACCTCCGTGGCCCATCATGGAAGCCCGACCTGACCGACCGGAGGCACGATGCCGCTCCACACCGGCCCCGAGAAGCCCGACGAACGCCCCCGGGCCGTCAATCCCTTCTACGGCGAGGCCAATCCGGTCGGCGGCATGACCGAGGCCCCGCCCCAGCACCGACTGCCGGACGGGCCACTGCCACCGGCCACGGCCTATCAGCTCGTCCACGACGAGTTGATGCTGGACGGGAACTCTCGCCTCAACCTCGCCACATTCGTCACCACCTGGATGGAACCGCAGGCCGACGTCCTGATGGCGGAGTGCCGGGACAAGAACATGATCGACAAGGACGAGTATCCGCGAACGGCCGAGCTGGAGCGGCGGTGCGTGGCGATGCTCGCCGACCTGTGGAACGCGCCGGATCCGTCCGCCGTCGTGGGCTGCTCGACGACAGGGTCGAGCGAGGCATGCATGCTGGCGGGCATGGCGCTCAAGCGCCGGTGGGCCAAGCAGAATGCCGACCGGTATCCCGGAGCCCGCGCGAACCTTGTCATGGGCATCAACGTCCAGGTCTGCTGGGAGAAGTTCTGCACCTTCTGGGAGATCGAGGCGCGCCAAGTGCCCATGGACGACGACCGGTTCCACCTCGACCCGCAGGCGGCTGCCGAGCTGTGCGACGAGAACACCATCGGCGTCGTCGGCATCCTGGGGTCCACCTTCGACGGGTCGTACGAGCCGATCGCCGAACTCTGCACCACCTTGGACGAGTTGCAGGAGCGAACAGGGCTCGACATCCCTGTCCACGTCGACGGCGCATCCGGAGCGATGGTCGCTCCCTTCCTCGACGAGGACCTGCTCTGGGACTTTCGGCTGCCGCGCGTGGCCTCCATCAACACCTCGGGCCACAAGTACGGACTCGTGTACCCCGGTGTCGGCTGGGTCCTGTGGCGGTCCGCCGCCGAACTGCCCGAGGAACTGGTCTTCAGGGTGAACTACCTGGGCGGCGACATGCCCACCTTCGCGCTCAACTTCTCGCGGCCGGGCGCCCAGGTCGTCGCGCAGTACTACACGTTCCTGCGGCTGGGTCGCGAGGGTTACCGGGCGGTCCAGAGGGCGACGCGGGACGTGGCCATGGGGCTCGCCGAGCGCGTCGAGAGGCTCGGGGACTTCCGACTCCTCACTCGTGGTGATCAGTTGCCGGTCTTCGCCTTCACGACAGCAACCGACGTGACGGCGTACGACGTCTTCGACGTGTCCCGGAGGATGCGCGAGCGCGGCTGGCTCGTCCCCGCGTACACCTTCCCGGCGAACCGCGAGGACCTCTCCGTGCTGCGCGTCGTGTGCCGCAACGGCTTCTCGTCCGACCTGGCGGAGCTGTTCGCGGAGGACTTGAGTCGACTCCTGCCCGAACTGCGCCGACAACCGCATCCGTTGACCCACGACAAGGACGGGGCGACCGGTTTCCACCACTGAGCCGGTGCTCTCCCTGGTCCCGGCCGTCAGCCGCCGTCGCCCAGGTCGAACGTGTCCGAGTGGATGCCGTCGGCGGATATGCGATACCTCCCGGCGCCGAAGCCGTCGCTCCATAGACAGCCCAGCGGTATCAGGCCCACCGCTCCTCCCGGGTATCGCGCGCCGCTGGTCCGCTCGAACGTCCGGGCGCCGTCGGTACTGCACCAGGTACCGTCCTCGCCGTGGACGACAATGCTGTCGTCGGCTCAGCGCCCCGAACCTCCATACCGCCAGCGGGAAGAACACCGCGAGCAGCGCGAGGCGCCACGCCGCCGCCAGCAGCTGGGCGTGCTCGGCCGCCCAGGACGTGCTCACCGCGCCGCCCTCGTTGCCGAACAGCTCACGCACCGCCCGGCCGTGGCCGACATGGGGTTCCACGCGGGCGATCGCATGGAAGCGGGCCAGGACTGTTACCGGTCGTCCTCCGGATGCCGCTCCCCCGTGGCGTAGGGATTGCTCTCCCCTTCCGCGAGTACCGCGTGCACCCCGCGGAAAAGCTCGCCCTCACCCGCGAAGGTGTAGGCCCCGCCCTCGATGCGCTCGATGAGCCCGCGGGTCCACTCCTCTCCGACGTCGGCCGAATGGACCCACAGATTCATGATCTCGCCGATGTGCCCGAGCCGGCCGGGGCCGCCCTCGGGCATGTAGTACTCGGTGACCGACTTGCGCCACTCCTGGATGGAGAGCACCCGCTCGCGCAGCAGCTTCAGCGCCTCCACGCGCTCCAGATCGACGATGAAGCCGAGTGCCGAGGCGAGTACGTCCGGCTTCTGGTCGTACGAAGTCAACGCCTCACGCACCAGCCTGAGGTACTCCTCGGTACCCTTCTCAGTGATCTCGTACTCCGTACGCGGCGGCCCGCCGGCCGTGGACGGCGCGATCTCGTGGGCAAGCAGCAGCCCCTGCTTCGCCATCTGCTTCAGGGCGTGATAGATCGAGCCCGGCTTGGCGTTGGACCACTCGTGCGCGCCCCAGTACTCCAGGTCGTTACGCACCTGGTAACCGTGGGCCCGCCCATGCTGACGGACCGCACCGAGCACGAGAAGACGGATCGCTGACATGTTGTCCAGCGTAGAACCGAGCGGCTCACCCCCAGCTCGTGCCCTGCTCCAGGGCGACCAGCTCGAAGGCCGTCTTCCCGTCCAGGGACTCGCGGATGATGTCGGCGTGACCGGCGTGCCGGGCCGTCTCGCGAATCAGGTGCAGTGCCAGCCAGCGCATCGAGACCCGCCCCTCCGGCGGGAACCAGGGCGCCTTGGGCAGCGGGAAGGTGTCGTCGAGGCTGGGCACCGAGCGGATGAACGCCTCCGTCTCGGCCGCGACCTTCTCCCAGTACGCGAGCTGAGACTCGAGCGTCTCGTCGCCCGCGAGCCGGAAGCACTCGTGCCAGTTCGACTCGTCCCGGTGCACCGCCGGGGCCTCCTGCCTGGCCCGGGCGATCCACCCCTGCTCAACCTCGGCGACATGCTTGACCAGCCCCGCGAGCGACAACTCGCTGGCACTGGGCCTCGAAGCCGCCTGCTCCTCGGTCAACCCGAGCACCGCCCGGCGGATACCCCCACGCTGCTCCTCCAGAAAGGAGAGCAGCGCCCCACGCTCATCGCCCTGCGCTTCTACGGCTACGTGAGCAACCATGACCGGCCGCCTTTCGTCGGTACGTCCTCTTGCCTGACACCGACGAAGCTATGGGCCATGTAGGTCAGTTCCTGTCCGCAAGGGCCCGCCGAAGGCCTCAGAACGGAAAGAAACTCCGCCCATGCTGCACAGAGATCCACTTCTGCGTCGTGAACGCCTCTACCGTCGCCTCGCCGTTCAGGCGGCCGATGCCCGAGGACTTTTCGCCGCCGAAGGCGACCAGGGGCTCGTCGTGGACCGTGCCGTCGTTCACGTGGAACATGCCTGAGTCGATCTGCTTGGCGAAGGAGACACCGCGCTCGATGTTGGCCGTGTGGACGGCGCCGCTCAGGCCGTACGGGGTGTCGTTGACGAGGCGTACGGCCTCCTCCTCGCCGTCGAACGGGATGAGGAGCGCGACCGGGCCGAAGATCTCCTGCTGGAGGATCGCCGCGCCGGCGGGCAGGTCCGTCAGGACGCTGGGCTCGACGAGGTTGTCGGAGGTGGCGCCGTGCACGAGCGCGGTGGCGCCCTCGGCGATCGCCTGCTCCACGGCGCCCGAAAGGGCGTCCGCCTGCGAGGAGTTGATGACCGGCCCGATGACGGTCTGCGGGTCGCGCGGGTCGCCCGCCTTGAGGGTCTTCACCTTGGCGACGAACTTCTCCGTGAACTCGGCCTCGAGGGAGCGGTCCACGAGCACCCGGTTCGCGGCCATGCAGACCTGGCCCTGGTGGACGTACCGGCTGAAGACGGCCGCGTCGACCGCGTAGTCGACGTCGGCGTCGTCGAGGACCACCAGCGCGCTGTTGCCGCCGAGTTCGAGGACGGCGCGCTTGAACTGCGAGGCGCAGACCGTGGCGACGTGGCGGCCCACCTTGTCGGAGCCGGTGAAGGAGATGACCTTGGGGACCGGATGCTCGATGAAGGCGTCGCCGATCTCCGCTATGTCGGTGATCACGACGTTCAGCAGGCCGGCCGGCAGCCCCGCGTCCTCGAAGATCTTCGCGACCAGGGAGCCACCGCAGATCGGGGTGTTCTGGTGCGGCTTGAGGACCACGGCGTTGCCCAGCGCCAGCGCCGGCGCGACGGACTTCAGCGACAGCAGGAAGGGGAAGTTGAAGGGGCTGATCACACCGACGACGCCGACCGGGACGCGGTAGACGCGGTTCTCCTTGCCGTCGACCGGCGAGGGGATGATCCGGCCTTCGGGACGCAGCGCCACATGGATCGCCTCGCGCAGGAACTCCTTGGCGAGGTGGAGTTCGAAGCCCGCCTTCAGATGCGTACCGCCGAGCTCGGCGATGATCGTCTCGGCGATCTCCTGCTCGCGGTCCTCGATGATCCGCAGGGCCTTCTCGAACACCGCACGGCGCGCGTACGCGTTGGTCGCGGCCCACTCCTTCTGGGCGCGAGCGGCGGCCTTGTAGGCCTGATCCACCTCGTCGACCGTGGCTATCGTGATCGACGCCAGCTTCTCGCCGTCGTACGGGTTGAAGTCGATGATGTCCCAGGACCCCGTCCCCGGACGCCACTCTCCGTCGATGTACTGCTGAGCCAGGTCCGTGAAGTAGGACGACATGTGACCCTCAATCCCTTACTGCCGGGGCGGATCCCGCCCATGGCAGACACCCGCAGACACCCGATCCGTGTCAAGGTCTGATCACACGTCATCGTACTTGTGTTTAAAGGGACTTGAGCGTGACTTGAAGGGTCTTGGAGAACTCTCAGGGAGAACCCGTGAAGACTTTCAGGACAGTTGCAGCAGGCCCCGCAGCACGTCCCGGCTCTCGTTCGGCCCCGGACTGTCGTCCTGGAGCTGCTGCATCGCCTTCTCGTACTGCGTGACGTCTTCCTGCTTGTCCAGATACAGGGCGCTGGTGAGCTGCTCCAGATAGACCACGTCGGACAGATCGGACTCGGGGAAGGTGAGCACCGTGAAGGCCCCGCTCTCGCCGGCATGCCCGCCGAAGCTGAACGGCATGACCTGAAGTCGTACGTTCGGCCGCTCGGAGATCTCGATCAGATGCTGAAGCTGACCTCGCATCACTTCCCGGTCGCCGTACGGGCGTCGCAGTGCCGCTTCGTCGAGTACCACATGGAAGTCCGGGGCGTTCTCGGACACCAGGTACTTCTGGCGCTCCATGCGCAGCGCCACGCGCTTGTCGATGTCGGACACGCTGGCGTTCTTCATGCCGCGCTCGACGACCGCGTGCGCGTACGCCTCGGTCTGCAACAGGCCGTGCACGAACTGCACTTCGTACGACCGGATCAGGGACGCGGCGCCCTCCAGGCCGACGTAGGTCGGGAACCAGGTGGGCAGCACATCCGAGTAACTGTGCCACCAGCCCGCGACGTTGGCCTCCTTGGCGAGGGAGAGCAGTGAGTTGCGCTCCGTCTCGTCGGTGATGCCGTACAGCGTCAACAGATCCTCGACGTCACGCGTTTTGAAGCTCACCCTCCCCAACTCCATACGGCTGATCTTCGACTCGGAGGCACGGATGGAGTACCCCGCCGCTTCCCGGGTGATCCCGCGCGACTCCCGCAGCCGCCTGAGTTGCGAGCCGAGCAGCATGCGTCGTACCACCGATCCCGACTCTTGCGCACTCACGTTCGTCAGCCTCCCCAACCGTCTTCAGGGGCCGCAGTCTGCCACTAAATCACTCCACGGTGTACTCGTTCGGTTACACAAACGGCAAGACCTCCAGGGCGGTTGGACAGGAACTGACAAGGAGAAGACCGGCCAGAGGGAGATCAAAAAGAGGCCAGAGGGAGTTCAGAGGCAGAAAGACAGCGGGAAGTTGGCGGAAAAAATGAGCAAGAAGTGGTACGTCAAGGTCCAATTCAGGCGCGTGCACGTGCATCTGCCCTTGCATCTGCCGTACGCATTCGGAACCATGGTCCCGCACCACCGCTGCATCGCAACCGCCGCGAATTCCCGGGAGTGCCTCGCATGGGGACGAATGGATCGACCATGCTCGAGCCGTTACGGCAGGGGCTTCCGCCACTGGATCCCGCGGCCGTGTCCAACGCCGCTTCTTGTGCTCTGCCCGCCCGCTACGAAGCGGTGCGCGACGCACGGAAGTTTACGCGCGGAACTCTGGACGAGTGGGACATAGGCGACCGCTTCGACGATGTGTGCCTGGTGGTCTCGGAACTCGTCACCAACGCGCTGCGGCACGCGCTGCCCTCGGACACCCCACGTGGGCCCGAGTTCGGTCCGCCCGTGCGGCTGCACTTGATGCACTGGACCGGGAGACTCGTGTGCGCCGTGCGCGACCCCAGTCACGACAGTCCGGTGGCGCGCGACTCGGACGACTTCTCGGCGGAGTCGGGGCGCGGACTGTTCCTGGTGGACTCGTTCGCCGACAGCTGGGGGTGGCACCCGCTCGCGGGCACGCTCAACGGCAAGGTCGTATGGGCACTGTTCCGGCTCCATTCGGCCGGCTGATGAACCGCGGCGCTTTTTCGCGCCGCGGTTCTACGCGCGTTACGGTGCGCAATGTGGCGACAGCCCTCAGTTGCCTGCCACCAGGTGGTCGAACTCGCCGTCCTTGATGCCCAGGAGCATGGCCTCGATCTCGGCGCGCGTGTAGACGAGCGCGGGCCCGTCCGGGAAGCGCGAGTTGCGCACCGCCACCTCGCCTCCGGGCAGCCGGGCGAACTCCACGCAGGAGCCCTGCGAGTTGCTGTGTCTGCTCTTCTGCCAGGCCACCCCGTACAGCTCCGTGGCAGCCATGCCGTTGTACACGTCGTGGTCCACAGGTCGCTCCCGGTGGCGCAGTGGCGTCTTGGTGCCAGTGATGCGATGGTCAACTGACCCGGATCATAGCCCTCTTCACGTGCGGATGCATGGGCAGATGCACGTGCACGCGCGGTGGTCCTGCGGTTACAGCGCCCACGCACGCCTCACACGTTGACAGCCGCTCCAGCGCCTGCCCCGGAGTTCGCATCGCATGCGGCCTCCGGCCCCGTACTGGTCGAATCCCTCGTGCTGTAAGAACAGACGTATCCCGCACGGTTTGTGTTCCATTGAACGGCCGCCGAACTGACTGCCCGTCAACGACAGCGGCCCCCCACCGAGGGCATGAACACCGCTGGTGGAGGGCCACTGGGGTGGCGCGTGGCTACCGTGACGCGTACGGCAACAACGCCATCTCCCGTGCGTTCTTGATCGCGCGCGCCAACTGGCGCTGCTGCTGGGAAGAAACCCGGGTGACCCGGCGGCTGCGGATCTTGCCCCGGTCCGAGATGAACTTCCGCAGCAGGTCGGTGTCCTTGTAGTCGATGTACGTGATTTTGGCCGCGTCCAGCGGGTTGGGGCGGGACTTCTGGGGCTTGCGGTCGGGCTTGCGGGGCATGGGTCAGACCTCCAGGAGGGTGTCGAAGGCGGGCGGGAGCTGTTTCCAGGCGGTGCGCCCCGCTGCGTACTCCGCCTCGGTCAACAGGCAGGATTCGAGGAGCCGTTCAAGGCCGTCGCGGTCCAGGCCAGGCGACGTGAAGACCAGGTGCTGGCAGCAGTCGCCGTGCTCCGGGTGCCAGTCGAGGGCCGCTGCGGCGCGGCGCACCGGCGGCACCATCTCCCAGGCCGCGTCCGGCAGTGAGGCCAGCCAGGGGCCCGCGTTCTCGACGCACAGGGCACCTCCGGCCGCGTCCCAGTGCAACAGGGTGTCGGGCCGGTCGGCGAGCCAGAACCGGCCGCGACTGCGGGCCGCCGCGCAGGTCAGGTCCTCCAGCGCCGCATACAGCCGCTCCGGATGGAAGGGACGCCGACGCGTCCATACGAGGGTGGAGACGCCGCACTCGTCGGCCTCGGCCGGCAGCAGTGCACAGGCCGGGTGCTGGGCGGCAGCGGCGGCTTCCACGTCGAAGCCGGCCAGCGCGGCACCCGCCAAGTCACCGTGGCCGAGCGGGACCTGGCGGGCGGTCGGATGGAGCTGGGCGAGCAGCGCCCGGTCCTCGTCATCGGCCTCGTCGGATTCGGCGACGGCGAGCACGGGCGCGTACTCCAGCTGACGTGCGAACGTGTCGGCGATGGTGCGCTGGTCGGTGGCGGCAGCGGCGAGGCCCGCCTCCGAGAGGTCGTCACCGTTGCCGAGATAGGGCAGGACCAGCGCGGGGTCGACCGCCGTGATCACGCCGGTCAGCCGGAGCCCGGCGCCCGCGACCACCTCGGCCATCGCCTTGGGCTCGACGGACTCCCACAACTCGACGACCGCGAGCCGGGTCGTCCCGTCCTCCGCGAGCCGCTCCAGCTCGGGCACCAGGTCCTCGCGCAGCGCGCAGCAGGCGCAGTCGTTGACGAGCGGCGCCTCACCGATCGACACAGGGCCGCCGCTGTTGCGGATCGTCCGAACGACCGTGCCCTGCACGGCCGTTGCGAGATCGTGGTGCAGCGCGACGGCCCCCGGGACATCGGCGAGCAGCCGGTCGACGGCCGCCTTGCGCGCATCGGCGTGCAGTCCGCCGACGATGGCGACGGACAGCATCAGCCGGCCTCGCGCTTCCCGTACCGCTTCTCGAAGCGCTCCACGCGTCCCGCCGTGTCCAGCACGCGGGCCGTGCCCGTGTAGAAGGGGTGGCTGACGTTCGAGATCTCGACGTCGACAACCGGGTAGGTGTTGCCGTCCTCCCACTCGATCGTCTTCTCGCTCGTCATGGTCGAGCGGGTCAGGAAGGCGTGGTTGGCGGCACGGTCGCGGAAGACGACAGGGCCGTACGCCGGGTGAATCCCCTCACGCATCGGGATCAGCGCTCCTCTCGGAAGTCGACGTGGCGGCCCACGATCGGGTCGTACTTGCGCAGGGTCATCCGGTCGGGGTCGTTACGCCGGTTCTTGCGCGTGACGTACGTGTAGCCGGTCCCGGCCGTGGACCGGAGCTTGATGACCGGACGGAGTTCGTTGCGTGCCATGTGGCTAGTATATGAAAACGGATCCCGTTTCCAATAACGCTAGTCAGAGAGAAACCAGAGAGGTACGTCACCATGTCCGCCCACTGCATGCTGACCGGAGCCCAACCCGGCTTCGGCAACACCATTTCCCACTCCCATCGGCGTACGTCCCGCCGCTTCGACCCCAACATCCAGAGCAAGCGCTACTGGCTGCCGAGCGAGGGCAGGCACGTACGGCTGAAGCTCAGCACGAAGGGGATCAAGACCGTGGACACGATCGGCATCGAGGCGGCCGTGGCCAGGATTCGTGCCCGTGGGGTGAAGGTCTGATGGCGAAGAAGAGCAAGATCGCGAAGAACGAGAAGCGCCAGGAGATCGTCGCGCGGTACGCGGCCCGCCGTGCCGAGCTCAAGGAGATCATCCGCAGGCCGTCCTCCTCGGCGGCCGAGAAGCTCGCCGCCCAGGAGGAACTGCGCAGGCAGCCGCGCGACGCCAGCCCCACGCGCGTACGCAACCGGGACAGTGTGGACGGACGGCCGCGCGGGTACCTGCGCACCTTCGGGCTCTCGCGGGTGAATCTGCGTAAGCAGGCGCACGCGGGCTTTCTCCCCGGGGTCCGCAAATCGTCCTGGTAGACGGCCCTGGTATACGCACTGGTAGCTTGCGGTCGTTACAGCGACCACTTCTTTGGCCAGACCCTTGGGGGCTTCAGTGACTTCGGCGACCTTCTCGCGCAGGCAGGCGCGGTTCGCGTCCGTGGCGGCGGGGCTGGCTGCCGCGCTCGTCCTGACCGGGTGCAGCGGTGATTCCGACGGGAACACAGCTGGGGACGAGGCCTCCTCGCCTCAGCCGAGCGCGGCGGCGAGCTCCGCCGACGCCGGCGGGGGCTCCGGCGGCAGCTCCGGTGGGGGTGCGGCCGAGGCCGACGGGGCGGAAGGCAGCTGGGTCACCTCGAAGGAGGGCAAGCTCGTCGCGTTGATGATCGACGGTGCGAAGGTCGCGATGTTCTCGACGGGCGGGTCCGTGTGCAGTGGGACCACCCGGGAGACGTCGGGCGAGCAGAAGATCACCCTGCAGTGCACCGACGGCAACAAGGACCGGGGCCAGGGTGTGATCGACTCCGTCAACTCCTCGACCATGAAAGTGACATGGGAGGGGTTCGGCGAGGAGACGTACACGCGGTCGGAGGACGGGAAGTGGCCTGAGGGGTTGCCCACGGCGAGCTTGGGGTCCTGAGTTCTTCTTCCGATGCCGGCCGGCGGTCCGTGGAATCCATCTGGTTCTGCGGGCCGTTCGGCATTTCCGGGCTGCGGTTTCCGGGGGCCTGATGTGGTTTTCCGGGTGCGGTCAGGGCGGCTGCTGATGTCGTTCGACCTGGGCGCGGTCCGCGGCCTCCGCGCCCAGGGTCCAGCCTGCCGCGTCGTTGACGCCGCGCAGGCGGGTCGTGGTCGTCTCCGGGAACAGCCGGTCCGTTCGGTCGGTGACCGCGGCCTCGCGGGTGGCGAGGACCGGCAGGAGGTCCTCGGTCACCTGGGTTTCGGCAGCGGACGTCAGACGGGTGGCGATGCGGTGGGCGTACGCCGCCAGGAACGACTGCCGGAAGGTCTTCGTACGGCGGCGGCCGGAGGCGCGGGCGGCTGCCTCCGCCTTCGTCATCGCGGCGGTGGCCTGCACGAGCAGTGAGGTGTGGAGGAGTTCGACCGCCTCCAGATCCGGCTCGAAGCCGACCACCGTGGAGAAGCCGAGGGCTTCGTTCCACACGGCGCGGCAGCGGTTCGCGGCGGCGACCGCGTCGAGGAGGGTGGCCTGGGCCGTCTCGTACGGCGGGTCGATCCCGATCCGGCACGCGCCGGGCGCGTCGGCGGCGGGCGTACGCGCCGCGAGCAGGGCCTCGTCGATGCTGTGCCGCGCCATCAGCTCCTGCGCCTTGCCGGTGAGCGCCTCCGCCTCCTCCGGGAAACCGGTGGCCTCCGCCTTGGCGAGCAGGGCACGGATACGGGGGAGTATGCGGGACTCGGGCGCCTGCCGCTCCCCCGGTGTCTTGTGGGGTGGCCTGGCAGTCGGGCCGTCGAGCGGTTCGAGGGATGGCAGGCGGAGGAGTAGCCGGTACAGCTCCAGTACGGCGGTCGCGTGAGAGAAGCGGTCCGTTCGTACGGTGCTGGGGTCCAGGTCTTCGAGTTGGGCCGCCCATCGGCGTCCGCGCGGCTGCTTCTGGCGGGCCTCCGACCCGAGGATCAGGCCCGACACCAGGCGTACGTGCGTCTCGTCCAGCTCGCGTCGCACGATCCGTACGACGTCGGCGGGCTGCCAGCCGCGCCGCCAGGCCGTGGCGATGAACTCCTCGCCGCGTAGGGCGAGTTCGGCGTCTGCCGAGGGGTCGGCGGCGAGCAGGGATGCGGCCGTGTCGAGGGTCGTGTCGGTGTCGGCGTATAGGGCGGTTTTGAAGGCGCGGTCCACGGTGCCCGGCGTACTCGTACTCACGTGTTCGATCGTGTCACGGCTCTTCGGGATGCAGGGCGCCCCGCAGGAGCAGCGCGTGTACGAGGCGGTCGGGGGTCGTCGGCCGATAACGCCAGGTCAGGGGCCAGGTGAGGCCGTTGAGGGCGGGGACCGGGATGTACGAGACACGGTTCGGGCCTGCGGTGAGACGGGTGACGCCGTCGGGCCAGGAGCGGTAGGAAGTGCTGCCGACCGGCACGAGGAAGTAGACCGCGCGCCTTCCGTTGGCTTCCTCGACCACCGGGCCGGGGTTGCCGCCCGTCATCCGCGCGAGGCGGTCGGCGAGGGCTCGGCCTTCGTCGCCGTCTACGCGTACGGCCTCGAACTGGACGCCTGCTTTGCGGAGTTGGATGCCCCGGGCGGGGATCCAGTCGGGGATTTCGGGGTCGAGTGGGGGTTCGTCGAGGTTTACCTCGTCACTTTGCGTATTCATGCGGACAGTTTGCGTAGGCGGAGCTAGCGTTTCCATGACTTTGCGTTGCCGGTCGGCCACGGTAGGCCACGGTCAGGAGCAGGTGGTGGCGAGTTGGGACCGGTTGGTTTCGGTTGAGTGCGGGGGTGACCGCGATGGCGCGGGCGGAGAACAAGACGGAAGCGGGCGGTACGGCGCGCATGGTGGCCGCCCTGGCGAAGGCGTTGCGCGAGCAACAGGGGCTTTCACAGGAGCAGTTGGGGAAGCTGATCGGGTACACGGCGGCGGCGGTGAGCGCAATGGAGACGTGCGCGCAGCCGGCGAGTGATCAGATGCTCCTCAAGCTGGAGGAGGTGCTTGGGGGCGGGTTGGGGGTGTTCGAGAAGGCGCGGGCGTTGATGCGGCTGGAGAAGTACCCGGCGCAGTTCAAGAACTACGTGCTGCTGGAGCAGCGTGCGCTGACGCTCTCGACGTACGTGACGTTCGTGGTTCACGGCCTCTTCCAGACCGAGGAGTACGCCCGCGTGCTGATCGACGGCAGCTATCCGCCCCGCAAGGAGGAACGCATCGAAGAGCTGGTCGAGGCCCGGTTGGTGCGGCGGGCACTCTTCGACCGTGATCCAACAGCGCTGATCGAACTGGTCGTTGAGGAATCCGCGTTGCGGCGCACCATCGGCAGCAGCAAGATCATGCGTGGGCAGCTCCTGCACCTCGCCGAGTGCTCCAGGCATCGCAACGTGACGCTCCAAGTACTGCCGATGGACTGCGGCATCGGCGGCGAACACTTCGGCAACCACGGCGACATGACGCTTGTGGAAACCCCCGAGCACGAGCACCTCGTCTACCTGGAGCCCCAGGACGAAAGCCTCCTCGTCAGCGACCCCGCAAAGGTGACGACATACTCCCAGCGTTATGCGAAGATCCGCTCACAGGCCCTGGGCCCTCGTGAATCGCTGGGCCTCATCGAGCGGTTGGCAGGAGAACGGGAATGAGCGGCACACTTCGGTGGTTCAAGTCCAGCTACAGCAGCGGCAGTGGCGGAGAGTGCCTCGAAGTCGCCTACGACTGGCGCAAGTCGACGTACAGCAGCGCCAGTGGCGGCGAATGCGTCGAGATGGCCAGCTGCCCCCACGCCACCACCATCCACATCCGCGACTCCAAGAACGCCGGCGGCCCCACACTCACCGTCTCCGGCGAAGCCTGGACCGCCCTCCTCACCACCCTCCCCGCGGAAATGTGACACCCGCACCCCGACCTGTCACATTTCCGCGCACACACCCCTTCCCCTCCGAGTGAGCCGCAGCCAGTCCGGGGACGGTCCCGCCATCGTCACGGCAGGCTGACCCCATGAGCATCCACGCGCCGCCGGGAATGGGCACCGTCTACCGAGCCGTGCTCGCCACGCTGGCCGAGCACGGCCCGCACCGTCCGCCCCTCGCGGAGGTCGCACGGCGGGCCGCCACCAACCGCCAGTATCTGTACCGGAACTGGCCGGACTTCCAGGTCCTGATCCGGGAAGCATGTGAGGCTGAACTGGACCGGCTGCTGTACGTGGCGAGCGACACGGGCGCCAGGCTGCCGCCGTCCTGCCGAGTACCGGCGCAGATCGTGCGCGCGGCCCGGCTGCTGCGCGAGCACCCCGTGACGCACGCGACCGCGCGTACCAGCCCCGACCTCCTCCTCACCGCCCTGGCGAGACCGGCCACCGCACTGCACACACGAGCCCTGTACTGGGTGCAGGCCCGCCTCTACGAGTGGCGCCCCGGCACGGACCACTCGACCACGGCCCGCGCCCTGTTCACCGTGGCGGCACCCTTCGCCCTCGTACCGCCTCCGTCGGACGACCCCTCCGACCGGGAACGCCTCAACGCCCGCCTGAGTACGACCCTGCACGCCTGCCTGGGCCTCACCCCGGCCTGCTCCGACTGTTCCGACGAGGCCGAGCGGTCCTCACACAACCCCCGCAGCATCTCGTAGACCGGCTTCCCGTGGTGCCGAACCCGCCGCCCCGACCGCCGGAGGCAACCCGTCTCAGTCCCGAAATTCGGTCGCGTCCCGTAGCGGCGGCGCAAAGCATGCACGCATGGTCGACACTTCCCTCTACGCAGCGTTTCTGGTTGCCGCACTCGCGTTGGTCGTGAGTCCAGGGCCCGACATGATGTTCATCGTGGCGATGGGCGGCCGTGGTGGCCCGGTCGCGGGGGTGATGGCGGCTGCCGGGGTGGCCTTCGCGATGCTGGTGCATGCCGTGGCCGCGATGCTGGGGCTCTCAGCGCTGTTCAGCACCCTCCCGACCCTCTACCACGTACTTCGCTGGGTGGGAGCGGCGTATCTCCTCTACCTCGCGGTCAAGGCGTTCCGAGACCGCTCCGTACTCGTCGAGGAGGGCGGCACCCTCGGTCCTGGCCGGCGGCGGGCTTTCTGGCAAGGCGCGGTCACCAACCTTCTCAACCGGAAGGTGATTCTCTTCAACGTGGCGTTTCATTCGCCTTCGACGCCTCGGTCGGCCTGCTCTCCGGGCGCCTCTCCAACGTGCTGCGCCGCAGCCGCCGGGTGGCCCGGGGCCTGAACATCTTCAGCGGAACGGTCTTCACGGGACTCGCGGTCCGACTGCTTGTGGCTTCACCGAAGTAGCGGGCTTCGGGAAGCGGTCACGCGTTCACCGTCAACCCAAGGTTGACACCCTCGTGCTGTCAACCTACGGTTGACGCATGACCGAGAACTCAGCTGCCACGGCATCCGTACGTCTCGACGACCTCATCGAAGCCATCAAGAAGGTCCACACCGACGCGCTCGACCAGCTCCAGGACGCGGTGATCGCCGCGGATCACCTCGGCGACGTGGCCGATCACCTGATCGGTCACTTCGTGGACCAGGCCCGGCGTTCGGGCGCGTCCTGGACGGACATCGGCAGGAGCATGGGGGTCACCCGGCAGGCCGCCCAGAAGCGGTTCGTGCCGAAGGGCGAGTCGGACCTCGACCCCAGCCAGGGCTTCAGCCGCTACACGCCACGGGCCAGGAACGTGGTGATCGTCTCCCAGAACGAGGCCAAGACCGCGGGCAACGACCAGATCCGCACCGAGCACCTGATTCTCGGCCTGCTCGCCGAGCCGGAGGGCCTCGGGGCGAAGGCCATCACCGCGCAGGGCGTCACCCTGGACGCCGTGCGCGAGGCCGCGACCGCCGCCCTGCCGCCGCGCGCCGAGGACGTGCCCGCACTCATCCCCTTCGACAGCAACGCCAAGAAGGTCCTCGAACTCACCTTCCGCGAAGCCCTCCGGCTCGGCCACAACTACATCGGCACGGAACACATCCTGCTCGCGCTGCTGGAGCACGAGGGCGGCACGGGCCTGCTCAGCGGACTGGGCCTGGACAAGACGGCGGCCGAGGCCGGCATCGTGAAGATGCTGGAGAAGGTGGCGGAGGCCCTCAAGGATGAAGCGTGAGGGACTGAACCAGGGCTGAAAGCGCAGGTCACGGGCTTGCCCGACCCTGTTGTCAGAGCCGCCTGCGAGACTCGCCGTCATGAGCGACCGGTGGGCTCTCGCGCCGGCCGAGGAGGGCGGAGCCGAGCTCGCCCCCCTCGGCTCCGACGGGCTGCCCACGGGGCCGGTCGTGAAGGAGCCGGACCTCGTCGCGGCCGTGCGCACCCGGCCGCAGGTCGCCCGCTGGGTGTGGCGGGCAACGGGTGAGGTGTACCCCCGGCTCCTCGACGCAGGTGTCCGCGTAGAGCGGTGCTACGACATCGAGGTGGCCGAGAACCTCCTGCTCGGCCACGAGGGGCGACTCGGTGAGCCCCGGTCGGCGGCAGCCGCGCTGGCGAGGCTGCGCGGCGGCCCCGTTCCGCCGGATCCACCGCAGCGTTCCGCCGAACCGGGCTCCCAGTCCTCCCTGTTCGAGCCGCGCCCCGTACACGTACCGCTGGAACAGCTCATAGAGGTGTACGCCGATCAGCAGCGACGGCACGACGCGACCGCGCACCCCGACAGGACGCGGCTGCTGACCGCCGCCGAGTCGGCGGGCACGCTGGTGGCCGGCGAGATGAACGCGTCGGGACTGCCGTGGAGCGCGAGCGTGCACCGCGAGGTGCTGCACGAACTGCTCGGCGAGCGGTATGCGGGCGGGGGCGAGCCCAAGCGCCTTGCCGAGCTGACGGACGAGGTGTCGGCCGCGTTCGGGCGCCGGGTGCGGCCCGATCTGCCCGCCGACGTGGTGAAGGCCTTCGCGCAGGCCGGGATCAAGGTGAAGTCCACGCGTCGGTGGGAGATCGAAGCCGTCGACCATCCGGCGGTGAAGCCGCTGCTGGAGTACAAGACGCTGTACCGCATCTGGGTCGCCCATGGCTGGTCATGGCTGCAGGACTGGGTGCGGGACGGACGGTTCCGGCCGGAGTACCTGCCGGGCGGGACGGTCACCGGGCGCTGGGTGACCAATGGCGGCGGCGCGCTGCAGATCCCCAAGGTGATCCGTCGCGCCGTGATCGCCGACCCGGGCTGGCGGCTCGTCGTGGCGGACGCCGACCAGATGGAGCCGCGCGTACTGGCCGCGATCTCGCGGGACCCGGGCCTGATGGAGGTCGCGGGGCGGGAGACCGACCTCTACCAGTCCGTCTCCGACCGCGCCTTCTCCGGCAACCGCGACCAGGCGAAGCTCGCGGTGCTCGGCGCGGTGTACGGGCAGACCTCCGGAGACGGCCTCAAGAACCTCGCCGCACTGCGCCGCCGCTTCCCCAGGGCCGTGGCGTACGTGGACGAGGCGGCGCGGGCGGGCGAGGAGGGACGGCTCGTGCGTACGTGGCTGGGGCGGACCTGTCCTCCGGCGGTGGGCGCCGCCGACTCGGCCGAGGAGGCGGGGATTCCGCAGGACGAGTCCGTGGAAGCAGCCTCCGACGCCGACGAGTGGGTGCCGGGTTACGCGTCCACCAACTCCCGCGCGCGTGGCCGCTTCGCCCGTAACTTCGTCGTCCAGGGCAGCGCCGCCGACTGGGCTCTGCTGGTGCTTGCCGCGCTCCGGCGCAGCTGTGCGGACCTGGCCGCCGAGCTGGTCTTCTTCCAGCACGACGAGGTGATCGTGCACTGTCCGGCCGAGGAGGCGGACACGGTGGTCACGGCGATACGGGAGGCGGCGGACCTGGCGGGCCGGCTGACGTTCGGCGAGACACCGGTTCGGTTTCCGTTCACGACGGCGGTGGTGGAGTGCTATGCCGATGCCAAGTAAGCGCCCGCTTGAAGGGTCGCAGGCAGCGACAGGGGCGCGGGGAACTGCGCGACCAGCCCCCACTGGCCTGCGCTTTCATCACCCTCCTCCCAGCGGAGCGATACCGCACCGGACTTCGCAAAGGCCGCCCAAGTCGGCGGGCCTCAGATGACCGGCGGTCGTCCCAGCCTTGCGAGATGCCACACGGTGCGCCAGCGCATCGGCCGGCGTTCGCCGCCCGGCTCCCGCAGGCCCTCCACGAAGCCGCCGAACCAGGCGCGCAGACCGCCGACGGAGCGCGTACGCAGGAGGGTCAGCGCGATCCACACGCCCAGATGGACGGGGATGAGCGGGAGGGGCAGCCGGCGCCGGGTCAGCCAGACGCGGTTGCGTGCGGTGACGCGGTGGTAGATGGCGTGCCGGGCGGGAGAGGTTTTGGGGTGCTGGAGCAGCAGTTCAGGGACGTAACGGATGGTCCAGCCGGCGTCCGCGGCCCGCCATGCCAGGTCGGTCTCCTCGTGTGCGAAGAAGAACTCCGCGGGCCAGTCGCCGATCTGCGCGAGCATCTCCATCGAGAAAGCGTGCGCGCCCCCGAGGAAGCCGGTCACGAGCCCGCCGCGCAGCGGGTCCTTGGCGCCCAGCCGGGGCACATGGCGCCGCTGCGTCTCACCGTGCTCGTCGGCGATGCGGAAGGCGACGATGCCGAGGCGCGGATCGGCGGCGTACAAGTCCCGTACCTTGCTGAGGACATCGGTGTCGACGAGCAGACCGTCGTCGTCCAGCTCGACCACGACGTCCACGTCGCCGAACTCCCGCAGCCGCCGCAGTGCGACGTTCCGGCCGCCAGGGCAGCCGAGGTTCTCGTCGAGCTCGATGGCGGTGACCTCGCAGGGAAGGCCGGTGAACTCGGGCAGAGGGCAGCCGTTCCCCACGATCACGACTCTTGCCGGCGGGAGGTCCTGCTTGGCCACCGAGACCAGCAGCGCTTCGACCTCTGCGGGCCGATTCCCCATGGTCACCACGGCAACAGCGATCCGCGGTTCGACCGACACGACGCCCACCCCACTCACTCGACAACGGGGACGATGCTAGCCGTTAACGGTAAGGACGTCTTAAGTACATCTTGGATTCGAGGTTGTTTCGGCGGTCAGGAGCGGGCAGGAATCCGGGCTCCGCTTCGAGGTACGTACGGCGATGAAGATGCGCTCACGGCATACGGCCTTCGCGCAGCCTTCGTACGGTCTTCGGCGCATTCGCTCTACATGCGAGTCCGACTTGTCCGTTCAGTCCGGAGCGCGCACGCTGAGGACTGAACAGGACTATCACTGACATGACTGGCGCGAATTGAGCGAACGATGGACACCGCCGCCACAGCCACCATCAGCCCGCGGGGCATCGTCACGGGCTGGAGCGAAGGAGCTCGTCGGCTGCTGGGCTACAGCGCGCCGGAGATCGTGGGACGCAGGGCGGCCGATCTGCTCGCCACAGTGGGACTCTCCGACGCCACCGGTTACGCCCTGGCCAGTAGACAGGAATGGAGCGGTACGGCAGCGCTCCGCCATCAGGACGGTCACCGCATCGATCTGCTCCTGCACTCCTTCCCCTCGCTGGACCGGAACGGCGAGACGGAGGCGTACCTCGTGACCGCCACCACGAACGCGTCCCAGCCGACGTACGACCACAAGGCGGATGACGGCGAGGTGGTGGAGTGGGCGTTCGCGCAGTCCTCGATCGCCCTGTCCGCTTTCACGAAGGGTTCGGGGCCGCACGGGTGGCACGTCACCGCGTCAGCGCAGCACACCGGCCATTACACGAACGAGGGAGGCGGCACAGACGAGGACGACGAAGCAGACGAGGCATTCCTGCGACACATCGACCAGGTGGCCGAGCAGGCGACGCCGATGCGTTACGAGCGCCACATCGAGGCCCCGTCCGCCCCCTCCTCCTTCCGCGAGCATGCCCGCGTCACCGAGATGTGGCCCGTCCTGGATCCCGCCACCGGCCGGGTGTGCGGGGTCGGCACCGCCACGTTCGACAGCAGCGAGCAGCACTGGGCGCGGCAGCGGCTGGCCCTGCTGAACGAGGCGGGCGCATGTATCGGCACCACCTTGGATGTGACCCGTACCGCCCAGGAACTCGCCGATCTGGTCGTGCCCCGGCTCGCCGACTTCATCAGTGTGGACCTGCTCGACTCCGTGACCCGCGGGGACGAACCGGTCGCGGGACCGGTCGACGCGGAGGTGGTGCTGCGGCGGATCGCGCACGCGTCCAGCTCCCAGGACACGCCCGAGGCGGTGGTCGACCTCGGTGAGGCCGACACCTATCCCCCGTACTCGCCGCCGGCGCGCTGTCTGGCCACCGGGCTGGCGGTGCTCAGCGGGGCGGACGATCCCGACTTCGTGCGGTGGATCGGGCAGAGCGAGGCCAGGAGCGCGAGCGTACGCGGGCACGGTTTCCACTCGATCATGGCGGTTCCGCTGCGGGCCCGCGGGATCACCCTCGGGGTTGCCGTCTTCGCCCGGGGCCGGTCCTCTGATGCCTTCGCCGAGGACGATCTGGTGCTCGCCGAGGAACTGGCGGGGCGGGCGGCCGTCGGCGTGGACAACGCGCGCCGTTACACCCGTGAGCGCACCAACGCGCTCACGCTGCAACGCAGCCTCCTGCCGCGCGAGTTCCCCGAGCAGGCGGCCGTCGAGGTCGCGTTCCGCTATCTGCCGGCCGGTTCGGGGGTCGGGGTGGGCGGCGACTGGTTCGACGTGGTGCCGCTGTCCGGGACGCGGGTCGCCCTGGTCGTCGGGGACGTGGTCGGCCATGGGCTGCATGCCTCGGCGACCATGGGACGGCTGCGTACGGCGGTCCGTACGCTCGCCGACGTCGATCTGCCGCCGGACGAGCTCCTCACTCACCTCGACGACCTGGTCACCCATCTCTCCACGGACGACGACTCCCTCACCGCGGACCTGCCGGACCTCGGTGACTTCGGCGAGATCGGCGCCACATGTCTGTACGCCGTCTACGACCCGGTCTCGCGGGTGTGCACCCTGGCCAGCGCCGGTCATCCGCCGCCCGCCGTGCTGCGGCCCGACGGCACGGTCACCCTGGTCGAGCTCTCGCCCGGGCCGCTGCTGGGGGTCGGCGGACTGCCCTTCGAGTCCACCGAGATCGAACTGCCCGAGGGCTCCCTGCTCGCCTTCTACACGGACGGACTGATCGAGGCCCGCGACCATGACGTCGGTGCCGGACTCGACCGGCTCTGCAAGGCCCTCGCCTCCCCCGTGCCCTCGCTCGACGTCACCTGCGACGCCATCCTCAAGGCGCTGCTGCCGGACAGCCGTGACGACGACGTAGCCCTGCTTCTGGCCCGCACCCGCGCGCTGCACGCCGACCAGGTCGCCGCGTGGGCCCTGCCGTCCGACCCGGCGATCGTCGCCGCCGCCCGCGCCCAGACCTCCCGCCAGCTGGCGACCTGGGGTCTGGAGGAGGCGGCGTTCATCACCGAGCTGGTGGTGAGCGAGCTGGTCACCAACGCCATCCGGTACGGAGCGGTCCCCATCGGCCTGCGCCTCATCCGCGACCGCGCCCTCATCTGCGAGGTGTCCGACGCCAGCAACACGGCTCCCCACCTGCGCCGCGCCCGCATCTTCGACGAGGGCGGACGCGGACTGCACATGGTCGCCCAGCTCACCCAGGGCTGGGGCACCCGCCAGACCGCCACGGGCAAAACCATCTGGGCCGAACAACCACTCCCGGTCAGCTGAAGATGAGCGGACGGACGGGCGAGCCGGGGACGGGGGCGGGGACGGGGGGTGGCGGCCCGGGGCGTGAGGATGTCGCGTCGGTCCCCGGCGGTGGCCGTACCCACACCCTCGGGCTGCTCTATCCGCCCGCCGGTCGCGGCCGGCACTACACCGCCATGCAGCTCGACTTCATCGGCGGGGTCGCCGAGACTGCCACGGAGTACGGCTACGACCTGTTGCTCTCGCCGAGTGAATCCGAGAACGAGCCCTCGTTTCAGCGGATTCTTGCCGAGCGGCCGGTGGACGGGCTGATCGTGATGGAGATCCGGCGGGACGACGACCGGGTCGAGCATCTCGCCAAGGCGGGGTTTCCGTTCGTCACCATCGGGAGGAACCGGCGGGCGGAGGAGACCGGATGGGTCGATGTGGACTTCGCCGGTCTTGCGGGCAGTTGCGTACAGCACCTCGTTGATCTGGGGCACAGCCGGATCGCCTTCGTCAATCGCTCGGCGCAGCTCTTCGAGAGCGGGTACGGCTTCGCGCACCTCGCACTGGAGGGCTACACCGAGGCCATGGGGCGGCTGGAGCTCACCCCGCACGCGTATCTCTGCGACGACGACATCGCCGGGGGCGAGGCGGTGCTGGAGCGGATCCTGCGGGACGACCCGGCGACCACCTCCATCGTCACCATGAACGAGGCGGCCCTCGGCGGTCTGTACCGCGGGCTGACGCGTCACGGCCGTGCCGTACCCCGGGACTTCTCGGTCGTCGGCGTGGCGGCCGGGCGCTGGGCGGAGCAGGTGACACCGGAGCTCACCGCGGCCGAGATCCCCGCCGCGGAGATGAGCCGGGTCGGTGTCGAGCTGATGGTGGAACGGCTCACCTCGCCCGGCGCGCCTCCCCGGCATGTCCTGCTGAAGCCGCTGATCTCCCTGCGCGCGAGTACCGGCAGGTGCAGGGCCGTGCCCGGTACGGAGCCGGAGCCGGCACTCCCCGATTTTCCCGACATACCGGATTTCCCGGGTTCCGATTTCTGAGCCGAATACATGCGTTCATGAATCTCTGAGCCGAGTCCATGAAGGGGAGTTCTGATCCCCGTGCTGATGGGAGCCTCGAATGCCGTCCACCATTGACCGCCGTGCCTTTCTGCGTGCCGCGGGTGCGGGAGCCGCCGCCCTCGGCACGATCGGCGCCCTCGCGTCCTGCGCGAAGCCCGCGAACTCCGAGCAGCGCAGCAGGGGCACCACCACCCTCACCTGGTGGGACTACTTCACCCTGGAGAACTTCCAGCCCGGCATGAGAGCCCTCATCGAGGACATCGAGGCCAACGTCCCGGACGTACGCATCGACCGCCGCACCTTCCCCTTCGCGGACCTGGAGCGGCAGATCACCCTCGGCGCGGTCTCCGGCGACCTCCCGGACCTCGCCATCGTCGACAACGTCGCGATGAACTCCCTCGGCGGCAGCGACCTGCTGGCCGACCTCACCGACCGGGTCGAGGAGTGGGGCCAGGCCGACCAGTACTACAAGGGCCCCTGGGCCGGCTGCCAGGTCGACGGCAAGACCCTCGGCATCCCCAACAACAGCAACTGCCTCGCCCTCTACTACAACACCGAGATCCTCCGTTCCGCGAACGTGAAGCCCCCCACCACCTGGGACGAACTGGCCTCCGCGGCACAGCGGTTGACGAGCGGGAACCGGTTCGGCCTGGCGATGAGCGCGATCAGGACCGAGGAGGGCGTCTTCCAGTTCCTGCCGTTCCTGTGGCAGACCGGCGGCGACCTGGACACCTTCGCCACCGACGGGGCGACCGCGCTGACCTTCCTCGACGACCTGGTCGCCAAGGGCTCACTGTCCGAGCAGTGCGTGGGCTGGACCCAGCAGGACGTCAACACCCGGTTCATCGACGGGCGCGCCGCGATGCAGATCAACGGGCCCTGGCAGATCCCCACCCTGAAGAAGGAGACGGATCTTGAGTGGAGCGTCGTCGCCCTCCCCCGCGACAAGGCCGCCGCCACCTGCCTGGGCGGCGAGAACTGGGTGGTGATGGCCAGCAGCGAGAAGCAGGACAAGGCATGGGAGGTACTGGAGTACACCCAGCGCCCGTCGGTCCTGGTGCCGTACCTGGAGTCGTTCGGCAATCTCCCCTCGCGCAAGGACCTTGCCGATGAGGGCACTTGGGCCTCCGACCCGGCCCTGCGGCTCTTCCTCGGCCAGCTGTCCCTCGCCCGCCCGCGCACATACGGGCCGGGCTACCCGGACATCTCCCGGGCTGTCGCCAACGCCGAGCAGGCCGTACTCACCGACTCCGCCGCACCCTCGGCCGCGGCGAGGACCGCCGCCCGGAAGATCGACGAGGCGCTGGAGCGGCGGTGAGACCACGCCTTACCAGCGCTTCACGCTCACCCTCGGCCCGCCTGAGACGGACCGGGTACCTCTTCACCCTCCCCGGACTGGCCTTCCTCGCCCTCTTCCTTGCGTACCCCCTGCTCTACAACGCCTGGACCTCCGTGCACGACGTGGGCCTGAGCGGACTGCTCGGCGGCGCCACGCGGTTCAACGGCCTCGCGAACTACCGGGCCACCGTCGCCGACCCGGACTTCTGGCACGCGGCCCGGCTCTCGGTGGTGTTCACCGTGGGCTCGCTGCTGTTCCAGTTCACGATCGGCTTCGCCCTGGCCCTGTTCTTCGCCCGGCCCTTCCCGCTGAACGGCCTGCTCCGGTCACTGCTGCTGGTGGCCTGGCTGCTGCCGCCGGTGGTCAGCGGCACCCTCTTCCGCTGGATGCTCGACGGCGAGTCAGGCGCGTACAACGCCCTGCTGCGGGCCGTCGGTCCGGACACCCTGGCGCGTGACTGGCTCATCGACCCTGGCACCGCCCTGGCCGGGGTCGTCTTCGCGAACGTATGGGTCGGCGTGCCCTTCAACATGCTGCTGCTCCTGGTCGGACTGCACACCATCGACCCGGAGCTGCACGAGGCCGCCGCCATCGACGGGGCGAGCGCCTGGCAGCGGCTGCGCTGGATCACCCTGCCGCTGATGCGGCCCGTCTCGGTGACGGTGCTGCTGCTCGGCCTCGTCTACACCTTCAAGGTCTTCGACATCATCTTCGTGATGACGGGCGGCGGCCCGGTCGACGCCACCAGCGTCCTTTCGCTCTATGTGTACGAGGTCTTCTTCAGGTTCTTCCGGTTCGGCGAGGGTGCCGCCGCCGGAGTGCTGCTGCTCGTCGTACCGCTGCTCGCGGGCATCGGCTACGTACGGCGACTGCGCCGGGAAGAGCGGGAGGAAGGGGCCGTATGAAACCGGCGCGCCGCCCCTGGCTGCTCACCGCGACCGCCACGCTGATCACCGCTGCCTTTCTGCTGCCGGTCTACTGGATGCTCAACACCAGCCTCACGGAGCCGGACCGGATTCTCGGCGAGTCCCCGCGGTGGATCCCCGCACCGCTCACCACCGAGAACTACTCGGCGGCACTGGACGACGACGCCCTCGTCCAGGCCCTGTTCAACAGCCTGGTGATCTCCTGCGGAGTGGTCGCGCTCACCCTGCTCTTCGGCGTCCCCCTCAGCTACGCGCTCGCCCGGGTCCGGATGCGCGGCTCCGGCACCATGGTGCTCGCGCTGCTCGTCGCCCAACTGCCGCCCAGCATCGTGCTGGCGGCCCCGTTGTTCATCCTCGAACGCCGGGCCGGCATCGACGACACGTACCTCGGTCTGATCGCCGCCGACACCACCCTCACCCTCCCTTTCGCGGTGATCGTGCTGCGTCCCGTGCTGCGGGGCGTGCCGAGGGAACTGGAGGAGGCCGCGCTGGTCGACGGCTGTGGCCTCGTGGGCGTACTGCTCCGTATCGTCCTGCCGCTCATGGTGCCCGGCCTGGTGGCGGTGGCCGGGCTCTCCTTCCTGATCGGCTGGGGCGAGTTCGTCTTCGGCCTCACCCTCGCCAAGGAGCCCGGCGTCCAGCCCGTCACCGTCCTCCTCAACTCCTTCGTCGGCCAGCACGGGACCGCGTGGGGAGCGCTGATGGCCACGGCCGCTGTCGTATGCGTTCCGGTGGTGTGCGTCTTCGCGATCTTCCAGCGCTTCATCGTGGGCGGGCTCACGGCGGGGAGCATCAAGAGCTGAGGCTTTGGGGAGAGTCGCCGGGAGAGGGTGGGTGACCGTCATGCGACTGTGGAACGACAACGCAGAGTCCCTGTCAGCGCACTGACAGGGACTCATGAACGATCGAGGTCAATCGCCGAATTCATCCGATACCCGCCCAGGGGTCAGGGCCCCGATGTAATGAGCGGGAAGGTGGTCCTCCAGCGAGTACACGACAGGAAGAGCCCGCAAGATCTGGGATTTCCGTGCGGCCAGCGTCGTCGCGCCCAGTGCGAACCCGAGGAAGCTCGACATCTGTGACGTGTACGTGTCCGTTTCGCGCCACGCCCCCGTCTGCGGCCGGTACGAGGATCCCAGGTATCTCAACCAGCCGGCCACGCTCTGCTGAAGGTGCGAAATCCGGTACCGGTACTCGCGCCCGAAGTGCTCGTACGGCCCTGCCGTCACCGGAGGGAAATGCGGAATGACATCGTCGCCGTGAACGTACCGGATGATCTTGCGGCTGAATTCGCGGTCATTCTCGCAGGCTCTGGCGAAACTCGGATCGCCGATCATCGGCTGACCGAACGTGTACACCCCCTTGAGGAGCTCGGCGACAGCCGCGTATTTCTTCTCGTGCCGCAGCATCACGGCCGTCATCGAGGCCATGGCCCCTCCGAGACTGTGCCCGGTGATGTACAGCGCCTCGAGCTTCCCCGGCATCTCGTCGGATTCACCCTCCACCGGCCTACGCACCGATCGCCCCGCCACGGCACGCCGCAACGCCTCCATGACCTCGTGGCGCGTTGCCCGGACATTGCGGTAGAAGCCGGCGTGCACGCTGGCACAGGGATCTTCGAACTGGTAGTTGATCCTCTCCGGTTCGACGTCGACGTCGGTCAGCCCATTGGCCAGATTCGTCGGTTCCGTGCCTCTGTAGCAGAGGATGACCACCTTCCCGTCGCTGCTCTGGATCAGAAACGCCCTGGAGCAGATGAACATGGCGTCGACGGTCGCCGAGACCAGACGGCAGTGGTTCTTCTCGAGCCCCATCCTCGCCATGATCATCGAGACGGTTTCCGCCCCCGAATAGGCGTAGCCGGAACAGACGGCCATGACATGGGCGGCTACCGGATCGGGATGCTCCTTGATGCCCGCCAGATGCGTCGACAGGCCTTTGTGGACCGGGAAGCCGTCGGTCTCCCAGTACGCGGCACCCGCTTCGTCGGCTTCCGGGAGCTGGGCGTACCGCGCCCCGTCCGGCTGATTGAACGGCCGGAGCTGCCGGTACGACGGAGCCTCCGTGTCGACGGTCCACAGCCCGCCTGTTTCCAGCACGGATCGCATCGTCCGCGCGTCATGCCCATTGGGGGACTGCACGTCGGTCGCTGACTGTGCGTCGGTCGCTGTCTGAGGATTCTGCATCAGGGTGCCCACCTCCGGGGCGGGGAAATTCGGGAGGGTCAGGGGGTCGACGGCCGGGGGAATTCAGGAAAAGACCGATGTGTCGGCGCTTCTCGCGGGGACCTCCGGCGAGGAGCAGAATCAGTACCGGCCATACGTCGACCTATGCTTTCCGTGCGTGCACGGCCCCGAATCAGGATTCGCGGACGATCACTCTTTTGGCCTCATCGGCCGTCCGAAGGGCGCCGTCCATAAGACGCAGTTCATGAGCGCACTCCATAAGACGCAGTCCATAAGGCACGTCAAACGTCCTCGTGTTGCACCCTGCCGTCCCCGCGGTGAAGCTCGTTGCCGTGCGCCGAAAAAGCGCCGAGCAGCACCTGCTCCAAGACGTGGCGGAACTCGTCCCGCAAATCGAGGACATGGCGGAGCCCATGGTGAAGGGAGGCTGGGACGAATGCGCCAGCGTTATGACGCACTCGTGGTCGGCACCGGTTTCGGCGGCGCGGTCTCCGCCTGCAGACTGGCTCAGGCGGGCCTGCGGGTCGGTGTTCTGGAGCGCGGACGGCGCTATCCGCTGGGCGGCTTCCCACGAGACTGGGACAACCCGCTGAACGGCTGGCTGTGGGGAAAGGACCAGGGGCTTTTCGACGTACGGCCCTTCACTGAGATGACCGTGGTCCAGGGCGCGGCCTACGGCGGCGGCTCGCACCTGTACGCCAATGTCCATCTCCGAGTGCCCGAGGACGGGTTCGAGCAGGGCTGGCCCAGCGGTTATGGCCGCGCCGAGCTCGATCCGTACTACGACCTCGTGGCCTGGATGCTGGACATCACGCCGGTCAGCGAGCGGCAACCGCTCGGGATGCCGCCGAAGACGACGGCTATGCGCGAGGCGGCGCGGGCGATGGGCCGCGAGGGACAGTTCGCGCTGCTCCCGCTCGCGCTGAACTTCGGGGAGCCGGAGGTGATGCGGCCCAACAAGTTCGGCGTACCCCAGTCGGGCTGCCGTCATTGCGGTGAGTGCGACATCGGCTGCAACTTCCAGGCGAAGAACACCCTGGATCTCAACTACCTGGCTGTCGCGGAGCAGCACGGCGCCGAGGTGGGTACGCGCTGCGAGGTGACCCGGATCGAGCCGCTGCCGGGGGCCGATCCGCTGCCCGGGGCCGATCCGCTGTCCGGCGCCACCGGCTACCGGCTCACTTACACCGATCACGCGACCGGGGCCGATCAGACGGTCAGCGCGCCGGTCGTGGTTCTGGCGGCGGGCGCGGTGAACAGTACGGAGCTGCTGCTGCGCTGCCGCGACGAGTACCGGACACTGCCGGAGCTGTCCGAGCGGCTCGGCCACCGCTACTCCGGCAACGGCGACTACCTCGGGTTCGCCTTCGGCACCGCCAAGGCCCTGGAGCCGTCCCGGGGGCCGGTGATCACCTCGGGCATCGTGCACGACCGTGGCACCGGCAGCGGCCGCCGCTGGTTCATCTTCCAGGAGGGCGCCTTCCCTCGCGAGATCGCCGGGCTGATCCAGCTCCTCGACGAGGGCGATCCGCGCTTCGCCGGTCTGCTGCGCGCACAGGACGAGGCGTTGGAGGCGATCCGCAGCGCCGCGCGGGAACGGATCGGCGCCCGGCCGGAGCGTACGGACGGTATGGGCGGTATGGGTGGCATGGGCCGTACGGATGAACACACCGCGGTGTTCCTGGCGATGGGCCGGGACACGGCCGACGGCCGGCTCTCGTTGCTCCCGGGCAGCCGCGATCTGCGGGTCTCGTGGAACCTCGGCGACAATCTCGGGCTCTACGAGACCGAGGAACGGTTCTGTTCCGACGTTGCCGCTGCGCTGGGCGGCCGGTCCGGAACCAATCCGATGTGGCGGTCGCTTCGCATTCCGGTCACCGTCCACAACCTGGGCGGCTGTGTGATGGCCGACGACCCGGCGGACGGAGTCACCGACACCGGGGGCGAGGTGTTCGGTTACCCGAACCTGTTCGTGCTGGACGGCGGCTGCCTGCCTGAGGCGACGGGCGTCAATCCGTCCTTCACCATCGCGGCGGTGGCCGAGCGGAACATCGAGGCGGCCATCCGCCGGATCACCGGCCGGGCCGGGTGGCGCGCGCCCGAGCGGGAGTTCGCCGTGCCGGTGCCCGATCCGCTGGACGAGGTACGGATCCCGGTGGGCGGCACCCCGGCACCGAGCTCCCCGGGAACCGGGCTGACGTTCACCGAGACCATGCACGGCACCGTGCGAGGCGGTGCACCGCGCGAGGAGGCGGCGCCCGCCCGGTTCCGGGTGACGGTGGCCGCCCCGGTACTGGCCGACACCCTCGACGACCCGGCCCACCCGATGGCCGCGACGGGCACGGTGTACGTCCGAGGAGTCACCGGGACGCAAGGAGCGAAGGTGTCGGGCGGGGTGGTGAACCTGTTGACCGCCTCAGACGCTCCGGCGGCCCGGCGGATGCTGTACACGCTGCCGTTCTTCGGGGCGGACGGGCAGCCGTACCTGCTGGACGGCGTCAAGGACGTGCGGGACCACGGGCGGATCGATCTCTGGGGTGACATCTGGGATGCGACCACGACGCTGCACACGACGGTCCGCCGCGGGCACACACCCGACGGCGAGGCACTGTCGTCCGGCGTGCTGCGGCTCGGCGCTGTGGACTTCCTGCGGCAGCTGACGACCGTACGGATCACGGGGACCCGGAATCCGGTGCGCCTGGCCGAGGCCCTGGCCCGGTTCGGGGGCTTCTTCGCCGGGTCGGTGTGGGACGTCTTCGTACGACCCCGCATTCCGAGCATTCCAAGCATTCCGTCGACCGGCCCTCTTTCCAGCCTTTCCAGCCTTTCTCGTCTTTCTCGTCTTTCTCGTCTCTTCCGCCCCGAAGGAGCGTCCGATGACTGATACGGCGTCTGGTGCCACACCCCCACATACCACCAAGCGGTCCCTGATCCTCGCCGGCGGCGGGATCAAAGTGGCGTTCCAGGCGGGCGTGCTGCAGGTGTGGCTCGACGAGGCGGGACTGGTCTTCGACCATGTGGACGGCGCGAGCGGCGGCACGTTCAACCTCGCGATGATGTGCCAGGGCATGTCCGGGAGCGAGATCGCCGACGCCTGGCGCCGGACCGAGCCGAAGGCCGGAGTGTCGGTCAACCTCCGCCAACTGGCGCGGTTGGCGTATGCCGAGTCGCTGTTCACTCTCGACGCGTACCGCAGAAACGTCTTCCCGGAGTGGGGACTGGACTGGCGGAAGATCCGGTCATCGTCCCTCGACGCGACCTTCAACGTCTACAACGTGACCCGTCAGGAGCTTGAGGTACTGCCCCCCGCCCGTATGTCCGAGGACTTCCTGGCCGCGTGCGTGTCGCTGCCGATGTGGTTCCCGCCGGTGCGGATCGATGGGGACACCTACGTCGACCCTGTGTACGTGACCGACGCGAACCTGGAGGAGGCGATCGACCGCGGCGCCGACGAGATCTGGGTGATCTGGACGGTGAGCGAACGGGGCGAGTGGCGTCCCGGCTTCGTGGCCGAGTACTTCCAGATCATCGAGGCGGCGGCGAACGGTACCTTCCGCCGTGTGGTGGACCGCGTCGAGCGGAACAACGCGGCCGTCGCGGCAGGCCTGCCGGGCGAGTTCGGCCGGCACATCGAACTGCACGTCCTGCGCGCGGAAGTACCGCTCCACTACCTGATCAACTTCAGCGGTGACCGGCAGCGCGAGGCGGTCAACCGCGGGGTTGAGACCGCTCGTTCGTGGTGCGCGGAGCGGAAGATCCCGCTGGCCGATCCTCTCCCCCAGCCGCTCCTCGAGACGCCGGTGTCGCTGCGGTTCAGCGAGGACATGCGCGGCGGGGTCACCCTCGGGGCGGACGGGCAGTCCGTACGCCTCTCGGTGAACCTCACGATCGCCACCGACAACCTCGAACGCTTCGCCGGCGACCCGCGGCACACCGCGTCGGTCACCGGACAGGTACGCTGCCCGGCCTTCGGCGGCGTACGGGAACTGACCGGGGGGACCTTCCAGTTGTTCGTCGACGACGGCGATCCCACACGCAAGGAGATGCGCTACCGGCTGCACTTCACCGACGACCAGGACAAGCCGCTCACCCTCATCGGAGTGAAGACCGTCGACAGCGGCAACCCGCTACGGATGTGGGGCGAGACCACCACCCTTCGCACCCGGGTACTGCGCGGACATGTACCGGAGGGCGAGGAGGCCATCGGCGAGGTGGCGGCCGAGGGAGTGCTCCGGCTGACCGTGCCGGATTTCCTGAGGGAACTCACCACCTTCCGGGTGGAGGGCTCATCCCCTGCCGCCCGCGCCGCGGGGCTGGCCAGGTTCGGCATGCTGTTCCTCGGCAAACTGTGGGACGTGTACGCCCGCCCGGTCCTCCACCCCGGCCCGATCTGACGCTCCGTCACGAGCGCTTCAGAGAGAAAGCCCAGGCCAGATCCCTCTGACCTGGGCTTCCTGCTGAGCCGCGGCCACTTAGAACCCGCCCACTCCCCCCACTTTCCGCTGCCCTGAGGCCAGTCGGCCCCGAGCAGACCTTCACGAGAACCGACCCCGTCATGCCGCGCGTCTTGATCTACCGTGCCAGCAGTCACCACGACGGGGAGGGCCCGTGGAGCAGACAAGGACAGCGCTCGCCGAGCGAATTGCCGAGCGGAGGAGGGGGATCGGTGACCCTCGCGCGCTGGTCGGTGAGATGCGGCGCTCGGTCCTTCTGGTGCCGACGGCCGGCGGAGGCCTCTGGTCGGCGCGGTCGGGCGGGGTGCGGTGGATCTGCGGGTTCACCGACGAGGCCGCGTTGGCCCGGTTCGCGCTGCATCATTCATCCGGTGATCAGCCCATGGACTACGCGGCGCTGCTGGGCGCCCGCATCGTCGACGAGGTCGTGCCGTCTGTGGACGAGCCCGCCGGCCTTGCCGTCGACATCGCCACGGAGGACGGGTCGATGTTCTTCCCGCCGGTCGTCGGCATCGTCCCGGACGGCGTCGCCGTCGACTCCGGCGCGGCACAGGAGGGGCGCGACCTTGGGCGGTGACGGGGCTGACCTGCAGTTCGACAAGGCGTCTGTCGCGAAGTTCACGCAGGGCGTGGGCGCGACCATCGACCAGCTCGGTGAACTCGGCGGCGCCACCGGTTCGGTGATGGGCAAGGGCTTCTCGGAGCTGTCGATGACCGGGATGGAGGCCGGGCACCACGGACTCTCGGTCGACTTCGAGGATTTCTGCGAGCGCTGGGAGTGGGGTGTGCGAGCCCTGGTGAGTGATGCCAGTGCGCTCGCGAACCGCCTCGGCCTGGCGGCGGGCACCCAGTGGGAGCACGACCAGTACGTCGAGGGCTCACTGAAGGTGGGCGTCAACTCCGTGATGGGCGGCAACCCGCACGCCACCGAGGAGGAGATCACCCAGCAGGACTGGGGCGAGGTGGCCACGCCGGACGCCCTGAACCCGGACTGGAGCGCCGAGTCGTGGGAGCAGGCCGGTCAGGAGATGGAGCAGACGTGGAAGGACACCGGCCGCACCGTCCTCACCGAGGGCCAGGGCGGCCAGCGGTCGGAGATGCTCAACGACGCGCTCGGCATCTCCGACGACCAGTGGAACCAGGCACTGGACGACACCTTCGGCCCGTCGCCGGAGGAACGCGCCCAGCAGGCGCAGCAGCAGGGTGAGTCCGGGGGGAACTGACTGTGGGTATCGGCGACTTCATCAGTGACATCACGCCCGACTCGGTCGAGAACGCGGTCGAGGACGGCGTCGAGTGGGCCGGCAACCGGGTCGAGGACGCCGGGAACTGGACCGCCGACCGGCTGGACGACGTCGGCTGGGAGTCCGGTGCGGACTGGGTGCGCGAGCAGTCCCGTTCGGTCGCCAACCGGATGGGCGCCGAGGTCGACGAGATGGACCTCGGGCAGACCGAGGACAAGACCAAGCTGATCTACGGCAGCCCTGCCGAGCTCGACGCCACCGCCAAGAAACTCCGGGCCTTCCAGACGGCCTTCGACGACACCGGCGACGGTCTCAGGGGCCTCGACTCCTCCCGGCTCAGGGGCGAGACGGCCGAAGCGCTGCGCACCGCGGTGAGCACCCAGCCGCCCAAGTGGTACGCCGCCGCCGACGCCTGCGCGAAGGCGCTCGGCGCGCTCGACGCGTTCGCCGACACCGTCACCTGGGCGCAGGGACAGGCGCAGGCAGCGATCGACAAGTGGAAGGAGGGTGTCAAAGCGTCCGAGGACGCCGCCGACGCCCACCGCACGAAGGTCGACGGCTACAACGCCGCCGTCGACCGCTACAACGCCCAGCCCGCCGACGAGCGCAATCCGTCCTCGCTCCCTCCCAGGCCCGCGGAGACGTTCCACGACCCCGGCAAGCAGCTGATGCAGGATGCCCAGGACATCCTCGCCGAGGCCCGCAAGCAGCGGAACTCGGCGGCGGAGACCGCGCGCACGGCGGTCCGCGCCGCCCGCGACATGGCCCCGGAGAAGCCGTCGTACGCCGACCAGTTGAGCGACGGTGTCCAGGAACTGCAGATCATGGGCGACCACGTCGGCGGCGGCATCATCAAGGGCACGGCGGGGATCCTCAACTTCGTCCGGGGCATCAACCCCATGGACCCGTACAACCTCACGCACCCGGCCGAGTACGCCACGTCCCTCAACAGCCTGGCCGCGGGTCTGGTGGTCGCCGCCAACGACCCGGTCGGCACCGGTACCCAGATGGTCAAGGACTTCATGAAGGACCCGGCCGAGGGCTTCGGCCGCCTGTTGCCGGATGTCGCGCTGACCGTGGCCACGGGCGGCGGCGGTGCCGCGGTGAAGGGCGTGCGCATCGCGGAGGAGGCCGCCGACGCCGCGCGGGCGCGCAAGCTGATCGACGACGACCCGGACGGCACCCACAACACCCCGGACGGCGACCGCAACCAGGGCGGCGACCCGGTGGACCTCGCCACGGGCCGGATGTACCTGCCCCAGACCGACGTCGAACTGCCCGGCATCCTGCCGCTGGTCTTCACCCGCCGCACCGAGTCCGGTTGCACGGTCGGCCGCTTCCTGGGGCCCGCCTGGACGTCCACCGTCGACGAGCGTCTGCAGATCGACGCCATCGGCGTCGTCCACGTCACCGCCGACGGACTCCTGATCCCGTACCCTCACCCGGTCCCCGGCGCACCCACCACGCCGGAAACGGGCAGGGCCCGCACCCTGCTGGCCCGCGACGCCGACGGCGACTACACGGTCACCGACCCCGACAGCGGGCTCACCTTCCACTTCACCGCCCCGTCCGGCAGCGAGCCGGGAGGCGACGGTACGGCCTGGCTGTCGGGCATCACCGAACGCAACGGCCACACGATCACCGTCGACCGCGGCGAGGACGGCCTGCCGCTGGCCCTGGTCCACTCGGCGGGCCACCAGGTGAAGCTGTCCGTCACCGACGGCCTGGTCACCGCCCTGTCCCTGGCCGGGGCGGGCGAGGGTGGCGCGGACCTGCCCCTGATGAGTTACGGCTACGAGGACGGCAACCTCACCGCCGTCACCAAGCCCTCCGGCGCCACCACCGCCTTCGTCTACGACGACCGCCGCCGCGTCATCGCCTGGATCGACTCCAACTCAAGCCGCTACGACTACGTCTACGACGACCACGACCGCGTCGTGGCGGAGGGCGGCGAGGCCGGCCACGTCCAGATCACCCTGGCGTACACCGGACCCGACCCCGAGACGGGCCACCGCACCACCACGCTCACCACCGCCGAGGGGCACGCGACCCGCCACGTGTTCGGCCCCGGCTGCCGTCTCCTGGCCGTCACCGACCCGCTCGGCCACACCACCCGGTTCACCTACGACCCACGCGGCAACCTCCTGACCCGCACCGACCCGCTGGGCCTCACCACCGCCTTCTCCTACGACGAGGACGGCCGGGCCGTCTCCGCCATCCGCCCCGACGGAAGCGAACTGCGTACCGTGCGCGGCCCGTTCGGCCTGCCGGTGGAGGTCGTCGGGCCCGACGGTGCCCGTATGGTCCATGAGTTCGACGAGCGGGGAAACCGCACGGCGGTCACCGACCAGGCCGGCTCCAGCACCCGCTACACCTACGACCACGCAGGCCGGCTCACCTCGGTCACCGACGCCCTCGGGGCCACGACACACGTGGTGTGCGACGCGGCAGGGCTGCCCGTGGAGGTGACCGATCCGGGCGGCGCCGTCACCCGCACGGAGCGGGACGGCCTCGGCAGGCCGGTCCGCATCACCGATCCGGTGGGCGGCGTCACCGGCCTGGAGTGGCACGCCGACGGGCAGCTCGCCCGGCGAACCGGCCCCGACGGCGCCACTCGGTCATGGACCTACGACGGCGAGGGCAACTGCCTCACCCACACCGACGCGTCCGGTGGCGTCTCCCGTTTCGAGTACACCCACTTCGACCTGCCGGTCGCCCGCACGCGGCCCGACGGCGCCCGCTACGAGTTCGAGCACGACGCCGAGCTGCGCCTCACCCGCGTCACCGACCCGCAAGGGCTGACCTGGACCTACGAGTACGACGCCGCCGGCGACATCGTCTCCGAGACCGACTTCGACGGCCGCACCCTCACCTACCGGGTGGACGCCGCGGGCCGGCTCGCCGCCCGCACCGACGCGCTCGGCGGGACCATCTCGTTCGAGCGCGACCAGCTCGGCCAGGTGGTCCGCAAGGACGTCGACGGCCAGGTGACGACATACGCCTACGACAGGGCAGGACGCCTGCTGGAGGCGGCCGGGCCGGACAGCGAACTCCGCTACCAGTACGACCGACGCGGACTCACCAAGACGGAACTGGTTGACGGCCGCCCCATCTCGTACGCGTACGACGTCCTGGGCCGCCGTACGCGCCGCACCACGCCCACCGGTCACGTCACCTCCTACTCCTACAGCGCCGACGGACAACCCCACCGCCTGACCAGCGGCGATCACCGGATCGACTTCACGCACGACGCCGCCGGCCGGGAACTCGCCCGCGTCTTCGGCGACGCGATCACCATGACCTCCGCCTGGGACGAAGCCGGACGGCTCTCCGCACAGCACATCACCGCCGGCGGGCACGACGTCAACAGCCGCGCCTACTCCTACCGCGCCGACGGTCATCCGACCTCCGTCGCCGACCGGCTGTCGGGCTCCCGCACCTTCGACCTCGACCGGGTGGGCCGGGTCACCGCCGTCCACGCCCAGGGCTGGACGGAGCGGTACGCCTACGACGACGCCGGCAACCAGACCTCGGCGTCCTGGCCCTCCGGCCACCCCGGCCGCGAGGCCACCGGACCGCGCGCCTACACCGGCACCACCCTCACCCGCGCCGGAGACGTCCGCTTCGAGTACGACACCCTCGGCCGGGTCACCCTGCGGCAGAAGACCCGCCTCTCCCGCAAGCCGGACACCTGGCGCTACTCATGGGACACGGAGAACCGCCTCACCTCCGTGACCACCCCCGACGGGACCCGGTGGAGGTACCGCTACGACCCGCTCGGCCGCCGCACCGCGAAACAGCGCCTGGCGGCCGACGGCGAGAGCGTGGTCGAGGAGGTCCGGTTCACCTGGGACGGGCTCACCCTGTGCGAACAGACCAGTCACCAGCCGGACGTACCGAACACGGTCGCCCTCACCTGGGACCACCGGGATGTCGTCCCCCTGGCCCAGACCGAGCGCATCCTCACGGCCGACGACCGCCAGGAGGAGATCGACCGGCGGTTCTTCGCCATCGCCACCGACCTCGTCGGCACGCCGACCGAACTCATCGACGAGACGGGCGACATCGCCTGGCGCACCCGGAGCACGCTCTGGGGCACCACGGCCTGGTCCCGGGACAGCAGCGCGTACACCCCGCTGCGTTTCCCCGGCCAGTACTACGACCCCGAGACCGGCCTGCACTACAACTGCTTCCGCCACTACGACCCCGAGACCGGCCGCTACACCTCACCGGACCCGCTGGGCCTGGCTCCCGCGCCGAATCCCGTCGGCTATGTGGACAACCCGTACAGCGGGTGCGACCCGCTGGGCCTCATGCCCAAGTACACGAAGGAGGAGAAGGCCCAGCAGGCCAGGGAAAAGGCCATCAAGACCGCGGACGAGGTCGTCGAGAGGGCCCAGAGCGACCGGATGAGAAAGGCCGGCAACTACCACGCGGATTCCATGCACAACTTCACCGACGAACGGGTCCTGGAGATCCTCAAGAGCCCGGACGCGGTGTACCACTCGACGGCGGGCAGCGGAAGGCTGACCTTCCGACAGGGGGAGGACATCGTGGTGGCGGAGGGTGGCGGCGCCGGGGCAGGCAATGTCATCACGGCATACGGCCCGTCCGGCACCAGAGGCGACTCCGGCGTGAGCGCGCTTGGTGGCCTGCCCAGCGATCCCGGTGGGCCGATCACCCACGCAGACGTGGTGGAGGGCAGGATTCCAGCCAAGAACGGCTACATGGCTCCCGCAGTGCAGATTCGATGAGGCGACATTCACCATGAGACTCACCCTCGACAACGACTGGACCGCGACGGTGACGGGCGATCCACTGCGCATCACCCCGCGCTTCGACTTCCCGGGCCAATGTGTGCGCATTGCGGAGTACGCGGACGTGAAGGAATGGCAGCGGTTCCTCGTGGACACTTTCGGCAGCCGGGAGTGGCTGTGGGACGCCCCCGACGAGCTCCGGTTCGACCAGGCCGGCCGGGAACTGGTCGGCGCCGGGCTCCGATTGCCCTATGAGGCCGCCGATGCCGAGGACGCCGCCCGCGTTCCCGCCACGCCCACCGTCCGCCCGGGGGGCCTTCGCGCGGACGAGGCCCGGGACTTCCGCCTGGAGGTGACCACGGAGCTCTGCCGCGCCCCCGGAGACACCGTGCTCACCTGCCTACGCGACCTCGACGTCCTCGACGAGCCGCTGGACGCTCGCATCGGCATCGCCCCCGACGTGGCGCTCCTCGTCCAGCACGGCACCGTCGTCGGCTGGAGCCTGACCGACCCGGTCCGGTACTTGACCACGGGGTTCGCCGCCTCCGACCCCAACCCGCCCTTCCCCGCCACCCGTCGCCTGCTCACCGAATGCCTGGACCTGATCACCACGCCGCTGCTCGACGAGGTGAGGGACCGCAACCCGGCCGCCCTTGCCCGCCTCCGTGCACTCGACGAGGCCTTGCGCAACCAGCACGAGGACCGGCACCGCGCCGACGCCCTGCTCTCACTCATCGCCAACCTGGTCGAGGACTACGGGGACTGGTGACGGTCGGCTGCGGACGCCAAGGGGGCTTCCAGACTCCAGCGGTGCAGATCAGACGAGGCAGCAATGACCATGAAGGTGAGGTTCGACGGCGACTGGGCCGCGACGGTGATGGACGATCCGCTGCGCATCACCCCCCGCTTCGGCCACTCCGTGGACATCGCGCCCTTCGCGAACGTGATGGAGCGTGAGCGGTTCCTCGCGGACACCTTCGGCAGCCAGGACTGGCTGTGGGGCGGCGCAGGCCGGTCCAGTGACCCAAGGCACAGGCTCTGGCCGCATACGTTTTGCCGACGCTAAGGTGCGCCGTACTCGGCGGGTCGATCCCCTGAGGGAGGTGGGAATGAGGCTCATGGATGCGGACCACGCGGGGCTGGTTGTCGCGGCGCAGGCCGGTGACGATCGGGCGCGCGAGGAGCTGATCGCCGCGTACCTGCCGTTGCTCTACAACATCGTCGGGCGAGCGCTGAGCGGACATGCCGACGTCGACGACGTCGTCCAGGAAACCCTGCTGCGCGTGGTGCGCGACCTGCCTGCCCTGCGTGCCCCGGGGAGCTTCCGGTCCTGGCTGGTGTCGATCACGCTCCGCCAGATCAGTACCCACCGGCACCGGCAACGCGCCTTCGCCGGCCGGACCACGGTCATCGACGAGGCGTGCCAGATACCGGACGCCGGCGCCGAACCCGAGGACATGACGATCCTGCGTCTGCATGTGTCGGACGAGCGCCGTCAGGTTGTCGAAGCCGGCCGGTGGCTCGACCCGGACCATCGGGTGCTGCTGTCGCTGTGGTGGCAAGAATGCGCCGGCTCGCTGAGCCGCGACGACATCGCCGCCGCGACGGGGCTCACGGTCGCCCACGTCGGAGTGAGCCTGCAACGCATGCGCGAGCAGCTGGAACTGAGCCGGACGATCGTCGCCGCGCTGGAGGCCGACCCACGCTGTCCGCAGTTGGACGAGACCGTCGTCGGCTGGGACGGTCTCCGTACATCGGTGTGGCGCAAGCGGATCGCGCGGCACACCCGCGGCTGCCCGGTCTGCATGGCGACGACGACAGAACGGGTTCCGGCCGAACGACTGCTCCTCAGCCTCGCGCCGCTGGCCGTCCCGGCCGGGCTCATCGCCGCGCTGGCCGCCAAGGGTCTGCTGTCGGGTACGGTCGCGAGCGCCGCCGGGCTGGCCACGGCACACGTCGCCGTCGGCACGGCGGCGTCGGGGGGAGTCGGTCTGCACAGCTCGCTGATCGGCAAACTCTACGCGGTGACCGCTCATCCGCTGGTGGGCCTCACCACCGGCGCGGTGCTCATCACCGGGACTGCCACCTACGTGACCTGGCCCGAACCGGCGCATCGGGTGCCCGGCGTCACCGCCGCTCCCACGGTCGGCCATCCCACGCCGATCCCGCTGCGCACCACGTCGGCCGGACCGTCCCCGGTGAGTCCGTCCGCCGTCGCGGCCACTGTTCCGCTGGGCGCACAGTCGCTGGAGTCCGTGGACGAGCCCGCCCTGTACCTCACGTATGCCGGCGACTTCGCGACGCTCGGCCGGGTCTCCGCGTCCAGCAGCGCGCAGTCACGGCAGCGGGTCACCTTCACGGTCATCCGGGGGCTGGCCGACACACGGTGCGTCACGTTCCGCGCCGCCGGCCGCTATCTGCGCCATCGTGACCTGCGACTACGGATGAGCACCAACGACGGCAGCGAACTGTTCCGTGAAGACGCCACCTTCTGTCCGCGCCCCGGGTCGGTCGCCGGGTCGGTGACCCTGCACGCGCACAACTATCCCGGATCGGTCATCCGCCACCGCGACGGTGGCATCTGGCTGGATGGCTCCGACGGCACGAGAGCCTTCGCCGGCCAGGCTTCCTTCATCGTACGCAGAGCCCGGGCTTGAGAACCGCTCCTTGAGCATGGTGGATCGAGTCGCGCAGTGACAGCTGGTGTTCCTGCACCACGCCGTTCTCAACCCGGCAGTGAGCCGAGTGCTGCGCCGAATCCCGCTTCGATCCGCATTCATCGACGGCCGCCTGGCCGAGCCCGGCCTGAAGGCTGATCACCGCAACCGCCACCGATATCACTCCAAGAACCTTCACTGGTGATCAGGGGCGGCGCGCCCTTTCCACAGGGGCGACCAGACCGCAGGGCTTGGCATAACGCTTTTCACCTGCGAGATGCATCACTGAGCAATCGTCCGGACGGCGCGACTTTTCTGTTACGAGGACGCGGGTTCGGAGGCCTCCACTTCGGGGGGCGCCCTTCCCGCCGCTCACCATGACGTGCCGACGTGGCAGGTTCCCCGACTTCCCCCGTTGACGTATCCACCTGAAGAAAGCCGCTCCGATGACGCAACACACCCACGAACCCCGGGCGACCGGTACGCAGGAACGACCCCACGTCCTGCACCGCACCCACCCCGCGCCGGATCAGGCCGTACCGGCCGATGCGCGCACGATCACGGCACCCAGGGTGACCCGCGACCCTCGAAGAGAAGAATCATGAAGGGCCTGCACCGACTCGGCCGGCGTCGCCGAACAGCGGTGATAGGACTGTCGGCCGCGGCGATGGTGGCCGGTGTCGTGACGCTCCTCCCCAGCTCCGCCGGAGCCGCCACCCTGGGTACGCAGGCGGCCCCCTCGGGCAGGTACTTCGGCACCGCTGTGGCCGCCGGAAGGCTCGGTGACTCGACGTACTCCACGATCTTGGACCGGGAATTCAACATGGTCACCCCGGAGAACGAGATGAAGTGGGACGCCACGGAACCCTCCCGGGGATCGTTCAACTTCGGTCCGGCCGATCAGATCGTCGGCCACGCGACCTCCCACGGGCAGCAGCTGCGCGGGCACACTCTGGTGTGGCACTCCCAGTTGCCCAACTGGGTCAGCGGCATCACCGACGCTGCCACGCTGCGCAGCGTGATGAACAACCACATCACCACCGAGATGACCCATTTCAAGGGCAAGATCCATTCCTGGGACGTGGTCAACGAGGCGTTCGCCGACGGATCCACCCAGCTCCGCAGCTCGGTGTTCCAGAAGGTGCTGGGCAACGGGTTCATCGAGGAAGCGTTCCGCACCGCCCGGGCGGCCGACCCGGCGGCCAAGCTGTGCTACAACGACTACAACATCGAGAACTGGACCGACGCCAAGACCCAGGGCGTGTACGCGATGGTGCGCGACTTCAAGTCCCGTGGCGTACCCATCGACTGTGTCGGGCTCCAGAGCCACTTCGGCTCCGGCGGGCCGCCCGCCAGCTTCGGCACCACGCTGTCGAACTTCGCGGCGCTGGGCGTGGACGTGCAGATCACCGAGCTGGACATCGCCACCGCCCCGCCGACCGCGTACGCCAACACCGTCAAGGCGTGCCTGAACGTGTCGCGGTGCACCGGCATCACCGTGTGGGGCATCCGCGACAGCGACTCGTGGCGGAGCTCGGACACCCCGCTGCTGTTCGACAGCGGCGGCAACCCGAAGCCGGCCTACGACGCCGTGATCAGCACCTTGGGCGCCGGCACCAGCTCGTCCGCCGGCCCGTCCGCCAGCAGGTCCCCCAGCTCGTCGTCGACTGATCAACCGCGCACAAAGACCCGACGAGTCCGCCCGACGGCCAGCGGGACCACCACGTCCCCCTCCCCGTCCGCCACCGGCTCCCTGCCGTCGACGTTCCAATGGAGTTCCAGCGGGGTGTTGATCGCGCCGAAGTCTGATGCGAGCCACAACATCGCCGGGATCAAGGACCCGTCGGTGGTGCACTACAACGGCAAGTACCACGTGTTCGCCAGCGTGGCCGACGCGTCCGGCTACAGCATGGTGTACCTGAGCTTCACCGACTGGTCGCAGGCGGGTTCAGCCACCCATCACTACCTGGACCAATCGCCGATCGGCAAGGGATATCGGGCCGCGCCGCAGGTGTTCTACTTCGCGCCGCAGAACCTGTGGTATCTGGTGTACCAGACCGGCGATAACGCGTCGTACTCGACGAATACGGACATCAGCAACCCGAACGGATGGAGCGCCCCGAAGGGCTTCTACTCCTCAATGCCGACGATCATTTCGCAGAACATCGGCAACGGGTACTGGGTGGACATGTGGGTGATCTGCGATTCGGCGAACTGCTACCTGTTCTCCTCCGACGACAACGGACAGCTGTACCGGTCGCAGACCACGCTGTCGCAGTTCCCCAACGGGATGACCAACACCGTCATCGCCGCGCAGGACGCCAACCGCAACAACCTCTTCGAGGCCGCCAACGTCTACAAGGTCCAGGGCAAGAACCAGTACCTGCTGACCGTGGAGGCGATCGGTTCGGACGGCCGACGCTACTTCCGATCCTGGACGTCGGGCAGCCTCGACGGCTCGTGGACCGCGCTGGCGGCCAGTGAGAGCAACCCGTTCGCAGGGGCCGCCAACGTCACCTTCCCTGCGGGCGCCTGGACCAAGGACATCAGCCACGGGGAGATGATCCGGGCCGGGTACGACCAGACCCTGACCATCAGCCCCTGCAAGATGCAGTACCTGTACCAAGGCAGAGACCCCAACTCCAGCACCGACTACAACAGCCTGCCCTGGCGACTCGGTCTATTGACTCAATCCAACTCCACCTGCTGATACTCCGGCCCGACTTCGCGGTCTTGCGTCGGCCCGGGCAGGAACGGAACGGCCACCGCGTGATCGACGGGGGTTGTGTGGACTCCCGAAGATCGCGCGGTGGCCGCGGGCCGTAGCGCGGACTCTGCCCGCCGGTGGTCGATGTTCATGACGGCGGCGTCCATGACGACGGCGTCCGCCCTGGCCGTTCCGGCCGGCAGCGTGGTCATGGTCGCGGTGCAGCGCAGGCTCGGCCACTCCTCGATTCGGGTCACCTCCGACATCCGCACCAGCGTGCTGGAAGAGGCTGAGCGGGAAGCCGCCGCAGCGACCGTCGCCGTCGTCCCCCGGGAGCGGAAGAGGGTTCTGCCCCAGACCGAGCCCCGCGAGGAGAACGCGGACGATGTGGGGCCGGAGGAGAACGCGCAGCCGGAGTCGGAGGATGGCACCGGCAAAGCCTCAGGTGTTCCCGTCGAGGAGGCCCGCCTGACCGCATGTTCCCAGTGCGTTCCCATACGCCCACGCAAAGGCCCTCCGTGATCTTCACGGAGGGCCTTTTGTTCGAAACGTTGCCCTGGCGAGAGGGTGGAGCCGCCATCGGGATTCGAACTCGAGACCAACGCATTACGAGGGCTGGCGAGGTCGTGACGCGTGCTGCTCCCTGATCACGCTCGGCCCGGCCTTACCTGGTCAGAGACTTCTCGGCCTCGACCGACATGACATCCGGTCCAACGGCTGCTGCGCCGTCCGCTCACGCATCGCTCACGCAGCCATGTCTGCAAACATCCGGGATACACCGATGCGCCTGCTCCCATCCCGGGTCATCGAACAGGCGATCTACCAGTTGACAACTGTCGTTACTTTCATGACGCACGTCACCAGTTGCCCAGCACTGCTCCTTGCAGGCATTGCCCTAGCCCTACGGTCGGGCGTTGCCCGGCCTCCTATTGGCCGTCGCGCGAAGCAGGCACGAAGGAGCCGAATGAACGAACTGGAGCGACCGCGATGACGGCAGTTGTTGTGGAAGGTCTGCAGAAGACCTATGGGAGCCGCGAGGTGCTGCGCGGGATTGACTTCACCGTGGCGGAGGGCGAGATCTTCGCCCTACTGGGGCCCAACGGCGCAGGCAAGACGACGACACTGGAGATCCTCGAGGGCTTCCGCAGCCGGGACCAGGGCCGGGTCGAGGTGCTCGGTCTGGACCCCGGGATGCCTGCCGACAGCCGTGATCTACGCGAACTGGTGGGTCTTGTCCTGCAGGACGTAGCCGTCGAGCCGTACCTGTCCGTACGCGAAACGATCGCGCGCAATGCGGGATACTACCGAGCGCCCCGTGACGTCGACGAAGTCATCGAACTCGTCGGTCTGCGCGAGAAACAGGCCGCCAAAGTCAAGGACCTGTCGGGTGGACAGAAACGCCGTCTGGACCTCGCACTGGGGGTTGTCGGGAATCCTCGTCTGTTGTTTCTTGACGAACCCACCACGGGGTTCGACCCCAGTGCCAGGCGCAACGCCTGGGAGCTGGTACGGGACCTGCGGGATTCCGGCACCACCATCGTGTTGACGACGCACTACATGGACGAAGTGCAGGCGCTCGCCGACTCCATGGCCGTCATCGCAAACGGTCGGATCGTTGAGTCGGGCACGCCGGCCACGCTCGGCGGAAGAGACAGCGCGTTCGCTCGGATCCGCTTCGAGCTACCGCCGGGCACGGAGGTGTCAGATCTGCCCATGCCGGCGAGCGCGACCACTGAGGATGGCCTGGTCTCCATCGAAGTGGAGGAGCCGACAGCCGTGTTGCACTCCCTCACCGACTGGGCCCTGCACCGTGGTGCGACGCTCGGGCGACTGACCGTCGAGCGGCCCTCCCTCGAGGACGTCTACCTCGACATCACTCGCTCCTTCGAAGGCGAACCGTCCCAGCAGTCCGTCGGCGCACACGGGCATCGACCGAATCGGAGCCGTACATGACCCTCTCGTCCCCGGCGCCCCACATGTCACCGGATCGCTCGCCAGCTCTCCGCCGTGGCGACGCTGTCAGTCGTGGTCGTGTGAGCCTCGTGATCCATCAGATCCGCTACGAGCAGCTCTCCTTCTGGCGCAATCCGCAAGCCGTGATCTTCACCTTTCTTCTGCCCGTGCTCGTCGTCACCATCTTCGGAGCGGTGTTCGGGGGAGACGAGAGGCAGGACTTCTACTTCGGGCTGTCCGGCATGGAGTACTACACTCCGACGATCGCCGCGGTCTCCGTGCTTGGGGCTTGCTACGGCCAGTTGGCCATCGTGCTGTCGACACGGCGTCAGACTGGGATGCTCAAGCGGCTGCGCGCGACCCCCTTGCCGGCCTGGGTCTACTTCGTCGGCCTGCTGGCGCACTGCGTGCTGGTCAGCCTCATCGATGTCGTCCTGGTCATCGGCGTGGGCGCGCTCTACGGGGTGTCACCGCCCACCCAATGGACGACGATAGTGCTGACGCTGGTACTCGGTGCTGCGAGCTTCTGTGCCCTCGGCGCTGGTGTCGCGTCGTTGGTCAGGAGTGCCGAGTCCGCCCCCGCGCTGGTGCAGTTCATCCAGTTTCCGCTGGTGTTCATTTCGGGCAGCTACTTCCCCATTCACGCCGGCGTGCTGAACACCGTCGCGGGTCTGCTTCCGGTAAAGCCCTTCAACGAGGCGATGCTGGCTTCGTTCACACACGCAACCGGCTACCCGTGGAAGGAACTGGGCGTGCTGGCCGCATGGGGTGCCCTCGGCGCGCTGGTGGCTGTCCGGCGTTTCCGCTGGGACCCCCGGCCCGAATGACCGCCCACTACACGACAGGCGCGGGGCTGGATCACTCGAATGTGATCCAGCCCCGCGCCTGTCGTGTACCGAGGACAGCGGTCAGCGCCCGGCCAGAGCGTGCATCGAATGGACAGCGTCACCGTAGAGCCAGTCGAGGTGTGCCAAATCCCGCTGCTCTGCCAGCCTGGCATCGCGTTCGGCCTGCTGCGGACCGTCTGCGAGGTGGAAAGTGTGGGAGCGCTGTCGTGATTGCCGGTGGACATCGGCCGTACGAGACATCCGGATCGCTTCGTATCTGCGCAGCGCATCCGGCACGTCGGCCATGTGCTCGGTGAGACTGTCCGCCAGTACGACGGCGTCCTCGAGTGCCTGACTCGCCCCCTGCGACAGAAAGGGCAGCATGGGGTGAGCGGCGTCTCCGACCAGGACCACGCGCCCAGCGTGGTACCGGGCCGACAGGTTCCGGTCGAACAGCTCCCAGCGGGTCACCGAATCGGCGGTGCACAGAACCTGCCTGACGTGTTCGTGCCAGTCCTCGAACTCCGCCATCAGCCCGTCGGCGTCGGCGGGCGAACTGCGCGGGGCGGTGCCAACGGACGGATCGGCGCACACCGCACTGAAGTGAACCGTCCGCCCGGACGACACGGGGTAGTAGGTGACGTGACGGCCGGGTCCGAACCAGAACATCACCCGCGGATCATTCTCGAAGGAGGGCACGGCGGAGGCCGGAACCAACCCCCGGTACACCGAATAGCCCGAGAACACCGGCCTGTCGTCCACCACTGCACCACGCAGGGCAGAGTGCACGCCGTCGGCGCCGATCACGACGTCGGCTGTCGCCGAGCCACCGTCGGCGAAGTGCAGCTCCACGCGGTCGTCGTGTTCCACGACACCGCTCGCCGCCCGCCCGAGATGTATCTGCCCTGGTGGCAGCAGGTCGACGAGACAGGCTTGCAGATCGGCGCGGTGAACGAGGTAATAGGGCGCTTGGAACCGATCCTCGCAGATGTTTCCGTGCACGACACGGGACAGGAGCGTTCCGTCGTTCCAGCGTCTCGTCTCGATCGCGCCCGCTGTGATGCCTCTTCGTCTGATGGACAGCTCGGCACCGAGTTCATGGAGAATGCGTGCGCCGTTGGGGGGCAGCTGGATTCCCGCACCCACCGCGCTGAGGGCATCCGACTTCTCGTACACGTCGCAGCGCACGCCGCGTCGGCGCAGCAGGATGGCGACCGCGAGTCCCGACACTCCCGCCCCGACCACGGCCACGCGCAAGTCAGTGGCTGTCATGACACCTCTCCCTTTCCTGCCTGGTCCATGCGACGTGCGACCCCGGCTTCGTGCCCGTAGAGCCATGCGCGTTCGCGCAGCCCGGTCAGGCCCGCGGCTCGACGCATCGCCAGGTCCCGTTCGCGTTGCTGCGGGCCGTCGGCCAGGTGCATCGTGTCCGCATGGCCCCGTGAGCCCTGCTGGATGGCTGCGGTACGCGGAGCGCGGGCTTTCTCATACATCGTGAGCAACTCAGGAATCTCGTCGCGGTGGGCATCGGCCAGCAGCGAGGCCAGTTCCACCGCGTCCTCGACGGCCTGGTTCGCGCCCTGAGCCATGAACGGAAGCATTGGGTGTGCGGCATCGCCAAGCACTGTGAGCCTGTCCGCGCACCAGGTACGCAGCTCCGGCCGGTCATACAGAGCCCAGCGACGGACGGAGTCGGCGGCACGGGTGATGTCTGACACCAGGCCGCTCCACCCGTCGAAGGCCGCCACCAGCTCGGCGGGGTCGCCGGCTGCCGACCAGGACTCCGCTCCCGCTGCGGCGAGCGGAGCGATCGCGGCGAAGCTCATCAGCCGGCCATCGGCCACCGGATAACACACCAAGTGTCGGCCCGGCCCCAGCCACATTCTGATCAGCGGTTGACGCGCCGGGGCAGGCAACCGGTCGACCGGAATCAGGCCCCGGAAGACGCCGAGTCCGGAGAACACCGGTGCGTCGCGGACGAGTGACTCCCGGACCACGGAGTGAATGCCGTCGGCTCCCACTACGACGTCCGCGCGATGACTCGGCCCGTCCTCGAAAGTGAGGAGCATGTCCTCGCCATCCTGGGAGACGGTTTTCAGTCGGTGTCCCAGTCGCAGTGGTTGCGGTCCGACCAGCCGCAGCAGCGCCCCCTGCAGGTCGGCGCGGTGTATGGCGTAGTAGGGCGCCGCGTACAGCTTCTCGCACGCCGCTCCGAATGGAGTGGAAGTGATCAGTTCGCCCGTCCATCTGTACACACGCATCTCTTCGATGGCCACGGCCCGTTCCTCAAGTTCGGACCGAAGCCCGAGCCGCCCAAGGTGGCGTGCGGCGTTCGGAGCGAGTTGTACCCCTGCTCCGATCTCCGCCATCGAGCGGGTCTGCTCGAACACCTCGCATCGCGTGCCCGAAGCGGCGAGTGCTGCCGCCAAGGTCAAACCCCCGATACCGGACCCGACCACGGCGATACGCGGTCGGCCTGTCATGGCCGACCCCCGTGAGCCGGATCCGCGACCGGAAAAGCGTGCGCCAGCCAGGCATAGGTGCGCAGTTCGTCGAAGAGATTGCGGCCGAGGCGGTTGTGGAGCATGTGCACGTGGGAGACGACTATCTGCCCCGGGATGGTCGTCGTGGTGGTGCGTATCGCCTCGACAAGGTTGGACAGGGCTGTGTGCCAGGCGTCGAACGGGCCGTGCTGGGCCGGGTCGATCGGCTTGGCGGCTCCTTCGGGGATGCGGCACATGCGGTCCAGCTCTTCCTCCGTGCAGCCAAAGTCGGCCGCCCAGGCACGCCAGGCCGCCATGCTGTGGGCGTAGAAGATGGCCTGCTCCGCCTCGTCACCGAGAGCGGCGGCCGCGGAGACCGTGGCGCGCAGGGCCAGGGCGGAGCGCGTCTGCGGCGTCGACACGTGCGACAGCAGTGCGAGCACCAGTTCACTGGACAGCTGGAACAACCGCTCCGTCCGCGGCATCAGGTCCGGGCCGCCGTATCGTGCGGTCTCCGGCTCGTAGACGGCCCGGTGCACGCCCGGCGCCTGGAGCGCCTGAACGTTGTGGTCGCTGCCGTATTCGTTCCGTGCGAGAAGACCTGCCTCAGCCTGGTACGCCTCATGGCTGATCCGGCCTTCGTCGGCGGCCGGCCGGCCGGCACTCTCCAGTCGCTCCCGCAGCAGCCGCTCCACCCGGTCGAACTCCTCGGGGTTCAAGTCGCCCACGCGCAACCTGAGGTGGGGACCGCCCTGCCAGTAGCGAATGAAGAACCATGGTGCGTCATCTAGCGTCCGAACCGTCGGAGCGATGACGTCGCTCACCACTCGGTCCAGCAATGACTGTGCGTTGGAGGCCAGATGCAGATGCCAGGCACTCCACTGCGTTCGGGACGTCGTGCCGACACCGGACTCGGGGTGGCCGGGTGCTGTCTGCTGTGCCAAGACGTTCTCCTCCATCAGACTCTGATGTCCAGCAGCGCATGGGTCGCGTGCCTCGGCTTACCGGCCACCGCGGCGAGAGCGATCATCTCGTCCGGATCCAAGTGGAGGATGCGCTGCGTCGGTATCTCGTTGAAGGCGCGGACCGGGCGGGCGAACATCCCGTGCGCCGTGGTGGACAGGCACAGGCCGTGCAGGGCCCAGCCGCAGTAGTACTGCGCTGCACTCCACCCGTTGGGCCCGAAGCGCGCGAAGAGCTCGCGCGGCTTCACCGACATGAACCAGATCGCCGAGGCGTTCCGGATGTCGCAGCCGGCGTCCGGGCTCAGGCCGTACCCGTACTCCGCCTCCAGCCGGGCTGCCGCGGTCCGGTCCGCGGACAGCAGAACCGCCCCACCGGAACGCACGCGGTAGATGCCGTCCTCATGGCCCTCCACGTCCTGGATCACAGCGGTGAGCGTCACCAGTTCGGACACGGCCCGCAGGCTCGGTCCGGGTGGTGGGGCGTCGAGCCAGCGGATCGCGTCTGCGACGGAGTCGGCGGGCATACGAGTACGCCGGCCGCTCATACCAAGCAGACCGCGGGGCATACGGCCGGAATTGCGCCGCCACATCAGCTCCGCCATGGACAGCGCACCAGGTGCCGAGGAGAGCTGTGCCGGAACGGCCGGCGGCATGCGGGCAGGAGGGTCGTCGAACGCCTGCGTGCGGTTGACGCGCACCAAGTCCCTGAGCGCTGCGTCGTCCGGTTGTTCCTCGGGCGCCCCGCCGGTCTCCGGAGCGTCCGGAAACTGGGCGACACGCTCTGGCCCGATCTCGATGACGACCGGCAGTGACCATTCCCAGCTGGGCGTCAGTCCGAGTTCGTCCAGCAGAGCGGCCGAACCCTCGTGCGGGAGTACCACTCGGCCCGAAAGTCCGAACAGTTCGAGCCCCAGCGCCAGAGAGCGCAGGGTTATACCGAGTTCCAGATTCACCAGGGAACCGCGAAACCACTTGTAGCCACGAGGGATGCGCGTGTACCTCCCGGACAGCGCGATGCGCCGCTGCCGCCCGTGGTGGCTGCCGGAGGTGAGCGCGGTGAGTGCGTGCCGCTCGGGTTCGAGCAGGTGCCAGCGCTCGCCATCGTCGACGAAGACCTGCACGGGATAGAGGCAACGCGGTGAGGCGTAGCCGCGGTGCGGGTTGTAGACGTTGTCCGGGTCGGACCACTGCACGCCGAAGCTCGCGACGAGGGCTCGGACGAGGGCTCCCTCCGGGTCCGAAGTGGACACCCGCCCGTGTGGGAAGGGCACGCCGTCGAGCACCTCTGCGGTTCCCCGGGGGAGTTCAGAGCGTCGTCCGCCGTGGATGCACGCAGGCGGGGACGGAGGTACGTGCGACGTCATGGGCGGCTCCGCCACCCAGGTCCAGGGCGGTACGGCTGGTTCGTCGCACCCGGCGCCGAACTCGTACCAGAGGGGCTCGCGCTCGATGTTGTTGTCGCCGAACGGCGGGGGCAGGTCCACGGGGGCGCGCCGGACCATGGCGGTCGTCCGCTCAATCACGTGCGGGTCCTCGTGCCCCGGACGCACGTCGGGCTGCTCATGGGAACGGGTGCGGGTCATAGGGGATTTCCCGATTCTCCTGCGGCGTGCCGGCGAGCGCGGCCGCCAGGCGGGGAAGGTTCTTCAGACGCTGCTGTGCGTGGCCGAAGCACATCGGCAGGATGCCGGGGACGACGGCTTTGGCGACCGAGACGCCGACGTCGGCGTGCTCGCGGGTGGTCTGGTTCACCAGGATGATCCGGTCGAGCCCGGCGTCCGCGTACAGCCCACGCACGTGGTCAAGGGCTCCGCGTACCGTCCCGTCGGAAGCCCGACGCAGAGTGTCCGGCCAGCCGGGGAACGCCTCCTGCAGCGTGGTCTCCGGTCCGCCGAGGACCTCGGTGACTCGTGCCAGCTTCTCGGGAAGCGTGTACAGCTGCGGGTGCTGTTCGAGCTCCACCAGCAGCCAGGGGTCGTCAAGCATCCGCTCGGCCTCTTCGCGGTTCCACTGCCCCTTGTTGGTGACGAGCTGAGCGACCTCGCGCAGCGCACCGCGGATCGCGGTGCTCGGGTTGGCCCCCGATCCCCCGGACGAATACGTGGCGGGGAACGGGTTCCTGCGGTTCACGACGAGCACCCAGACGATCGGCAGATCGATGTCCTGCTTCGCCACGAGCACGTGCACATCGAAGCCACGCGTCTGGATCAGGTCGATCAGGCTCCGGTTCTCCGGATCGGTGATCGAGGCGTTCGAGATGCGGGGCAGGGGCGTCTGGCGATGCCAGGAGAGCAGGAAGGCGTCGCGTTCGGCGAGTTCGAGCAGGGAGTGCAGCGCGGCCTCTTCGAGGCTCGCTCCAGCCGCGCAACCGCTCGACGAATCGTGGAAGTACTTGCGCAGGGTGCCTGGTTCGGGAGTGCGGCCCGCTGCACGTGCCTGCCGCGCGACGACACGTGCCGCCCTGGCCGCACGACGGGAGAGCTTGAACCGCTGCTCGTACTGGTAGAAACCGGCCTCGGCGGGGACCAGTTGAGGCTCGCCGGAGGCCAGGTCGTGACCCCACACCCAGTCCATCGATGCGTCCGACGTGTAGGGAAGCACCTGGCAGCTCGGGTGGGACAGCTGCTTCTCGGTGTGCTCCCCCAGTGTGGTCGGATCCAGGGCGTGGTCCGACACCTCTCGGTAGCTGCGCTCCAGCAGTAGCGGAGTGTCGAAGGGGAAGCTGCCAAGCCTTTCGTAGGTCTCGATGATTCCGACGGGGTCGGCCTCGGCGAAAGTCCCCGCACGGCCGTGCCCCGGGGCGGCGGCATCGGGAGCCAAGCACATGCTCATGGCGAAGGGAACGTTCGACTCGCGCATGATGACCTGGATCGGTCCGTATCGGGCGTCCACCAGGCGATCGCGCAGGGCGCCGGGCTTCACCAGGTGCGAACCGCCAACGCCGCGGGTCGGGTCCTGTGGAGAAAGGGGTTCGGCGCGCAGCGCCAGCGGTGCCGGCCGCCAATCGTCGGCCGCCACTGTTCCGTGGTCGGCGCACGCTGGGCAGAAGAAGCTTCGGGGGATGCGGTGTCGACGCACGTACTGGGTCCCGACCGCGTACAGCTCGCCCGGCTGCAAGGGGTGGTCCGCGAGGTTCTCCAGAGCGGCGTCGAGCAGGTAGGGCAGCAGGGGCTGGTGCGAACGCGGAATCACACGCGGTTCGTCCAGGGTGTCCGCCAGGGGATGCTCTGCGGTGTTGCGCTCCCGCACTTCGGCGCAGCTCGCGCAGCCGGAGTCCGTGCCGGGAACCCACCGAGGTCCGACGATCACCTCGTCGTCGTACAGCCGCACTGAGATGAGTTCCTCGCCTTTCTCGGCGCTCTGCTCCCACTGCGCTCGCTCCCAGGCCAGGTCCCAGCCGCGGTTCAGCACGACCTTCGCGTGCAGGGCGCCCCCGATCCGCTGGAAGACCTCTTCCCAGGAGACGTCGCAAGCCCCTGCCAGGCCGGGGCCGTACTGCTGTTCATCCTGCATGCTGGGGCTCCTGCGTGAGCTGACGGGCCTTGACGGGACCGGACCAGAAGGGGATCTCGCCGAGCGCGGGGTCCGTCCGGAGGGGTCGGCCCTCGTAGGAGACGCCTCGCGCTGCGGTGAGCCGGCCGACCTGCTCCCGGAGCGCGCGGATCTGCTCCGCGTCCGCGAAGTTGACGGAGTCCGTGCGCAGGAGGGGCACATCGCCGCCACCATCACGGCTGGCGTTCACCTGGGATCGTGCGAGAGCTGTACTCAATGCCTCGCGGACCGCGGTGTCTGCGTCGGGAGCCCAAGCTGCCCCCAGGACCTGGCCATTGTCGGCAAGCACGACGCGTGCCAACCGCCAGTCGAGTCCAGGAACCTGTGACAGGTGGGTGGTGAGGGAACCGGGCTGCCAGTCCTGTAGGATTCGCCGGATGCGAGCCGTCTCCTCGCTCTCCGAGGCTGCCGTGTGCACGGCCTCCGCCTCGTCGGCGAGCAGACGCAGCACGCCGTCCAAGAGCCAGCATTCCTCCGTCAGGCCGGCGGCGCCCGTCCCGCCCTCGACCGTCGGGCCGGAGCACCGCAACACCTCGAGAGCGGCCCCCACCGTCGCGGACCGCTGATCCGGTGCCCATACGGTGATCCGGCCCGCGGTACCCGCTCTGAGTTCCATCTCTCTTATGGCCAAGGGCATTTGAGGGAGAGTCTGCTCCGCGCGCGCCGGGGTGAACAGGCCCTTCCAGCGGACGGTGAGCGCGTTGACCCGCTCGATCGCGTCGTCGGCGTCCGGAACCGATTCGGCCGACACTCCCTCGAGCGTACTGAGCCTTTCATCCGCCATGTCGGCGGTGCCGAGGAGAACCCGTTCCGCGATGAGTTCGGCGCCGTGCACCACATGCACCGCGCCGCCCTCATCGATCCCCGCCAGGACATCGAGCACCAACTGACCGGCGATCGCACCGATCATCGCGTCAGCGACCGGCCGGGCGGCGGGCTCAAGTCCCTGTCCCTGAGCCCACCCGAGCGCCCTGCGACGGAATGCTGACAGGATTGGATACCGGTCGGCGTCCCGGACGACTGGGCCTGCCTGCAGCACGCGATCGTCGAGCAGCACCGGCACGACCGGTACGCCCTCGGGTATCCGACCGGCACCGTGGAGCCGCAACCCTGTGGCCTGGGTCTCCTCATCGGTGCCGCACCACAGCACGACATCAGCCTCGCCGCACGCGCCGAGGTCGGCGATGTCCGGCACGAGCACCTGGCCGACACCGGCACGGTCGAGCCCGCGGGCCGCCGGACGCACCGCCTCCGCCGGCCCGAACAAAACGACTCTGGCGGCGCGGATCCTGGCGAAGGCGGCATACGGATGTGCGCACACCGATTCCAGATAGGCGAGCGAGCCCGCGTACCGCTCCCGGTCCTCGTTGCTCGGCCCGTCCCCGCGCAGGACGTCCTCGTTCAGCAGCATGCCGTGGACGTGCAGCCCGTTCGTCAGATGGCGCACAACGGGCCTGGCTCGTTCCGTGCCCAGCGCCGCTACGAGCTCGTCCTCGGTTGTGCCCTGTTCGAGGAGTGGGACGCACACGTCCGCGACCTTGAACAGATGGTCCCAGCCCTTGAGGACGAACTGGGTCCGCGCGCCACTGAAGTACACACCGCCCGGCACCGGTGCACAGTGCAGGTATGGCCTTGCTCTCATCCTCATCGGTTCTCTCCCTCGTACTGGAACAGGCCACCCGGGGCACGTCCGACCTCCACCACCCACTCCTGCGCGTGCGTGCCGTCGATCACTGAGGGGAGGGCCTCCTCCAGGTAGTTGACGGACTCCTCCTCCGTCGCCCGGCGGTCCAGCATCTTCGGCAGGACTCGTGTGCTCAGCGCACTGGAGAAGTCCACGTACTGCGGCTTGTGCTGGAGACGGCGGGGCAGCACGTCGGAGGGATCGAGCGTCCTGGGCGAGTCCTGCCCGAACGCCGTCTTCACGACGACCTCCTCGGGAACGTCGTGCCCCGCGCGCCAAGCGGTCAGCGCCAGCAGCCGATCGGGTTCGGCCGGCCCGGCGCCCAGGGCCGAGGCCAGCTCTGCACCGCCGTACCAACGGCGCCTGGCCAGTACGACGTCGCCGATCGAGATCCTGGGGCACGTCAATGTGCGCCGCTGGTCCCGGGGCTGCGCCTGATACCAGCCGTTGAGCAGGTCGTTGTTGAGTCGTCCTCCGGTCGACAGGGACGTCGCCAGGGACAGCGGAGGTGGGAAGAGCCCCGGATGGCCCGTGCCGAGCGGAAGTACGCGGATCCGTTGGCCGTCGGCGTCCTCGACGGCGAGCGTGTCGGACTCCGTGTCGTGCACCAGGCGCAGCGAGAACCAGTCGTCGGGCCGCAGCCCCTCCGGCAGGATGCGCGGATGGGCATTCACGTTGAGGCGGTGCAGCCCAAGGTCTTCCACTACGCGGGCGCCGTCCCACGTGTACCGGTCGAGGAGCCGCTGCGCCAGGTAGGGAATGGACTCGCCGCCCAGCTTCCGGTCGGCGTCGAGGAATCGGGCGTACAGCATTCCGTGCCCGGGCAGGCCGTCGTTGAACACGAGTCGGTCGCCCGCGGCCTGCACCAGCACCCCGTAGCTCAACGGGTCCTGGCGGATGCGTCCGGGCATGCCGGAGGCGAGCTCGATCGCTTCCTGCGTGGACAGTGCGACATCTGCCGCTCCGGAGTTCACCGCCTTCGTGATACGGGACTGGGTCTCCTCAATCACCCGGCGGCGCAGGGCGAAGAGCTGCTCCAGGCCGCCGTCCGCGGTGCCGAGGCCGTTGAGTGCGTTCGCGTCGCCCCGGGCGTAGGACTCGCCCATCACGGCCGCGCGCCGGGAGACCTCCTGGACCAGAGACTCGGAATGCTCGGTGAGCGAAACGTTCGCGCCGGCACCGAAACGCTGCACGAAGGTGGCCGTCGTGATGACACGTACGTCGTGCAGCCAGTCGAATACCGACAGAAGTTCCACCGTCGCGCCGAGGTCCGTCAGCTGGCGCCGCCAGCGGGCGGAGTCGACGGTCGACGGAGAAAGGGTGTAGTCCTCTTCGACCGTGACGCGCGCCGGCCGCTGAGCCAGTCGGCTGAGCTGGTCGAAATCCTCATCGATCGTGCGAAGTTCGCTGCGGCGGTCAGTGGCCGGTCCGGTCGCGAGGCGGGGCAGCCGCGACTTCGCGTCGTCCAGCAGCGCGGAGCCCGGAGTCCCAGGCCGGGTCAACAGTACCGACAGGTCGGCGGCCCCGTCCTCCGGCTCGTTGTACGTGCACAGGATGCCCTGGTGAACCGCCTGCAGTACGGCTTTCGCGGCGTCCTGCGGCGCACACTTCGTCTGTGCGGCGATGTGCGACACCACCGAGCGCACCGGCCGGGGGCCCATGACGGTTGCATCGACGAGGGCCCTGACGACCCCCTTTACGGGGGCGGACAAGCGCTGGAAGCCGGAATCGGTGGGGCGAAGGAAGTACAGCGTTTCCCGGCTCTCGTCGAGGGCGGAGGTGGGGGAGAGCGCCACCCAGGCGTTCAGCAGTGCGGTGCCCGTCGCCGGCTGCAGGCCCCCGAGGACGTAGGCGAGCATGACGCGGTCCAGGCTCGGGAAGCCGGTGGCCCCCTCGAAGTCCACCTTGCCCGGATCGACTCCACCGGGCCCGGGCACGGCGATCCCGACGGCGGTGAAGCGGGCGAGCGGGCTGGTGCGCACCATGGCCCTGGTGACGTACTGGACCAGCCCCCGCTCCGACTTCCGGCTGCGCGCGGAGAGCCGGCCCGGACCCGCTACCGCGGCCCGGTAGCGCTCCGACTCCTCGTACACCTCGGGAGAGACGAGGGCGAGCGACCGGCGCAGGTGCTCGTCTCCCAGCAACTCGGCGAGCTTCTGGCGTTCCCGGTCCGCCGCCTGCTCGTAGTGGTGCGTGACCTCTTCCCGAAGTCGTCGGCGCTGCTCCGTGGCCTGGAGCCACTCGGACACCGAAGGCTTCGTCGGCGGAAGGCCCTTGGAGGGGCGGTCGTTGTGGATGGCTCGGCGTACGGCGATGAGCTGCCCACGTGTGCTGTCGTCAGTCGTTGCGCCGATGAGGACGTAGAGCTCCTCGGAGCACCGTTCGGCGGCCGATCGCACAGCGCGTTCGGCTTCTGCCAGCAGGGCCAGGAGGTCCCGGAGAGTGGGATCGCCGAGGCGGCTGCGGAGGAGGGGATTGATACGCAGGAGCCAGAGGGGTTCCTTCTGCGGGGCCGAGTTCGATGGACGCGGTGCGGTGACGGTCAGCGGCTGCAGTGTGGTCATCGGGAAGCCTCCTGAGCCTCCGCCCACCGGGCCCGCCCCTTGTCCAGCCGCTCCTGCCAGGTTTCGCCGAGGACCTCGTCAATCGTCTCGGCAAGCGCATAGCACATGTAGTACCGCTGAATCGGAGAGACGGTGAGCAAGGGCAACTGCTGGTAGAAGAGGTTGATCAACATGCGGTACGCGGCGAACCACGGGGGCGGGTTGTCGATCACCCCGGATTCCGCCGTGGCACGGTGGAACGCGGTGTCTGGGTGCTTGCCCTGCGCCACCGCCTCCGGCGCGGTGGGGGGTCCCATGGTGGTGGTGTCCACGGAGGCGGTGATCGTGTCCAGCATCGCGGGAGTCAGCCGGCCCTCCATGACGGCGCTGTCCAATGCGCCCGTGGAGTAGGCGAAGGCCGTACGCCACTCGGCCGCCGCCGGGCTGACGTTCCCGGCGAGGCGCTGCTCCACCAAGCTGCGCAATTGGGGCGCCTCTTTGGCCAGCCGCGTGGCGAACACCGGGCGCATGTCCTTGCTGGGGGCCGCCCAGGCGAGGAAGGTTTCGGCATGCGAGCGGAACGAGAAGGCGCCGTGGGGCAACCCCAGGAAATAGGAGTCACCCAGCGCCAGGAACGCCTCCGCGAGGCGAGTGGTGGCCAGAGACGGATCCCGGGTCAGTGCTTCGATCGTGTTCATCAGCGGTGGGCACAGCACACCGTGCACGACTTCTGTCTCCCGCAGGCCGTGCAGTAGAGGGTCACTTATGACCGCATCATCAGGACCGACGAACTCGACCTCCCCGTGCTCGCGCATGGGGAGATACGGCGGCGGTACCGCCTCCAGCCGACCGAACTCCCGAGCCTGCGCGAGATACGTTTCCTCGTCCAGTGCCCTGTCCTCGGGCAGTGGTCCGGCGTCCAGCTGTCGCGCGATGGCCTTCCAGGGAAGTTCCTGCCCCAGCGCACCCCGCCCGATGATGTCCACGTGCGGGCCATGGAGCCATCCTCGACGCAGCCGAACGACGGCGCCTCCGCGCTCCCGCACGGAACGGGCGAGGGGCACCACCGAGGCAGAGAGCCACGCCAGCGTCACCGGCGCCCTGGTGAAAAGCCGGACCCCTGTGGGGGTGCCTGCTATCGGGTCATCGATACGGTCTTCTGGCGCATTGGCTCTCATGGTTACTCATCTTTCAAGAATCGAATGCAATCAGAAAAGAACTACCGACCAATTACTGACATCCGTCACGTACTTCGTGACACCTGTGCCGCATTTCATGTGAAACGCCGCGGTAGGGTGAGCAAGTGATTGACGAATCTGGCAGGCGAAAACTGCGCGAAGACCGCCCCCTACAAGGCGCGGTCGTAATGTCCGTTTTCGCATCGATGTGGGAAATCTTGGGGGTCTCCGGACTGATACCCAGGGTGTCGGCGTCGGCCCTGTTCTGCGCAGCCGCCCTGGCGATCGCCGCGGCGGTCATCTCGGTGACCCTCACCATCCGATTCGGCGCGCTGCCGGGGCCGAGACGTACGCGCCGGGTGACACCGAACAGCTTCAGGGTTTTCGGCCAGGTCAACATCGGACAGACCGTGGCGATCGTCGCGGCCGTCATGATCCTGGGCCGTCTCGACCTGTGGGTCTACATTCCCGCCGCGGTGTGCCTGGTCGTTGGGCTGCACTTCCTTCCGCTCGCGCGGTCCTTCGCGCAGCCGCAGTACTGGTGGACAGGAGGGCTGCTCATAACCCTCGCGCTGGCAGGTGCCGTGACTCTCGCCGACGGCGGCGACGCCGCGAACGTCCGCTTGTTCATCGGGTTCGGGGCCGCCCTCGTCCTGTGGGCCACCGCTCTGCACGTAGCCCGCCGAGGCTGAGCCGCCCGCCGCGTCCCGGACGGACAGCGGTGCCCACTCCCCGCGGGGGCGAACACCGCCGTCCGTCTCAGCGGATCAGACGATCAGCCTTCGTCAGCAGGTCGACGAAGAGCAGGTCGACGAGGAGGACGACGTGCCGACAGTGCCACCGGAGGCGCCCATCTCAGGCAGGGCCACGCCCTGGGAGACCTCGAGGACCTCCAGTTCGGTCACGTCGAACGAGCCGAAGACCTGCTCGATGTCAGCGGAGTTAACCGAGACGGTGTTCATTGAGAACTCCTCAAGAGTTTCCTTGTGCGACCGGGCGGCCACACAAAGGAAACTATTTCGAATTTCTCACCCAAAGGCCACAGTGCGGCACCTTCGATTGACACTTGTCACATGTGCGATTACCGATATCATGAGCGGGATGTGGAATTACAAATTCCACCGCAGGCAAAATGAATACCCCCACCGAATTCGTGAGGGCATCATCCGAATTTTCCGCCTGTGAGGTCAGTGCCGGCGCAACACCGAGCCGGCCCACGCCGCCCACTCCGGGTCGTTGACCCATTCCCAGCCCTGCTCCTGGTCCCAGATGCCGGGGTCGCCCGGCGGACGGCTGCCCAGGATGAAGTCACCTACGGACGACTCCTGCAGGTAATCGAGGCCAAGGACGCGCGCCGACATGTCGGAGTCCCCGATGCCCAGGCCGCACGGGGCCATGCCCATCGCCGTGGCCACAAGATACATGGTCTGGTAGAGCACGCCGGTGTGCCGGAGGGTCGTTGCGTATGCCATGCCTCTGTACTTCCAGGACAGCCGCTGGAAGCGGGAGGTCATCGTGACCAGGACGTCGGGATCGGCCTCCCTGGACGTCGACACGGATGCCACCTCCAGCATCGCCCTGCGGTCCTGGGGGTCGTCGTTCACCAAAACGAGTCGGTGCCCAACGGGATCGTAGTAGTAGATGCCCGGGTCGACGCCGGCGCATCGCTGGATGGTCAGGTACAGCTCCAGCTCGAAGGCCGAGCCTCCGGTGGGGTAGGGACGCGAGACGATCTCACCGCCCGGTTCGCCGCCTGCCGCCGGGACGAAGTGGGTCCTGACCCTGGCAACCCGGTAGAGGAACTCGCCGATCTGCTCCGCGGTGAGCGGCTGTTCACCGTAGCTTCGGAACGACCTGCGGCCTTCCAGTGCCGCGGTCAAGCCGGGGTCCCGCTGCGTGACGTCTTCCAGGGAGGGGCGGTAGAGCTCGACCGAGGGCCCGTCGGGCACCGGCTTGACCGCCGGACGCGGGGCGATCTTCCCCTTGTGCGGGAACACGCCCCCCAGTGGTTCGTCGAACCGTCCGCTGCGGACGCGCGAGTGGAACAGCAGGTCGTGGAAGTCCCACTGCCGCAGGACTGGGTCCTCCTCCCCGTCGAAGTCCTCACCTGCCGGGCGGACTTCGACGAATCCGGCGCCGACCAGTACACCCAGCAGCGCGCAGACCTCCGCCACCGCCAGATCACCGCCCGCAGACTCGGCAATATCGTCGACGCGCTGGACGTCGGCAAGCGATGCCACAAGCTCCCGGGCGGCCCTATGGACCAGCAGCACCCTGACCTTGGCCAGCGGCGACTCCAGCACCAGCATCCCGGACCTGCTGCGGCACAGGGCGAACCTGGACAGCTTCACCAAGTCGTCCGGTTGCACGGTCTCGGCCTTCGAGCCGACGTCTTGCGCGGTGTGCTCGAAACGGATCAGTTCTCGCCCGCCGATCAGCACGCCGTACACGAGCAGGCGCCCGATGCGGCCCAGGAGGCGTTGGAACTGGACGCGTTCGGCAGGGCCGAGCTCGTTCAGTGCCTTGTCCGTGGGGACGAGATCATCGGCGAGCGCAGCGAGGGCATCACGGACACGTCCCTCGGGGAGCCGGACGGCGAAGGTGCTCACAGATGTGGTGAGGTTGACCGACGTGGCGTCGAACTCGACCCGGACGTCGTCCCGGAAGCCTACGAGGTACTCGACTTCGGGCCACGGGTTACCAGGTCGCATGCTGACCTCCGAAATCACGGATACGTATCCACCATGGTCGTGCGACAACCATCATTTCTGGCAAGAAGCCGATGACGCCGGTCAGTTACTCGATGACATTGGTCATGTAGCTGTCGAAGTGTTCCGAGCAGTCGTCCAATTACCTTTGTTTCACGAATGATGATGATTGTCATCCGCCGCGGTTTGGCGCTTGCGTGCCCCCTCCCGCCCTCCCAGGCTTGTCACTGATCACTCGATGCACCGTGGTGGTCGAATGAATGATTACGACCATGCAGAAGTGGGGCGGGAATGTCTGTAGGGCAGGCGATGAGCAGCCGCACGACACAGACCCGGAACTACGTTCTGCGCATTCTGAAGCACCTTGAGAGAGACCCGGCAAGAATCGTTGTCCGTTCCTGGGACGGCGATCTCACCGCCGGCGAGTTCCACAGATTCATAGCGAACGCTGCGATATCCCTGGCACGGGCCGGAGTCGGGGCCGCGGACACCGTGGCCGTACTGACTGAACCGAACTGCGCCACCATGCTCGCCGCAAGGTACGCCGTCCATCTGCACGGCGCCGCCGTGACCCACATCCGATCCATGAACGCCCGGTCCGACGCAGACGAGTTACCGGCGGCCGAGCAGGCGCGACTGCTGCGCGCCACCGGCGCGCGCGTGCTGATGGTGGACGGCCCCAACGCCCCGCGCGGGCGCGCCCTGTGTAACAACCAGGATGGACTCGCACTCGTCGCTCTCGCCCGTGATACCGCCATGCCCGGAACCATGGACATGCCCCCGGCAGCCCCCTACACGCCCGAGAACCTGGCGGTCGTGGACCTGACCAGCGGCACCACCGGCAGCCCCAAGCTCGTGCGCCGCTCGTTCGGCGTGCGAGGCCGGCTCATCGACCTGTCGTTCGGTGTCTCCGAACCGGAACACCGGCCCACGCTCCTGTCGGTGACCCCGATCAGCCATGCCACGGCGACGATGGTGGACGCGGCGCTCGCCGCAGGCGGCACGGTGGTGCTGCACAACGGCTTTCGCGTGGACGACGTGCTGCGCGCTCTGACCGAGCAGCAGGTGACCGACATGTACCTCGCGGTGCCCCACCTCTACCAGCTCATCGATCAACCCGGCATCGACGAAGCCGTCTTCCCGTCGCTGCGGCAGGTCCTCTACAGCGGCACAGCCGCTGCGCCTTCCCGAATCGCCCGGGCCGCGCAGGTCTTCGGACACACCTTGGCCCAACTGTACGGCAGCACCGAGGCCGGCGGCATGTGCACCCTGACCCCGCTGGACCACTGTGAACCGGAACTCCTACCCAGCGGCGGTCGCCCGTTTCCCTGGGTGGAGATGGAAATCCGACGGCTCGAATCCGGTGAGACAGTCGAGCGGGGAGAAGCGGGAGAAATATACGTCCGGTCGCCCACCCTCATGGATGGCTACATCGGCGACGAGGAACACGTCGGCCCCACGGTGAGGGGCGGCTGGCTCGGCACAGGAGATCTCGGCCACTGGGACAAGTACGGATACCTCCGTCTGCTGGGCCGAATCGGCAGCGTCGTCAAGGCCAACGGGATAAAGATCCATCCCTCATCGGTCCAGGACATTCTGCTGCAGCACCCGGAAGTGGCGGATTCCGTGGTGTACGGAATCCGTGACACTGAGTATGCCGAGCACCTGGAAGCCGCTGTCCAATTGCGTACCGGTGCGCGCTGTACAGCCGACGATCTGCGTACCCACATAGCCGCATCTCTGTCAGCGGCGCACGTTCCGGAGGACTTCTCCTGGTGGGAAGAGATACCACTCAATCCATCAGGAAAGCCTGACTACGCACTTCTCAGAGGTCGAAAGGATGCGCAATGATCCCTCACGGGCATTTCGCGCGGTCGTTGCGCTTGCGGCGGCTGCACCACCACACCACATCCGGGTTGATGATCACGCCCTTGGACCACTCCATCAGTGACGGTCCCGTGGTGCCGAGGAACAGCTCGATCGATCTGCTCGCGGGGCAGCTCGCCGCAGGCGGCGTCGACGCGATCGTGGTACACAAGGGCAGCGTGCGGCACATCCGTCCAGAGCGGTTCGCCGACATGTCGCTGATCATCCATCTCAACGCGAGCACCGGGCAGGCGTCGGATCCTGACGCCAAGTACGTCGTCACCGAAGTGGAAGAAGCGCTGCGCCTGGGCGCAGACGCGGTGAGCGTGCACGTCAACCTGGGCTCCGACGACGAGCGTCAGCAGATCGCCGACCTCGGCAGGATCTCCGACGCCTGCGACCGCTGGAACCTGCCGCTCATGGCCATGGTGTATCCCCGCGGACCTCGCATCGACGACCCCCACGACCCCACGCTCGTGGCCCACGCGGTGACCATCGCGGCAGATCTGGGAGTCGACCTGATCAAGACGTCCTTCCCGAGTTCCCTGCCCGCCTTGATGGCACTGACCGACGCTTGCCCCGTCCCGATCCTCGTCGCCGGTGGTCCGCCACGGGCCTCGGAGGACGGCGTCCTCGAATTCGTCGGCGAGGTCCTCGCGGGCGGTGCGCTGGGCGTCGCCATGGGGCGCAACATCTTCCACTCCTCAGACCCGCAGCGGATGGCCAGGCGGGTGGCGCAGCTCGTGCACCGGTTGCCAGGCGAAGAACCCGCAGCAGAATTCGACCACATGACGAGGGGACACCAGCATGATGGACAGCAAACTGTGCTGGCTTGACATACGCAAGGCCGGCGATCTTGCACCGGCGATTCTCGAAGAGGCGATGCATCAACGCATCGACGCCATCGTCGCCGCCGACATGAAGGTGCTGGCGGATCTTCCCCCCACGATCCGTCGGGTCCTCGTGCACGACGCCGGCGAGCCGACGGACGGCTTCGCGGGCGCCGACCTGGTCCTGGTGGCCGGTAGCGCCGATGACCGCGCCAAGCTGGCCGATGCGCACCCGGCCATCGAGTTCGGCCGCTACGTCGAGATCGTCGACGCGGAGACCTTGGAACTGGCCTGTCTGTCGGCACGGACCGAACGGTGGAGTCTGCTCGACTTCCGCGATCCCACGAAGATCCCGCTGGAGATCGTCATCGCAGCCGCGGCCGGATGCGACGGAACCGTCGTGACCATGGCCGCCGACGTGGAGGAAGCCCGGATCATCTTCGGTGTGCTCGAACTGGGTTCGGACGGCGTGCTCATGCCCGCGCGAGCCGTCGGCGACGCCACCGCGCTGAGGCGAGCCGCCGGGACGACCACCGGGGAGATCCCCCTCGTCGAACTGGAGGTCACGGCGACCTCGCACATTGGCATGGGCGAGCGCGCCTGCGTCGACACCTGCAGTTACCTCGGAAAGGACGAGGGCATTCTGGTGGGCTCGCACTCGAAGGGAATGGTTCTCTGCGTCAGCGAGACCCACCCCCTTCCCTATATGCCGACGAGGCCCTTCAGGGTCAACGCGGGTGCGATCCACTCCTACACCGTTTCGCACCACGGCCGTACCCACTACCTCAGCGAACTCGGCGCAGGAAGCAAAGTGTTGGCCGTCGATACGAAGGGGCGCACCCGCGTGGTCAGCGTGGGACGTGTCAAGATCGAAACGCGGCCTCTGATCTCCGTGGACGCCGTGGCCCCCAACGGGCAGACAGTGAACCTGATCCTCCAGGACGACTGGCACGTCAGGGTCCTCGGTCCTGGGGGTGCCGTGCTCAACAGCACGGAGCTCCGTCCAGGGGACAAGATCCTCGGGCATCTGCCGACGGCCGATCGCCATGTCGGCTATCCGATAGACGAGTTCTGCCGCGAGCAGTGACACTCGCGCCGGTTCCCGGAGGCGGCATCGCCTCCGGGAACCGTTTCACTTATCTGCCTGGTCAACTGGTCAGATCCAACATCGTTCGCTCGCTATTCGCACGGCGTCGTAACGGTTGCGGGCGTCGAGCTTCTTGATCGCCGCCGAGGCCAGGTTGCGAATCGTTCCTGCAGTTAGATAGAGCTCCCCCGCCATCTCCTTCACCGAAGCCCCCGACGCCGTGAGCCGCAGCACGTCAGCCTCTCGGTCGGTCAACGGACCGTCCTGTCTGCCCACGACAGACAGGAGCTGTGGGTCCATGACGACTTGTCCTGACGCGACACCACGCACAGAGTCGATCAATCTCCGTAGCCCAGCGGTCTTGGGGACAATGCCCAACACTCCGGCTCTAAGAGCCTGGTCCACGAAGGTCCGCGTCGGAGCGTCCACGACCAGTGCCACTCCGCAAGCAGGGCGCGCCTTGCGTATTTCACAGGCTACAGCCACACAGTCCCCGTGGACCCTGTCCGGGTCGATCAGGGTGACGTCCGCTTCTTTACGCTCGACGACTTCGACTAACTTGTGATAGTTACTAACAACGGTCACCACTTCAAGGCCCTCTTCCCGGCTGAGCGACGCGGCCATCAGCTCCGCCGTGAGAAGGGCACTGCCGGCTATGGCAATGCGACTCGCCATACTGCTCCCCGTTTTGTCGGATGCGGCCTGTGTGGTCTCCGTCAAACGGCGCACAGGCAACTTGTGCATCACCCTAGAGAAGCTTGTGCGATACGCGTGGCCACTTGAGGAAGATCTGAGCCAGGCGACTTCACATTTTCCTCGCCTTTTCCTCGCCTTTTACTCGCCAAATGCGCCATACCTTCAGGGACGGATGTGTACTCGGCTCGGACGACCGCGGCGACCTCGAACAGGAGACGCGGTTTCTGCTGACGCCCTCTCAGCTCTTGCGCACAGTGATGGCCGATGCCGCCGAGCCCCGGCCCGGCACCGATACCGACCGCTCGGCACCATCGGGCGCCGCCTCCGGGAAGTATCGACGGACGTAGACGCCACGCGGTGCACGAAGCCTTGGCTAGTACTACAGCCGGTGGTTCACGTGACGTGATGGCGGTCGGTTCGTTGGGCCGTTCGTGGGACTGATGCTGCCGCCGGGGGCGGTTGGAACGGGCGAG
>NZ_BAAASJ010000017.1:0-172624 GCF_039532825.1 Streptomyces vastus
ACCCCACCCCACCCCACCTGCACCCTCTTCCAACGCCCCTGCCCGCCCAGCCCCGTTCGCGCCGTCGCGCGAGCGACCCCGGCCACATCAATTCCTGCCCGGGTCATTGACGCGCCCGGAGGGCCTCCGTAACTTGTGGCGGCAAGCGCTTACTTGAAACGATTCATGGGGCGGACGCATCGTCGCGGGGAGGCTCAACCATGCAGCAGGACAGAAATGTTGAGAGGCGAACGATCCTTAAGGCGGGGGGAGCCTCGCTGGCCGCGCTGGGGCTGGGGGCCACGGCGACGGCCTGTGGGGGCGGCAGCGGTGCCGGAGACGGGACGGTGACGATCCGTTACGCGTGGTGGGGCGCTGAAGACCGGGCCCAGCGCATCAACAAGACCATTGCGCTCTTCGAGAAGAAGTACCCGAAGATCAAGGTGAAAACGGACTTCCAGCCGTACACCGACTTCTGGAAGAAATTCAACACCCAGGCCTCCGGCGGCAATCCGCCGGACGTTTTCCAGAATGCCGTCGGATTCCTGCGCAAATACGATGCGAAGAATGTGCTGCTCGACCTTAGTGAGCAGGTCAAGGCGGGCAACCTCTCCATGGACGGCTTCCGTGCCGGCCTGGAGAAGTTCGGCGAGATCGACGGAAAGCTCCTCGGCGTACCGGTCGGCTCCAACTCGATGGCCCTTGTCATCGACAAGCCCGTCTACACCAAGGCGGGCGTGACGCCGGAACAGGGCTGGACCTGGGACGACTATCACGAGGCGTTGCAGAAGATCCGCGACAAGGCGGGGCGCGCGGGAGACACCGGCCCGTACAACGTCATGTACCTCTACGACCTCTTCCTGCGTCAGAACGGCAAGGCGTTCTTCACCGAGGACGGACTCGGCTTCACCGAGGCGGATCTGACGGACTGGTGGACCAAGGCTGAGCGGCGGGTCAAGCAAGGTCTTTACGCCGACCAGAAGAAGGTCATCCAGATCAAGCCCAAGTCGGCGGTCTCCGGTGAAATCGCCGGCGGCGAGTTCACCTGGGACAACTTCACAGTCCGCTACACCGCCGAGGGCAAGAGTGAGTACGGCCTGGCGCCCATCCCCACCACGGACGGCAAGAAGACCGGCCAGTACCTCGGCTCCCTGATGCTCAGCGCTTCCAAGCGCACCCAGCACCCCAAGGAGGTCGCCCAGTTCATCGACTTCATGGTGCACGACCCCGAAGTCGCCAAGATCATGGGCTACGACCGCGGTGTGCCCGCGACGCAGGCCCAGTACGACGCGTTCAAGCCGGCCGACCCGGTCAACAAGGCGATCGCCGAGTACGAAGAGTCCCTCGTCGCGGCGGGCGTCCTGGAGCCCATCACCCCGCACCCGAACGGCGCGGACATCTGCGAGTCCGCGTTCCTGCGCATCGGCGAGGAACTGGGCCTGGGTGAGCGGTCGGTGGCCGACGCCGTCAAACAGTTCTTCACCGAGTCGAAGACGGCTCTCACCGGCTGATGGGAACCACCGTGACGCACGCCCCTGCGATGGAGGACCTGACCAAGGGCTCCGAGCCGCGGCACGGTCCGGTGAAGCCCGAGCGCTCCGCCGCCCTCAAGCGGCGGCGGCGCCGGGAGAACCTGGCCGGCTATCTCTTCATGTCCCCCTGGATCGCCGGTTTCCTGCTGCTGACAGCGGGCCCTATGGCCGCCTCGCTCTACTTCGCCTTCACCGACTACAACCTGTTCGACGCGCCCAAGTGGATCGGCCTCGACAACTTCTCGGAGATGTTCGGCGACCCGCGCTGGCGGCACTCGGTGCGGGTCACGCTGTGGTACGTCGTCGTCGGCACGCCGCTCAAGCTGCTCCTGGCCCTCGGCGTCGCCCTGCTCCTGGCCCAGAGTCGGCGCGGCCAGGCCTTCTACCGGGCCGCCTTCTACGCGCCGTCGCTGATCGGGGCGAGCGTCTCCGTCGCGATCGTCTGGAAGGCGATCTTCTCGGACGACGCGATCGTCGACCGTACACAGAAGATCTTCGGCATCGACGTCGGAGGCTGGACCGGCAACCCGGACATGATCATCTACAGCCTGGTGGCGCTCACCGTCTGGCAGTTCGGCGCCCCGATGGTCATCTTCCTCGCCGGTCTCAAGCAGGTCCCGCGCGAGCTGTACGAGGCGGCAGAAGTCGACGGGGCGGGCAAGCTCCGCCGGTTCTGGAACATCACCCTGCCGATGATCTCCCCGGTGCTCTTCTTCAACGTCCTGCTGGAGACGATCCATTCCTTCCAGATATTCAGCTCGGCGTACATCGTCGGCGGCGGCGCCGGCGGCAATGCCTGTGGCCCTGCGGACGGCTCAATGGTCTATACCTGTTACCTCTACGTTCAGGGCTTCGAGAACAGCCGGATGGGGCTGGCCTCCGCCATGGCCTGGATGCTGCTCGTCGCGGTCGCCCTGGTGACGGCGGTGCTGTTCTGGTCCCAGAAGCGCTGGGTGCACTACGAGGAGGGCGCCCGATGAGCGCACCGGCCACCGACATCACTCCGGCCCGTTCCACCAAGGCGGGCAACTTCCGCCGCAGGCTGCCCGGTTCGCTTGCCTGGCACGTCGGGTCCCTGGTGATCCTCGCAGTCATCCTGTACCCGGTGGTCTGGGTCGTCGGCGGGTCCTTCAAGCGGAGCGAGAACGTCGTCGGCAGCCTGGATCTCTTCCCGGGCGACCCGATCATCTCCAATTACACGAGCCTCGCCGACGGCATCGCGGACATCTCGATCTCCACGTTCTTCTTCAACTCGCTCCTCCTCGCGGTGGGTTCGGTGATAGGGATCGTGGCGTCCTGCTCGTTGACGGCGTACGCCTTCGCGAGGATCCGGTTCGCGGGCCGCAATCTGCTGTTCACGCTGATGATCGGCACCCTCCTGTTGCCGTATCACGTGCTGCTCATCCCGCAGTACGTGCTGTTCCGCAACATGGACATGATCAACACGTACACCCCACTTCTGCTCGGCAAGTACCTCGCCATCGAGGCGTTCTTCGTCTTCCTGATGGTGCAGTTCATGCGCAACCTGCCCAAGGAGCTCGATGAGGCGGCCCGTCTCGACGGCTGCGGGCACCTGCGCATCTACTGGTCGATCGTGCTGCCGCTGTGCCGGCCGGCCTTGATCACCAGTGCGATCTTCACCTTCATCAACTCCTGGAACGACTTCATGGGACCGCTGATCTACCTCAACGAGCCCAGCAAGTACACGGTCTCCCTGGGGCTGAAGATGTTCGTGGACCAGGAGGGCGTGGCCAACTACGGCGGCATGATCGCTATGTCGCTCGTCGCGCTACTGCCCGTCCTCGCCTTCTTCCTCGCCTTCCAGCGCTATCTGATCGACGGTATGGCGACGTCCGGTCTGAAGGGCTGAGGTGCGCAGGATGAGCCAGGCATCTGCCAAGACGCGCGGTACGCCGCGGGAGTCCGTCTTCGCCGAGCGGTTCGCGCTCTTCGCCGAGTGTCTGCTGACGGGTGTATGGATCGCGGTGGCTTCGCTGCCCCTGGTCACCTACCCCGCCGCTTTCGCCGCCGGGGCGCGGCATCTGCGGCGGCGTACGGACCACCAGGGCGGCGGCTGGCGGGAGTTCGTCGCCGACTTCCGGGCGGCCGTGCGCCACGGGTGGGTCGTCGGCGTCGCCGGCTGGGTCGCGGCCGTCGCGGTCTGGGTGGATGTGCATGCCGTACGGGCCGGGATCCCCGGTGGGCCGCTCGTCGGCGCCGTCGGGCTGTTCGCCCTGATCGGACTGGTCGTCGCCGGAATGCGAGCGGCGGCGGTCTGGGAGCCCGATGCGTCGTGGCGGGTGCTGCTCGGGGCCGCCGGGCGCCGTACCGTCCTCGATCCCGCCGGGTCCTTTCTGCTCGTCGGCGGACTGGTCGTGGTGGCCTGCTCCGCCTGGTTCGTCGTGCCGCTGGCGGTCCCCGTCCTGGGGGCCGTCGCGGCGGCGGCTCTTGCCGTGGAGGCGCGCGGCCGACGCCGCTGAGCGGCCGCAGCTCAAACAAGGTCGACGCCCCGGCGTCGTACCTCTCTCTGTCATGCCCCTGACTTCCCCGCACGGAAAGGAAAGGCCATGTCTCCCATCCCCCGCAGGTCCCTCCTGAAGGCCGCAGCAGTCGCCGGCGCCGCCGCCCAGTTCAGCTGGGCCTTGGGCACCCAGGACGCGCAGGCCGCGCCCAGAGCCGAGCCGGGCGACGCCGACCCGGTGACCCTGGACTGGCTCGAGGAGGGAGGCCTCGGCGCCGCCCCCGGTTCCACCGTGGGCGTGCCCTGGCCGAAGGGCGCGTACGAGAAGGACCAGACGTTCGCGCTGAAGGACGCAGACGGCAAGGAGGTGCCGGTCCAGTCCTGGCCCATCGGCTACTGGCCGGACGGCTCGCTCAAGTGGACCGCGCACGCGGTCGGGGCCGGAGTCGGCGCCGGGAAGCTGACGCTCGCCGCCGGTGCGCCCGCGGCGCCCGAGAAGAAGGTCACCGTCGACAAGAGCGGCGGCACCATCGACGTATCGACCGGTGTCATCACCGCGAAGATCGGCAAGAGCGGCTCCACGCTCGTCAAGTCCGTCGCCCGCGGCTCCACCGAGATCGCCAAGGACGGCCGGCTCGTACTGCTGCGCCAGCCCGAGATCGAGGACGGCGACCAGGGCACGGAGAAGTACGAGCGGTTCGAGAGCGTCATCGGCGAGGTCGAGGTCGAGCAGGACGGGCCAGTACGTGCCGTGGTCCGCGTCGACGGCAAGCACCGTAAGGGCGGCCGGAGTTGGCTGCCGTTCTCGATCCGCCTCTACTTCTATGCGGGCGCCGAGTCGTTCCGCATGGTGCACACGATCACGTTCGACGGGAAGCAGGAGCCCGGCAAGGCGAGCGGCGACTTCATCCGCGGCATCGGTGTGCGCTTCAAGGTGCCGATGCGGGACGCCGCGTACGACCGGCACATCCGCATCGGCGGCGAGGGCACCGGTCTGCTGCGCGAGGCGGTCAAGGGCATCACCGGGTTGCGGCGCGACCCGGGGGCGGCGGTGCGGACGGCCCAGTTCGAGGGCAAGAAGCTGCCCGACCCGTCCACCTGGGACCAGCGGGTGACCACCCGGCTGCAATACATCCCCGAGTGGGGTGACTACACCCTCTCGCAGCTCTCGGCCGACGGCTTCGGCGTCCGCAAGCGCACCAAGAAGGGCCACGGCTGGATCCCCGCAGGCGGCGGCCGTCGGGCGAGCGGCTTCGGGTACGTCGGCGGCGCGAGCGGTGGATTCGCCTTCGGCCTCAGGGACTTCTGGGAGAAGTTTCCCGCCCAGCTCGACATCCGCGACGCCCAGACCGACGAGGCCGAGGTCACGCTCTGGCTCTGGTCGCCCGAGGCACAGCCCATGGACCTGCGCTTCTACCACGACGGCATGGGCCAGGACACGTACCCCGAACAGCTCGAAGGCCTCAACATCACCTACGAGGACTACGAGCCCGGCTTCGGCACGCCCTACGGCATCGCCCGCACCAGCGAACTCCTTTTCTGGGCCCACGAGTCCACGCCGAGCGCCGAGGCGATGGCCCAGCAGGTCGAAGCCGTACGCACTCCGCCGCAGCTCGCCGCCCCGCCGGGGCAGCTCATCAAGGCAGGCGTCTTCGGCAAGCTGTTCGCCGAGCCGGACCGCTCCACGGCCGCCAAGGCGAAGATCGAGGACCACCTCGACTTCCTCTTCACCTATTACAAGGATCAGGTGGAGATGCGCCGTTGGTACGGCTTCTGGGACTACGGCGACATCATGCACAGCTACGACCCCAGCCGCCGCCAGTGGTGTTACGACGTCGGCGGCTACGCCTGGGACAACTCCGAGCTCTCGCCCGACCTGTGGCTCTGGTTCGCGTACATGCGCTCCGGCCGCGCCGACATCTTCCGCTTCGCCGAGGCCATGACACGGCACACCGGCGAGGTCGACGTCTACCACCTCGGCAAGTGGGCGGGCCTCGGCACCCGCCACGGCGTCCAGCACTACGCGGACAGCGCCAAGCAGCAGCGCATCGCCAACACCACCTACCGCCGCTACTACTACTTCCTCACCGCGGACGAACGCGTCGGCGACCTCATGCACGCCAATGTCGACTCCGACGAGACGTTCCTCGTGCTCGACCCCATCCGCAAGATCCGCACCGAGCCCTACACACCCGACCGCAACGCCCTCTCCATCGGCTTCGGCACCGACTGGAGCGGCCTCGTCTCCGCATGGCTCACCGAGTGGGAGCGGCGCGGCCCCAAGTGGGAGAAGGCCAAGGCACGCGTCCTGTCCACGATGGAGACCATCGCCGCCCAGCCCAACGGCTTCGTTCAGGGCAATGCGCTGTACGACCTGGACACCGGGAAGTTCGCCGTCGCCAAGGAGGCCAAGGTCAGCGTCTCGCACCTGTCGGCGATGTTCGGCCTGGTCGAGCTGAACGCCGAGCTCATCGACCAGATCGACATGCCGAAATTCAAGGAGGCGTGGCTCGACTACTGCCGCTACTTCAACGCCACGAAGGCCGAGCAGAAGGCCCGTTACGGCTCCGACTTCGGTTCCCTGCTGCTCTTCCAGGGCCATGCGCGGCAGGACGCGTACGCCGCCGTGCAGTTGAAGGACGACAAGCTGGCCGCGCGGGCGTGGCGGCAGTTCTACAACAGCGCCGACACCTGGGACTACAAGGAGTCCACCGACTGGTCCACGAAGAAGATCGAGGGCCCGACCGGGCTGGTGCCCGGCAGCGAGGCGGCGTGGGTGTCCACCAACGCGACGGCGCTGTACGGGCTGGCGGCGATCCAGAACCTGGCGTTGGTCGGCGACAAGATTCCGTCATGACCGTCGCCTAGCACCACCTCCCCAACTCCTCCCGCACTCGCCGCGCGCAACGACCGGCGAGTGCGGGAGGCAACCACCGGCTCAGAGGGCAGACTCGGGCCATGGACTGGACGCACTACCGCTTCCGCAGCCTGTGGGTTCTCGGCGCATCGGCCGACGACGTCTACGACGTGCTGGCCGACGCCGAGAATTACCCCAGATGGTGGCCGCAGGTGCGTGAGGTGACGCGGATCGACGACCACAGCGGGATCATCCGTATCCGCTCACTGCTCCCGTACGACCTGGTGTTCACCGCGCGAGAGGTACGCCGCGACCGGGCGGCCGGGGTCCTGGAGATCGCGATGACGGGCGACCTGGACGGCTGGGCACGCTGGACGCTCACCTCGCAGGGGCCGGGCACGCGCGCCCGCTACGACCAGGAAGTCCACGTGACGAAGCCCCTGCTCCGGCGCCTCGCCCTGCCCGGACGGCCGGCGTTCCGCGCCAACCACGCGCTGATGATGCGGGCGGGGCGGCGCGGGCTGGCCGCGTACCTGCGCGCGAACCATCAACAGGTTTGATGAGAACCCCGCTCGACCTGTATGGTTCAGTGCGTTCCTGGGCGATTAGCTCAGTGGGAGAGCGCTTCGTTCACACCGAAGAGGTCACTGGTTCGAACCCAGTATCGCCCACCCGGAGACAGCCGGTCCGTCACAGACGGACCGGTTTTTCGCATGTCAGGGCTTATGCCAGGACCTGTTCCACGTCTTACGCCGCCGCCGGGAGCTCCGGACGCAGAGGCCATGCCGGATCGACCGCCTCCTCTGTGCCGCTGCGTGCGAACCACGCCTCCAGGCCGCGGGCCTGCGCCGCGTGCCACACCGCCTGCAGCGTGTGCAGTTCGGCCGGCGAGAGCCGTTCCAGGCGGGCCGCGAAACGCCGCCCCACCGCGCGTACGACATCCATCGCGGCCTGCGCGTCGGCCGCCGCGTCATGGGCGCCCGTCAGCTCCACGCCGTAGTGCGCGCACAGGTCGGTCAGCGTGCGGCGGCCCTTGCGGTAGCGGTCCAGGTGTTTGTCGAGGACCCGCGGATCGAGCACGCGCAGCGGCACGGTCTCGAACCAGTGGTCCAGCGACGACGCCCGATGCCGACGCAACTCCCGGTCGAGCAGCGTCAGATCGAACGGCGCGTTCATCACCACGAGCGGGCGACCCGCCGCGCTCTGCTCGGCCAGCTCCCTGACTATCTCGTCCATCACCGGCGACGGCCAGCGGCCGTTGTGCTGCAGGTGATCCTCCGTCAGACCGTGTACCGCCGTTGCCTCTTCGGGCACCGGAACGCCCGGATTGACCAGCCAGCGGCTCACCCGCGGCCGGCCCCCGGAAGCGTCCTGGACGACGACGGCGGCCGACACGATCCGGTCGGTCTCCACGTCCACACCGGTCGTCTCGGTGTCGAACGCGGCCAGTGGACCTTCGTACCAGCACGTCATACGCACGCAACTCCTCATTCACCCTCGGCAGTTGACGCACCGTCCGCGCCGCCCTCTGCCCCGATTCGGTGATACCCGTGCTGTTTGCGGCGTACGCCGGAAGGAGACAACAGAGATACGGGTCTTTGCAGTTCAGCGGCCCGTCGCGGGGATTCACCGGTTTCGGAAGGCTGTTGGAAATGGCCATCGCGCAGCCCGAACAGGGCGGGCTGCTGCCTCAGCGGACACCACCGCATCGCGGCACACTCGCCACCACCGCCTGCATGGAGACACTGCAGGTCGGCTATCTGCACGCGGTCGCAGCGGCCGCGGGCTGCTCCCTGTCCCAGCCCTTTCCGGACAACGGCATCGACTGGCACGTCAGCCACAGCGCCCCCGGCCACACGGTCGACGACGAAGTCACCATCAAGGTGCAGCTCAAGTGCACGTACCAGATCCCGCCGAACCCCCCGGGCCCGGCCTTCTCCTTCACGCTCGACAACGCCCACCTGGAGAAGCTCGCCCGCAGCCCGGTCTCGGTGCACAAGATCCTGGTAGTGATGCTCGTGCCCAGATCCCAGGACGACTGGCTGCGCGCCAGCCACGACCGGCTCGATCTGCGGCACTGCTGCTACTGGACCAACCTCGCCGGACATCGCATCACCGGCCGGCGCAGGACCACCGTGCGAATACCGACCTCGCGCATCTTCGACGACCGGGCGCTCTGCGAGATCATGACGCGGGTCGGAACGGGAGGCAGACCGTGACGCACCGCCCGACCGACGAACCGGCACGATCAGCCAGGCCCCACCCAGTGGAGCCGACGGGCCAGTGGGACCGGCCGCCCAGGCCCGACCGGGTCGACCCCGCCGTCCTCAGCGCGCTGCTGCACCGGCACGGCTGGCAGCGCCGCGGCGGAGCCCCCGGACGGTACGGCCGCTGGACCCCGCCCGGGCCCGGCGGCGCCGGCACCAGCCTGCTCGTGCCGGAGAGCCGGGCCTTCCCCGACAGCGAGGACCTCCTCGGCGAGGCCCTGGTCGCGCTTTCGCGCAGCGGCTTGCCCTCCGCGCGTGACGTCCTGGTCGGCCTCGCCGTGCCCAGCGACGAGATTCGCTGGTGGCGCGATGTGCCCACCGGGCCCGTGGGCGCCACGCCCTGGACCGTCGAGGAGCAACTGCGCAAGGCAGCCCGCCAGATGCTCCTTGCGGGCGCCCTCGCCGTACGCGCGCGTGCGGGCTATTACGGCGCCCGCCACCGCAGGCCCGCCGCCGCGTCCCTGGAGGACGTGCTCGTCTCAGCCGCGCCCGGCGGCCGGCAACTGACCGCCTTGGTGCCCGTCGCCACCGGACGGCCGCTCGCCGTCCGGCTCCACCAGGCGGTGTACGCGGCCCGCGAGGCCATCGACTACCAACGCGCCACCGGCGGCATGGACGCCTTCGACGGCGCCGTCGAAGCGGGCGTCAGCCATGAGCTCACAGAGGCTCTCGTCACCCTCGTGAAGGGCACCGAGGGCGCTCGGATCGCCGTCGAGTGGGCACCCGCCGCCGGAGTCCCCGAGGGCTGCGCGACACCCGCCGAACCCGTCGAGTTCTCACCCGGCGACCTGCCCGTGCTGCGGGAGGCCGGCGCCCGCTACCTGCGCGACGAGCCGTCCGTGGCGGTGCGGCTCACGGGCACGGTCGTACGGATGCGCAGGTCGGCGCCGCGCGGTGACGGCACCGTACGGCTGCGGGTCATCGCGGGCGCCGAGGTCCCACACGTACGGATGACGCTCGACGAGGAGGCGTACCGGATCGCGGGCCATGCCCATCTGGTGGGGCTGCCGGTACGGGTGCACGGGCGGCTGGAGAGCCGGGGCGGCTTCCGGCGGCTGACCGGGGCGTCCGGGGTCGTGCCCGTGCAGGTGGACGACGCGGAGCGGGACCGGCTGATGAAGTCGCTGCAGGAGACGGCGGAGATCACGGCTTTCTTTGAGGAGGCGTGCGGCGGGGACTGAGACGGGGGACGGCGGGGCAGACCTAACCGTTTCGCAAGGGGTGCCCTGGGCTCGGTACGATCGCCCTTGTCTATTGCACGCGTAATCAAAGATCCGCGTGCCCCTTGCAGTCAGGAGAGACCGGTGTCAGACGTCCGTGTGATCATCCAACGCGATTCCGAGCGGGAAGAGCGCGTGGTGACGACGGGCACTACGGCCGCCGATCTGTTCGCCGGAGAGCGCATCATCGTCGCCGCACGCGTGGCCGGCGAGCTGAAAGACCTCGCGTACGAGGTGAAGGACGGCGAGACCGTCGAGGGCGTCGAGATCTCCTCCGAGGACGGTCTGAACATCCTGCGCCACTCCACCGCGCACGTCATGGCGCAGGCCGTGCAGGAGCTCTTCCCCGAGGCCAAGCTGGGCATCGGCCCGCCGGTCAAGGACGGCTTCTACTACGACTTCGACGTGGAGAAGCCGTTCACGCCCGAGGATCTCAAGGCCATCGAGAAGAAGATGCAGGAGATCCAGAAGCGTGGCCAGCGCTTCTCGCGGCGTGTGGTGACAGACGAGGCCGCGCGTGAGGAGCTGGCCTCCGAGCCGTACAAGCTGGAGCTCATCGGGCTGAAGGGCTCGGCTTCGTCCGACGACGGCGCGGACGTCGAGGTGGGTGCCGGCGAGCTGACCATCTACGACAACATCGACGCCAAGACCGGTGACCTGTGCTGGAAGGACCTCTGCCGGGGTCCGCACCTGCCGACCACCCGGAACATCCCGGCGTTCAAGCTGATGCGCAACGCCGCCGCGTACTGGCGCGGCAGCGAGAAGAACCCCATGCTCCAGCGCATCTACGGCACCGCCTGGCCGTCCAAGGACGAGCTGAAGGCGCACCTCGAGTTCCTCGCCGAGGCCGAGAAGCGCGACCACCGCAAGCTGGGCTCCGAGCTGGACCTTTTCTCGATCCCCGAGCAGATCGGCTCCGGCCTCGCCGTCTTCCATCCCAAGGGCGGCATCATCCGTCGGGTGATGGAGGACTACTCGCGGCGCCGCCACGAGGAGGCGGGCTACGAGTTCGTCTACACCCCGCACGCGACGAAGGGGAAGCTCTTCGAGACCTCGGGGCACCTGGACTGGTACGCGGACGGTATGTACCCGCCCATGCAGCTCGACCACGGCGTGGACTACTACCTCAAGCCCATGAACTGCCCGATGCACAACCTGATCTTCGACGCGCGTGGGCGGTCGTATCGTGAACTGCCCTTGAGGCTCTTCGAGTTCGGTACGGTCTACCGCTACGAGAAGTCGGGTGTGGTGCACGGCCTGACCCGGGCCCGCGGCTTCACCCAGGACGACGCGCACATCTACTGCACGCGCGAGCAGATGTCCGAGGAGCTCGACAAGCTGCTCACTTTCGTCCTCGATCTGCTGCGGGACTACGGTCTGACCGACTTCTATCTGGAGCTGTCGACCAAGGATCCGGAGAAGTTCGTCGGCTCGGAGGCGGCGTGGGAGGAAGCGACCGAGACGCTGGCCCAGGTCGCCGAGAAGCAGGGACTGCCGCTGGTTCCGGACCCGGGTGGCGCCGCCTTCTACGGGCCGAAGATCTCCGTCCAGGCAAAGGACGCGATCGGCCGCACCTGGCAGATGTCGACGATCCAGCTCGACTTCAACCTGCCGGAGCGCTTCGAGCTGGAGTACACCTCGCCCGACGGTTCCAAGCAGCGTCCGGTCATGATCCACCGCGCGCTGTTCGGCTCGATCGAGCGGTTCTTCGCGGTACTGCTCGAGCACTACGCGGGTGCGTTCCCGGCGTGGCTGGCTCCGGTGCAGGCGGTCGGTATCCCGGTGGGCGACGCACACGTCGAGTACCTGGAGACGTTCGCTGCCGAAGCGAAGCAGAAGGGGCTGCGGGTCGAGGTGGACGCCTCGTCCGACCGGATGCAGAAGAAGATCCGTACGCAGCAGAAGCTGAAGGTTCCTTTCATGATCATCGTCGGCGACGACGACATGAACGCGGGGACCGTGTCGTTCCGGTATCGCGACGGTTCACAGGAGAACGGCATTCCCCGGGACGAGGCACTGGCGAAGCTCGTGGACGTGGTGGAGCGCCGGGTCCAGGTGTGATCGTGGCCCTGCCACAGCGGCGCTTTGGCCCCCGGGTTTTCCCCAGGGGCCTTTGCCGTGCATGGTGTGTGAAGCCATATGCTGCACCACATGACGAGTGAGCCGGAGCAGCAGATCGGGGTGGGGACGCAGGACGCGTTCCAGCGCTTGTGGACGCCCCATCGGATGGCGTACATCCAGGGGGAGAACAAGCCCAGCGGCCCTGGTGCCGACGACGGCTGCCCGTTCTGCTCGATCCCGGCCAATTCCGACGAGGACGGGCTCGTCATCAAGCGGGGTGAGCAGGTCTACGCGGTGCTCAACCTGTACCCGTACAACGGCGGTCACCTGATGGTCGTGCCGTACCGGCACGTAGCTGACTACACCGAGCTGACCGCTGAGGAGACCGCGGAGCTCGCCGAGCTGACGAAGCAGGCGATGGCTGCGTTGCGCTCCGCTTCGGGGGCGCATGGGTTCAATATCGGCATGAACCAGGGTGGGGTCGCGGGCGCGGGGATCGCCGCTCACCTTCACCAGCATGTCGTGCCTCGGTGGGGCGGCGACACGAACTTCATGCCGGTCGTCGGGCACACCAGGATCCTGCCTCAACTCCTTGCGGACACCCGCAAGATGCTCGCGGAGGCGTGGCCTACGGCGGCCTGAGCGCTCCGCTTGGAATGCGGTTCGAAGCTGCGGGTCCGTTGTGGCTGGTCGCGCAGTCCCCGCGCCCCTGAAGGGCGCGGGGCTGCCACTGGTCGCCACAGGAGCATCCTTGTCTCCGGGCACCCACCCCCGCTGAACCGCCGGAGGCCTACGCGTCGTAGACGTCCGCCTTGCTGGGGGCCGCGTCCTGGACCTGGGTGCTCAGGAACGCTGAGCGGGTGCCGAACTTTTCGGTGTTCACGCCGTTCTCGTCGAGGACGCGGATGGCCGCGGCGTGGACCACGCGGAGGATGGGCGTCGCGGCGCGCAGGGCGTCGTCTGCCATGAAGCGGTGGCGCCAGGGCTTGTCGGCCCAGGCGTGGCGCAGGCCGAAGGGCTCGGGGAGGACCAGCTTGCCGCCCAGCCAGTCGAGGATCGGCGGATACCAGGTGAAGGGGGCGCGCACCGCGAGCCGTACCACCTCGTCCGTCTCGACCAGCGGCAGCTTCCGCTCCGTCGTCTCCCAGAACTTGACCGTCTTGGCGACTTCCTTCGTCTTGGCCGCGGGCTTCGAGGTGAACAGGGAGTGCACGGGTCCCAGGGCATGACCGGTGACCTCGATCCGCAAGGTCTCGTGCAGCACGGTCACGGTGATCAGCATGGTGATGATCAACTGGCCGTCCCAGAGCGTCCACTGGACCCCGAGGTAGTGCCGGTCGCCGCTGCCGAACTGCTGCTTGTTGCAGATGTCCTGAATGGCGTGGTTCTTGATCTGGTACGCGTCAACGTCCGTACCCCCCGGCCGGGACACCTCCGCGGCGTTCTCCCCGATCGGTGTGACCACCCAGTGCCGTATCGAAGGCTTCGGGAAGCCACCGGTGTTGAGCGGCCCGCGCTCCAGCATGCGCAGCTGGTCGTGGATCGAGCGTATGACGTCCCAGCTGCGGAAGGGGTGGATCTCCTTGTCGGCGTCTGCCGGCACCAGGTCCTCGGCGAGGTGCCAGCTGCCCCAGCGCGTACCCATGCCGAGTATGCCCTTGGGGCCCGCGTAGAACACGGAGTTGGACTGCTGCTCGGCGGTGAGCCGGGCCAGCCCCTGGCGCAGCCGCTCGGCCGCGGTCTCACCGGGACTGCCTGGCACCGCCTCGGGGATCTTGGCGCCTATGCCGCCGCCGGCCAGCAGACTGGCCCAGCGCTCGCGCATGTCCTTCGCCGTACGCTCGCAGATCTGCCGCGCCCAGAACCAGCCGAGGACGGGCGCGACGACCGCCGCGCGCGCATACCAGGCCCAGAAGCCGGTGAACGGCATCCGGATCAGGAAGATCACGGCGAGGGCGGCCACACCGATCAGAAGGGCCGTGGCGAGGGCGGAGGCACGCTTGTTGGTGGTCTTGTCGATCGTCCGGCGGATCTGGAAGACCAGCAGCCAGACCAGCAGACCGGGCAGGAAGATCAGACCGGTCAGCACCATCACGGCGGTGAGCCAGCTGTCCCGCTCCTTGCGGATGCGGTTCGCCGCCAGGCAGTGCTCGACGATGACCTGCGGCTCCGTGCCGAACGACTGGATGAGCGGCTTGCGCGCACCGCCCAGCATCCTCAGCTGCACGGCGCGGGCGAACGCCTCACCCAGGTTCGGCTTGCAGATCGTCGCCCACTTGAGTCCCGGCTTGACGGTCGACTTGTGCCACTCGCTGTTCGCTTCGAGGATCTTCTCGACGGGGTCGTCGCGGTACGCCGCCGAGGCCAGGGCGAACGTCGCCGCCGTCTGTCCCGCGGCACCCTGGAGCGGAATCTGTGCCCCGGGCCTGAAATCGAATCCGTCGTCCGCCACTGACCGCCCCCATCGCCGCCTTGCTCCGCTGCTGCGGCTTTTCCCGACTTCCGTACTCCGCACACCTGTTGATCAGGTCGTCGTCTTGATCAGGTTCTCAGAGTAGCCGCCGGGACCGACAATCGTCGGCGGACAGCCCAAGCTGCCCGCCGACACTACGAGAGATCAACTAGGGGGAGTCCTGGGCCTGTTCGCGGATCTTCTCGGCCAGCTGAGCCGGCATCGGCTCGTGCCGCGCGTAACGCCGGCTGAACCGTGCGGTGCCGTGAGAGAGGGAGCGCAGATCGACCGCGTACCGGTCGATCTCGATCTCGGGGACCTCGGCCCGTATGAGCGTCCGCCCGCCGCCCGCCTGCTCGGTGCCCACGACCCGGCCGCGCCGCCCCGACAGATCGCTCATCACGGCGCCCACGTAGTCGTCGCCGACCAGGACCGTCACCTCGGCGACCGGCTCCAGGAGATGGATCTTCGCGTCGGCGGCGGCCTCACGCAGGGCGAGCGCGCCGGCGGTCTGGAACGCGGCGTCCGAGGAGTCCACCGAGTGCGCCTTGCCGTCGAGCAGCGTCACCCGTACGTCGATGAGCGGATAGCCGGCGGCCACACCCTTGGCGGCCTGGGCGCGCACGCCCTTCTCCACGGACGGGATGAACTGCCTCGGCACGGCCCCCCCGACGACCTTGTCGACGAACTCGATGCCGGAGCCGCCGGGCAGCGGCTCGACCTCGATCTCGCAGATCGCGTACTGCCCATGCCCGCCGGACTGCTTCACATGACGGCCGCGGCCGGCCGACTTGGCGGCGAACGTCTCCCGTAGGGAGACCTTGTGCGGTACGACATCGACCTGGACGCCGTACCGGCTGCGCAGCCGCTCCAGGGCGACGTCGGCGTGGGCCTCGCCGAGGCACCACAGGACCACCTGGTGGGTGTCCTGGTTCTGTTCCAGGCGCATCGTGGGGTCCTCGGCGACCAGCCGGCTCAGGCCCTGCGAGAGCTTGTCCTCGTCCGCCTTGCTGTGCGCGTGGATGGCCAGCGGCAGCAGCGGGTCGGGCATCTCCCACGGCTCCATGAGCAGCGGGTCGTCCTTGGCCGAGAGCGTGTCGCCGGTCTCCGCGCGGTTCAGCTTGGCCACACACGCCATATCGCCCGCGATGGCGTGCGAGAGGGTGCGCTGCTGCTTGCCGAACGGTGCGGACAGGGCGCCGATGCGCTCGTCGACATCGTGGTCCTCGTGCCCGCGATCGGCCAGCCCGTGCCCCGAGACGTGCACCGTCTGGTCGGGCCGCAGGGTGCCCGAGAAGACGCGGACGAGGGAGATCCGGCCCACGTAGGGGTCGCTCGCCGTCTTCACGACCTCGGCGACCAGCGGCCCGTCCGGGTCGCAGGCCTTGATCTCGCGTGGTTTGCCTTCCGGAGTGGTGACCGTGGGTGCCTCGGGCTCCAGCGGGGTCGGGAAGCCGCCGGTGATGAGCTCCAGCAGCTCGACCGTGCCCAGGCCCTGACGGGCGCCGTCGGCCGCGGGTGCGGCAGCCAGCACCGGGAAGAAGACCCCACGCGCCACAGCACGCTCCAGGTCCTCCACCAGCGTCTTGAAGTCGATCTCCTCGCCGCCGAGATAGCGGTCCATGAGGGTCTCGTCCTCGCTCTCGGAGATGATGCCCTCGATCAGCCGGTTGCGGGCCTCCTCGATGAGCGGCAGCTGGTCGGGACCCGGTTCGGACTCCTTGCGCTCTCCGGAGGAGTAGTCGAACAGTTTCTGCGAGAGCAGCCCGATCAGGCCCGTCACGGGCGCGTGCCCGTCAGGGCCCGGCGCTCCGTGGAGCGGCAGATACAGGGGCAGTACGGCGTCCGGGTCGTCGGCGCCGAAAGCCTCCGCGCAGGTCCGCGTCATCTCGTCGAAATCGGCTCTGGCCGCTTCGAGGTGGGTGATCACGATGGCCCGTGGCATACCGACCGCCGCGCACTCCTCCCACACCATGCGGGTCGAGCCGTCCACCCCGTCCGAGGCCGAGACGACGAAAAGGGCCGCGTCCGCTGCTCGCAGACCGGCCCTCAACTCCCCGACGAAGTCGGCGTATCCGGGAGTGTCCAGAACATTGACCTTGTACCCGCCCCATTCGACGGGCACCAGGGAGAGCTGTACCGACCGTTGCTGCCGGTGCTCGATCTCGTCGTAGTCGGAGACGGTGCCGCCGTCCTCCACGCGGCCCGCCCTGTTCACCGCTCCCGCTGTCAGTGCGAGAGCTTCCACCAGAGTCGTCTTGCCCGATCCGCTGTGGCCGACCAGCACCACATTCCGTACGGACGCGGGGTGGTCGGCCGCCGTAGCCCTGCCGGCGGCTCCGGGGTGTGCGTTCGCCTTGTCGCCCATGGCCTTGCCTCCCGTGCACGGTGAGGTCATGTGTGGGCGCGGACATGCGGACCCGCGTGCCGCGTGCGGTTGGCGGCTCCGGTGACGCCCGCGGTCCTTTCGAGCTTTCCACTCAGGTTACGGCGCGTCCATACAAAGGACGTGATCGTGCGCTCAGGGTCCCGCCCGCCGTCCACGCGCGCGCGTGGCTACGATGGGCCAGCCGGTGGCCAGCAGGGGCCGCGCGGCCACACCGACCCTCGGGAAGGCCATGCTGAACAAGTACGCGCGTGCATTCTTCACGCGTGTTCTCACACCGTTCGCCGCGTTTTTGATCCGCCGCGGCGTCAGCCCCGACACGGTCACGCTCCTGGGCACGGCGGGAGTGGTCGCGGGCGCGCTGGTCTTCTTCCCCAGGGGCGAGTTCTTCTGGGGCACGATCGTCATCACGCTGTTCGTGTTCTCGGACCTCGTCGACGGCAACATGGCCCGCCAGATGGGCCGCTCCAGCCGCTGGGGCGCCTTCCTGGACTCGACCCTCGACCGGGTCGCCGACAGCGCGATCTTCGGCGGCTTCGCGCTCTGGTACGCGGGGAGCGGTGACGACAACATCCTGTGCGCGGTCTCGATCTTCTGCCTGGCCAGCGGCCAGGTGGTCTCGTACACCAAGGCCCGTGGCGAATCGATCGGCCTGCCCGTCGCCGTCAACGGCCTCGTCGAGCGGGCCGAGCGCCTGGTGATCTCGTTGGTCGCGGCCGGTCTTGCGGGCTTCGAGACGTTCGGGGTACCCGGTATCCATGTGCTGCTGCCCATCGCCCTGTGGATCGTCGCCGTCGGCAGCGTCGTCACGCTGATCCAGCGGGTCGTCACGGTACGCAGGGAGTCCGCGGAGGCGGATGCCGCGACCGGCCAGGAAGGCGACCGGCCGGGCGGCCAGGACAACGGCCGGGAACAGGGTCCGGAGAGCGCCCCACAGGACAACTCGCAGGACAACTCGCAGGACAGCTCAAAGACCAGCTCACAGAGCAGCGAGGCCACATCGTGAGCGGTGTGCGGGAACGGCTGACGGACGGCGCGTACGCCCTGGGCTGGAGCACAGTCAAGAAGCTCCCCGAGCCCGTGGCCGAACGGCTCGGCAGGACCATCGCCGACATCGCCTGGAAGCGGCGCGGCAAGGGGATACGCCGTCTGGAATCCAATTACGCGCGCGTGGTGCCCGACGCGACCCCCCAGCGGCTCGCCGAGCTCTCCAAGGCGGGCATGCGCTCGTATCTGCGCTACTGGATGGAGTCTTTCCGGCTGCCGGCCTGGAGCAGGGAGCGTATCGCGAGCGGCTTCATCCCCCAGGACCTGCACTACCTGACCGACGGGCTCGCATCCGGCAAGGGCGTCATCCTCGCGCTGCCGCACCTGGGCAACTGGGACCTCGCCGGCGCCTGGGTCACCACCAAGCTGGAGATTCCCTTCACCACGGTCGCCGAGCGGCTCAAGCCGGAGACGCTGTACGACCGTTTCGTCGCCTATCGCGAGGGCCTGGGCATGGAGGTGCTCGCGCACGAGGGCGGCTCCGCGTTCGGCACGCTGGCCCGCAGGCTGCGCGACGGCGGGCTGGTCTGCCTGGTCGCGGACCGCGACCTGTCCGCCTCCGGAGTCGAGGTGAAGTTCTTCGGTGAGACGACACGGATGCCCGCGGGCCCGTCGCTGCTCGCCCAGCAGACCGGCGCCCTGCTGCTGCCGGTGACGCTCTGGTACGACGACTCGCCCGTGATGCGGGGCCGTGTGCATCCTCCGGTTGATGTCCCCGAGACAGGTACCCGGGCCGAGAAGACGTCTGTCATGACGCAGGCGCTGGCAGACGCCTTCGCCACCGGCATCGCCGACCATCCGGAGGACTGGCACATGCTCCAGCGCTTGTGGCTCGCTGACCTGGAACCCCGCCCCGAGCTGTCCGACGGGGAGCGCCCGTGAGGATCGGCATCGTCTGTCCGTACTCCTGGGACGTGCCCGGCGGCGTCCAGTTCCACATCCGCGATCTGGCGGAGCACCTCATCCGCCTCGGGCACGAGGTGTCCGTCCTCGCCCCGGCGGACGACGAGACACCCCTGCCGCCGTACGTCGTGTCGGCGGGCCGCGCGGTTCCGGTGCCGTACAACGGGTCGGTGGCCCGGCTCAACTTCGGCTTCCTGTCCGCCGCGAGGGTCAGGCGCTGGCTGCACGACGGCACCTTCGACGTGATCCACATCCATGAGCCGGCCTCGCCGTCGCTCGGCCTGCTGGCCTGCTGGGCCGCACAGGGCCCCATCGTCGCGACCTTCCACACGTCCAACCCGCGCTCGCGGGCGATGGTCGCCGCGTACTCGATCCTCCAGGCGGCCCTCGAGAAGATCAGCGCACGGATCGCCGTGAGCGAATACGCACGGCGCACGCTCGTCGAGCACCTGGGCGGCGACGCGGTCGTCATCCCGAACGGCGTCGACGTCGACTTCTTCGCGAAAGTCGAGCCCAAGGCCGAGTGGCAGGGGGAGACGATCGGCTTCATCGGCCGCATCGACGAGCCCCGCAAGGGCCTGCCGGTCCTCATGAAGGCCCTCCCGAAGATCCTCGCCGAACGGCCGGGGACGCGTCTTCTGGTGGCCGGCCGCGGTGACGAGAAGGAGGCCGTCGAGTCACTGCCCAAGGAGCTGCGTGCACGCGTCGAGTTCCTCGGCATGATCAGCGACGAGGACAAGGCGCGGTTCCTGCGCAGCGTCGACCTGTACGTCGCCCCCAACACCGGTGGGGAGAGCTTCGGGATCATCCTCGTCGAGGCCATGTCGGCGGGCGCGCCCGTCCTCGCCTCCGACCTCGACGCCTTCGCGCAGGTCCTCGACCAGGGCGCGGCGGGCGAACTGTTCGCCAACGAGGACGCGGACGCGCTGGCGGCCTCCGCGGTACGACTGCTCGGCGACTCCGGGCGCCGCGCGGAGCTTCGTGAGCGGGGCAGCGCGCATGTCCGGCGCTTCGACTGGTCGACGGTCGGGGCGGACATCCTCTCCGTGTACGAGACGGTCACGGACGGAGCCGCCGCGGTCGCCGCCGACGAACGCAGCGGGTTGCGGGCGCGGTTCGGGCTGGCCCGGGACTGAGCGGGGCGTCTGGTGCGGGAGAGCTGCGCAACGTGCGGGAAGTGCCGCAGGAGGGCGCCACGACGCCTCTGACGGCCGAGGAGGAGCTGCGGGCCCGGTAGTGTTCGCAGCCGAGATCGGCGCGCAGTCGGCCCGTCAGGGATGGGCGACGTTTCCCGCGCACACGCCTCAGGAGCGCATCCGGCTGTACGCGGTGGCGCGGGATCGGGGAGGGGCTGGACAACCTAGTGGAGGCCGTGCCCGAGCACACGATCACCATGCACTTCGCGGTGGTCGGGACGGGTGACGCACTCAGCCGATCCCGGTGATCCGCGTGCGGCCCCGGGCCGCACCGGAGGCCTGGTCCGGCACCGGTAGCCTGTGCGCCCGTGACCTTCACCCTGATCTGGATCGTGGTCGCCCTTGTGGCGATCGGCCTCTACTTGAGCTGGACCGCGGGCCGACTCGACCGGCTGCACGTCCGGATCGACGCCGCGCGCGCCGCCCTCGACGCGCAACTCCTGCGGCGTGCGTCGGTCGCACAGGAACTGGCCACTTCCGGCGTGCTCGATCCGGCCGCCTCGATCGTCCTCTACGAGGCGGCGCATGCGGCTCGGCAGGCCGAGGAGGAGCAGCGGGAGGTCGCCGAGAGCGACCTCAGCCAGGCGTTGCGGGCCGTCTTCGGGGAGGCGCAGCAGGTCGAGGCGGTACGCGAGGCCCCCGGCGGCGAGGAGGCCGCCCGCGAGCTCGCCCAGGCGGTACGCCGGGTGCCGATGGCCCGCCGCTTCCACAACGACGCCGTACGCGCCGCCCGCGCCCTGCGCCGCCACCGCAAGGTCCGCTGGTTCCGGCTGGCCGGCCACGCACCATTCCCGCTGGCCTTCGAAATGGACGACGAGCCTCCGGCGGCCTTGGCCGATCGCTCGGGCTAGGCGCGGGTTTGGCACCTGGGTTTCGCCCCGCCGCCCCTACCCCTCCCGAGGGGGCTGATTTTCAGCCCGTCCGGCGTTCGAGGACGAGGCCGTCAGGCCGATGGGGGTCTGGGGGCGCAGCCCCCAGCGGGGCCCGGGGCGGAGTCCCGGGACGGGACGGGTAGGGGCGGCGGGGGCGAAATCATGCCACCCGCTCCCCATTGGCCCTTGCAGTGGCCTGGTCCCCTCGCGTTTCCTCGGTGTTTGCAGAAACCCTCTTTCAGCGAGTGAGGTCAACCCGTGTCGAGCACGCTCTCCAATTCCGCCCAGGCCCCCGAAACCGGCACCGCGCGCGTGAAGCGCGGAATGGCCGAGCAGCTCAAGGGCGGCGTGATCATGGACGTCGTCACGCCTGAGCAGGCGAAGATCGCCGAGGACGCGGGCGCCGTCGCCGTCATGGCCCTGGAGCGGGTCCCGGCGGACATCCGCAAGGACGGCGGCGTGGCCCGGATGTCCGACCCGGACATGATCGAGGGCATCATCGAGGCCGTGTCCATCCCGGTGATGGCCAAGTCGCGGATCGGCCACTTCGTGGAGGCCCAGGTCCTGCAGTCCCTCGGCGTCGACTACATCGACGAGTCCGAGGTCCTCACCCCGGCCGACGAGGTCAACCACTCCGACAAGTGGGCCTTCACCACGCCGTTCGTCTGCGGCGCCACCAACCTCGGCGAGGCCCTGCGCCGCATAGCCGAGGGCGCGGCCATGATCCGCTCCAAGGGCGAGGCCGGCACGGGCAACGTCGTCGAGGCCGTCCGCCACCTGCGCCAGATCAAGAACGAGATCGCCCGCCTCAAGGGCTACGACAACAACGAGCTGTACGCCGCCGCCAAGGACCTCCGCGCCCCGTACGAGCTCGTCAAGGAGGTCGCCGCACTCGGCAAGCTCCCCGTGGTGCTGTTCTCGGCCGGCGGTGTCGCCACTCCCGCCGACGCCGCCCTGATGCGCCAGCTCGGCGCCGAAGGCGTCTTCGTCGGCTCAGGCATCTTCAAGTCGGGCGACCCGGCCAAGCGCGCCGCCGCCATCGTGAAGGCCACCACCTTCTACGACGACCCCAAGATCATCGCGGACGCCTCCCGCAACCTGGGCGAGGCCATGGTCGGCATCAACTGCGACACCCTCCCCGAGGCCGAGCGCTACGCGAACCGCGGCTGGTAAGCACCCATGACTGAAGCACCCGTCATAGGTGTCCTGGCCCTCCAAGGCGACGTACGGGAGCACCTCATCGCCCTGTCCGCGGCCGATGCCGAGGCCAGGGCGGTGCGGCGCCCCGAGGAGCTCGCCGAGGTCGACGGACTGATCATCCCTGGCGGCGAGTCGACCACCATCTCCAAACTGGCCGTCCTCTTCGGAGTGATGGAGCCCCTCCGCGCGCGCGTGCGGGCCGGAATGCCCGTCTACGGCACCTGCGCCGGCATGATCATGCTCGCCGACAAGATCCTCGACCCGCGCTCGGGCCAGGAGACCATCGGCGGCATCGACATGATCGTGCGCCGCAACGCCTTCGGACGGCAGAACGAATCCTTCGAAGCGGCCGTCGACGTGAAGGGCGTCGAAGGCGATCCTGTAGAGGGCGTTTTCATCCGCGCCCCCTGGGTCGAGTCCGTCGGGGCCGAGGCCGAGGTGCTCGCCGAGCACGACGGCCACATCGTCGCCGTACGCCAGGGCAACGCGCTCGCCACGTCGTTCCACCCGGAACTCACCGGCGACCACCGCGTGCACGGTCTGTTTGTCGACATGGTGCGCGCGGACCGTACAGCGGAGTCCTTGTAGGATCTCTGCCGTTCGGACAGAGATGGGTTACGCGAAGGAGACAGGCAGATGTCCGGCCACTCTAAATGGGCCACGACGAAGCACAAGAAGGCCGTGATCGACGCCAAGCGCGGCAAGCTCTTCGCGAAGCTGATCAAGAACATCGAGGTCGCGGCGCGCATGGGCGGCGTGGACCTGGACGGCAATCCGACGCTGTACGACGCCGTGCAGAAGGCGAAGAAGTCGTCGGTCCCGAACAAGAACATCGATTCCGCGATCAAGCGCGGTGGTGGTCTCGAGGCCGGCGGCGCCGACTACGAGACCATCATGTACGAGGGTTACGGTCCGAACGGTGTCGCGGTGCTCATCGAGTGCCTCACCGACAACCGCAACCGCGCCGCCTCCGACGTACGCGTCGCCATGACCCGTAACGGCGGCTCGATGGCCGACCCCGGCTCGGTCTCGTACCTCTTCAACCGCAAGGGCGTCGTCATCGTCCCCAAGGGCGAGCTGTCCGAGGACGACGTCCTGGGTGCCGTACTCGAGGCGGGCGCCGAGGAGGTCAACGACCTGGGCGAGTCCTTCGAGGTGCTCAGCGAGGCCACCGACCTGGTCGCGGTCCGCACCGCCCTCCAGGACGCCGGCATCGACTACGACTCCGCAGAGGCCAACTTCGTCCCGACCATGCAGGTCGAGCTGGACGAAGAGGGCGCCAAGAAGATCTTCAAGCTGATCGACGCCCTGGAGGACAGCGACGACGTGCAGAACGTCTTCGCCAACTTCGACGTCAGCGACGAGGTCATGGAGAAGGCGAGCGCGTAGCGCTGCCGCGAGCGCCGCAGGTTTCGGCGGGCCGGTGGGACATCTCCCACCGGCCCGCCGCTGTTGTCGGTGGCAGCGGATAGCCTGGCGTCATTCAAAAGATCACCGTCCACGGACCGTAACCATCAATTGAGAAACACCGATGGTGCTCAACCAGGTCCGCGAGAGCGGCGGCGGTTTAGCCGCAAAGAAGGGGGGGCTGGATGCGCGTACTGGGTGTGGACCCAGGGCTGACCCGATGCGGCGTCGGTGTCGTCGAGGGTGTCGCCGGGCGCCCCTTGACGATGCTCGGCGTCGGGGTCGTACGGACGTCCTCGGACGCCGATGTCGGCCACCGCCTCGTCGCCATCGAGCAGGGCATCGAGGAGTGGATCGACGAGCACCGGCCCGAATGCGTCGCCGTGGAGCGGGTGTTCAGCCAGCACAACGTACGGACGGTCATGGGCACCGCCCAGGCCAGCGCTGTCGCCATGCTCTGCGCGTCCCGTCGCGGACTGCCCGTAGCCCTGCACACCCCCAGCGAGGTCAAGGCGGCCGTGACCGGCAGCGGCCGGGCCGACAAGGCCCAAGTCGGCGCCATGGTCACCCGCCTGCTGCGGCTCGACGCGCCCCCGAAGCCCGCCGATGCCGCCGACGCCCTCGCGCTCGCCATCTGTCACATCTGGCGTGCCCCGGCCACCAACCGTCTGCAACAGGCCCACGCCCAGGCCCGCGAGGCCCAGGCCCGGGCCCGACAGGCCCGGCAGCAGGCTCAGTCACTCGCCCGAAAGGCCCCCCGATGATCGCCTTCGTCAGCGGCCCGGTCGCCGCCCTCGCTCCCGACTCCGCGGTGGTCGAAGTGGGCGGCATCGGCATCTCCGTCCAGTGCACGCCGGGCACGCTGTCCGGACTCCGCATGGGCAAGGAGGCGAAACTCGCCACGTCCCTCGTCGTACGGGAGGATTCGCTGACCCTGTACGGATTCGTGGACGACGACGAGCGCCAGACCTTCGAGCTGCTGCAGACCGCGAGCGGTGTCGGCCCGCGGCTCGCCCAGGCGATGCTCGCCGTGCACGGCCCGGACGACCTGCGCCGCGCGATCTCCACCGGTGACGAGAAGGCGCTCATGGCTGTCCCGGGCATCGGCAAGAAGGGCGCCCAAAAACTCCTCCTGGAGCTCAAGGACCGCCTCGGCGAACCTCTCGGCACGGGCCGCCCGGCCGTCGGTACGCCCGTCTCCACCGGCTGGCGCGAGCAGTTGCACGCCGCGCTCATCGGACTCGGGTACGCGACAAGGGAGGCCGACGAGGCGGTCTCGGCCGTCGCACCGCAGGCGGAGGCGTCCGAAGGGGCTCCCCAGGTGGGCCAATTGCTGAAGTCCGCTCTGCAGACCCTCAACAGAGCGCGGTAGCAAGCGAGTTCCGCGAAGAGGCATACACGCCCGTCCGAACTACCAGACCGCGAGGCACACGTAATGCTGCATCTTCCCGGAGGGCACTGCGCCCCACAGTGGCTCCGCCGCGGGCCGGACCCCCGGCCGGACGACCTCCCCGGCACACCCCTGCGAGGTGAACTTCAGTGAACTGGGACGACCCGACCGACGAGAGCGCCGCCGAGCGGCTCGTCGGTGCGTCCGCCGACCGTGAGGACCAGGCCGTCGAGGCCGCCCTGCGTCCCAAGGACCTGGACGAGTTCATCGGCCAGGAGAAGGTCCGCGAGCAGCTCGACCTCGTCCTGCGCGCGGCACGCGCGCGTGGCGCCACGGCCGACCACGTACTGCTCTCCGGCGCCCCCGGCCTCGGCAAGACCACCCTCTCGATGATCATCGCCGCCGAGATGGAGGCCCCGATCCGCATCACCAGCGGCCCCGCCATCCAGCACGCGGGAGACCTGGCCGCGATCCTGTCCTCCCTCCAGGAGGGCGAGGTCCTCTTCCTCGACGAGATCCACCGCATGTCGCGGCCCGCCGAGGAGATGCTCTACATGGCGATGGAGGACTTCCGCGTCGACGTCATCGTCGGCAAGGGCCCCGGAGCCACCGCCATCCCGCTCGAACTGCCGCCCTTCACCCTGGTCGGCGCCACCACGCGCGCGGGACTGCTGCCGCCCCCACTCCGCGACCGCTTCGGCTTCACCGCGCACATGGAGTTCTACGAGCCCGCCGAACTGGAGCGCGTCATCCACCGCTCCGCGCACCTGCTCGACGTCGAGATCGGCGCCGAGGGAGCCGCCGAGATCGCCGGCCGCTCCCGGGGGACGCCCCGTATCGCCAACCGCCTGCTGCGCCGCGTGCGCGACTACGCCCAGGTCAAGGCCGACGGCGTCATCACCCGGGACATCGCCGCGGCGGCCCTCGCCGTGTACGAGGTGGACGATCGAGGTCTCGACCGCCTCGACCGCGGCGTCCTCGAAGCCCTGCTCAAGCTCTTCGGCGGCGGACCGGTCGGCCTCTCCACGCTCGCCGTGGCCGTGGGGGAGGAGCGCGAAACGGTCGAAGAGGTGGCCGAGCCCTTCCTCGTACGTGAAGGACTGCTGGCCCGCACTCCCCGCGGCCGCGTCGCCACACCGGCCGCATGGGCGCATTTCGGCCTCACCCGGCCCGGGCCTTCCACTGGTGGAAACGGACAACAGGACCTGTTCGGGGCGTGAGGGGGCGCAGACTCGCCGGACCAGGAACCACGGTGCAATGCTGGGCGTTGTTCCTTGAGTGCGGACTCGCTTAGACTCCGCCGATGCCGCCTTTGCCGGCGGCGTACATATACCCCCATCCATCAGGCCGCACAGCATCGCGGTCGAATGAAGGAAGTTCCGACCCGTGAGTCTCGTGACCCTCCTCCCGTTCATCGTGCTCATCGGGGCCATGTTCCTGATGACCCGGTCGGCCAAGAAGAAGCAGCAAGCCGCTGCGCAGATGCGCAACGAAATGCAGCCAGGCTCCGGCGTCCGCACGATCGGCGGCATGTACGCGACGGTGAAGGAGGTCAACGAGGACACGGTCCTCGTTGACGCAGGCCCGGGAGTCGACCTGCTCTTCGCCAAGAACGCCATCGGTGCCGTCCTCAGCGACGACGAGTACAACCGCATCGTGCATGGCATCGAGCACGACCTGAAGACCGACGAAGCCGTCGTCCCGGACGATGCCTCCTCCCTCACCGAGACCGACGAGCCCGCCGAGTCTTCCGACGACCAGCCCATCGACCTCGGCAAGAAGGAAGCGGCCGACGAGACCGCCGACGAGGAGCCGAAGAAGGCCGATGACGCAGAGCTGAAGAAGTCCGACGGCGAGTCCGACGCGAAGTAGTCATGACCGGGGACCGCGGAGTGCGCTGCTCGCGCACCGCGGTCCCCGGACCATGTTGTTTCGCGGGGAATCTCGACACCATTTCATGGCCGTCCGCGCAGGTGCCCCGTCGCCGGGCGGACAACGAGGGAGAACGAGAAGGTGGCAGCACCTAAGAAGGGCCGAAAGCAGAGCGCCCAGGGGAGGCCGGGTCGCACTCTGGCCCTGATGCTGATCGCGATCGTGGCGCTCACCGGTGGCATGTTCGCCTCCGGGCACACGACGCCGCGCCTCGGCATCGACCTCGCCGGCGGCACGAGCATCACGCTCGAGGCCCAGAACGAGCCAGGTCAGAAGAACGCGATCAACCCGACCAACATGAAGACCGCGGTCGGCATCATGGAGCGTCGCGTCAACGGCCTGGGCGTCTCCGAGGCGGAGGTCCAGACCCAGGGCGACAAGAACATCATCGTCAACATCCCCAAGGGCACGAACTCGGCGCAGGCCCGGGAGCAGGTCGGCACCACCGCCAAGCTCTACTTCCGTCCGGTTCTGACCGGGGCGCCGACGGGCGGTGCGACGGACCCCGGCGCTTCCCCTTCGCCCAGCCCTTCCGGGAACTCCGCGTCGCCTTCTGCCTCCGGGAAGTCTCCCTCGCCGACTCCCTCCGCCACTGCCACCACCCAGGGCCGCGCGGTGACGGAGGGCCTCGCTGCGAAGGATGAAGCGAAGAAGGCGTCCCCGACCCCCTCCACGACGCCCAGCGACAGCGCTTCCCCGCCGGCCGACCCCTCCGACGGCAGCGCCGCTGCCGCCGACGTGCAGAAGCAGCTGGACGCGCTGAACTGTTCCACGGCGAAGGGCCGTGCCGCGGCGAGCGAGAAGGCAAGCCAGGCCAAGGACTCCGAAACCATCGTCGCCTGCGATCCGGAGTCCCAGTACAAGTACGCGCTCGGTCCGGTTGCCGTGAACGGCGAGCGGGTCGAGGACGCCAGCGCCGTGTTCGCGACGACGACCGGCGAGGGCTGGATCGTCCAGATGAAGTTCGACAACAAGGGTTCGGATCAGTTCGCCGATGTCACCGGCAGGCTGGTCGGCCAGACACCGCCGCAGAACCAGTTCGCCATCGTCCTCGACGGCGAGATCGTCTCGGCTCCGTCGGTCAACTCGGCGATCACCGGCGGATCCGCCCAGATCTCCGGCGGCTTCACCCAGCAGTCCGCCGAGGACCTGGCGAACGTACTGTCCTACGGCGCCCTCCCGATCACCTTCGAGGAGGCGAGCGTCACCACGGTCGACGCCGCGCTCGGCGGCGACCAGCTGGAGGCCGGTCTGATCGCCGGCGCCATCGGCCTCGCCCTGGTCATCATGTACCTGCTGCTCTACTACCGTGGCCTGTCGCTGATCGCCATCGCCTCACTGCTGGTCTCGGCGGTCATGACGTACGTGATCATGTCGCTGCTCGGCCCGGCCATCGGCTTCGCGCTGAACCTGCCGGCCGTCTGCGGTGCGATCGTCGCGATCGGTATCACGGCGGACTCGTTCATCGTGTTCTTCGAACGCATCCGTGACGAGGTCCGTGAGGGCCGTACGCTGCGGCCCGCCGTCGAACGCGGCTGGCCGCGCGCCCGGCGCACCATCCTGGTCTCCGACTTCGTGTCGTTCCTCGCCGCCGCGGTGCTCTTCATCGTCACCGTCGGCAAGGTCCAGGGCTTCGCGTTCACCCTGGGTCTGACCACCGTCCTGGACGTGGTCGTGGTCTTCTTCTTCACCAAGCCGCTGATGACGATCCTCGCCCGCAAGAATTTCTTCGCGAACGGCCACAGTTGGTCCGGCCTGGACCCGAAGCGGCTCGGCGCCAAGCCACCGCTGCGCCGCTCCCGCCGCGTATCCGCTCCCGTCGACCCGAAGGAGGCGTGAGATGTCGAAGCTCGGCAACCTCGGCGCCCGTCTCTACCGCGGTGAGGTCGGCTACGACTTCGTCGGCAAGCGCATGCTCTGGTACGGCGTATCGATCCTGATCACCATCCTGGCCATCGTCGGCCTGGCGGTACGCGGCCTGAACATGGGCATCGAGTTCGAGGGCGGTGCCGTCTTCACCACCCCGAAGACCAGCGTTTCGGCATCCCAGGCGGAAGAGTACGCCGAGGAGGCAGCCGGCCACGACGCGATCGTGCAGGGCCTCGGCACGGGCGGGCTGCGCATCCAGGTCGCCGGCGTGGACACGGACAGGTCCGACCAGATCAAGTCGGAAATCGCCCGGGACATGAACCTCGACGCGGAGAGGATCAGCGCCGAGCTCGTCGGACCCAGCTGGGGTGACCAGATCGCCAACAAGGCGTGGCAGGGCCTGGGGATCTTCCTGGTCCTGGTGGTGATCTATCTGGCGATCGCCTTCGAGCGGCGCATGGCGTTGGCGGCGTTCGTCGCCCTCATCCATGACATCACCATCACGGTCGGCATCTACGCCCTCGTCGGCTTCGAAGTCACACCAGGCACCGTGATCGGTCTGCTGACGATCCTGGGTTATTCGCTGTACGACACAGTCGTCGTCTTCGACAGCCTCAAGGAACAGACGAAGGACCTCACCAAACAGACTCGCTGGACCTACAGCGAGGTGGCGAACCGCTCGATCAACAGCACCCTCGTGCGCTCCATCAACACCACGGTGGTCGCACTTCTCCCGGTAGCCGGACTGCTGTTCATCGGTGGCGGCGTACTCGGCGCAGGCATGCTCAACGACATCTCGCTGTCGCTGTTCGTGGGCCTCGCGGCCGGTGCGTACTCCTCGATCTTCATCGCCACGCCGCTCGTCGCCGACCTCAAGGAGCGCGAGCCGCAGATGAAGGCGCTCAAGAAGCGCGTACTCGCCAAGCGCGCCTCGGCGGCCTCGCAGAGCGAGCCCCAGGAGGCCCCTGCCGTCGACGAGCCGTACGACGAGGGGCCGGAAGACGCGGCGCCCGCGGTCGTCGGGCCGCCGCGCGGCCAGCGTTCGCAGCCGTCGTCCCGCAACAGGGGCCGCGGCCGACCTTCCGGGAAGCGCCGATGAGCGAGCTCACAGACATCTCGGAGTTGCTCCTCAGCCGTATCCGGGACGTGGCCGACTATCCGGAGCCGGGCGTGATGTTCAAGGACATCACCCCGCTCCTGGCCGACCCGGCGGCGTTCACGGCACTCACCGACGCGCTCGCCGAGATCAGCGTCCGCAGCGGCGCCACGAAGATCGTGGGCCTGGAGGCCCGTGGCTTCATCCTCGGCGCCCCCGTAGCGGTCCGCGCCGGGCTCGGCTTCATCCCCGTCCGCAAGGCCGGCAAGCTCCCCGGGGCGACGCTGAGCCAGGCGTACGAGCTGGAGTACGGCTCGGCCGAGATCGAGGTGCACGCCGAGGACCTGGCCGTGGGCGACCGCGTCATGGTCGTCGACGACGTCCTCGCCACCGGAGGCACCGCGGAGGCCGCGCTCCAGCTGATCCGCCGGGCCGGCGCCGAGGTGGCCGGAGTGGCCGTCCTCATGGAGCTCGGCTTCCTCGGCGGCCGGGGGCGGCTGGAACCGGCCCTCGCGGGCGCCCCGTTGGAGGCGCTCCTCACGGTCTGAGCTAGGGACTGAGCGACGCCCGGACACCCTGAGACAGGGCGTACGCAACGCCTGGGACGCTCGTAGGACACCGCGGAGGCGGGCCCGGAGGAATCCGGTGCCCGCCTCCTGCGTTTCTCCTGTACAAGGCAGTCTCTCCGGGCGAAGGCGAGTCCGCAGCAGGGGATCGCTACCATGGGATCTCCGGAGCCTGACCGGGGACCCGGATCGCGCACGAGGAGCCCTCTTGGCAGACGAGGCCCAGCCACTGACTCCCAGGGCTGAACACCTGGGGGCACCCCCAGCCGCCAAGCCCGACTCGGCGACGGGCACCGCGGCCGCGCCCACGAAGAACGCCAGAAGCGACACCGGCGGGCCGGTCCAGCATGCCCAGCCGGCCTCCGGCGGCACAGCGGCCGAGCAGTCGCGCCCGAAGCCTGCTCCTCCCGAGCGCGAGCGGCCGGGGCCCTCACCCACGCCTACGACCGCACCCGCGGTTCGCCCCGCGCCCGGCCAGCCCGCCCGCTCCGGCGGCTCCTCCAATCGCGTACGCGCCCGTCTCGCCCGCCTCGGCGTCCAGCGCTCCAACCCGTACAACCCGGTCCTGGAGCCCCTGCTGCGGATAGTGCGCAGCAACGACCCGAAGATCGAGACCTCCACGCTCCGCCAGGTCGAGAAGGCCTACCAGGTCGCCGAGCGCTGGCACCGCGGCCAGAAGCGCAAGAGCGGCGACCCGTACATCACACACCCGCTCGCCGTCACCACCATCCTCGCCGAGCTCGGCATGGACCCGGCCACCCTGATGGCGGGCCTGCTGCACGACACCGTCGAGGACACCGAATACGGGCTCGAGCAGCTGCGCCGTGACTTCGGCGACCAGGTCGCTCTCCTCGTCGACGGCGTCACCAAGCTGGACAAGGTCAAGTTCGGCGAGGCGGCCCAGGCCGAGACCGTACGCAAGATGGTCGTCGCGATGGCCAAGGACCCCCGCGTCCTGGTCATCAAGCTCGCCGACCGCCTGCACAACATGCGCACCATGCGCTACCTCAAGCGCGAGAAGCAGGAGAAGAAGGCGCGCGAGACCCTCGAGATCTACGCGCCGCTCGCCCACCGCCTGGGCATGAACACCATCAAATGGGAGCTGGAGGACCTCGCCTTCGCGATCCTCTACCCCAAGATGTACGACGAGATCGTCCGCCTCGTCGCCGAGCGGGCCCCCAAGCGCGACGAGTACCTCGCCATAGTGACCGACGAGGTCCAGTCCGACCTGCGCGCCGCCCGTATCAAGGCGACCGTCACCGGGCGCCCGAAGCACTACTACAGCGTCTACCAGAAGATGATCGTCCGCGGCCGTGACTTCGCGGAGATCTACGACCTGGTGGGCATTCGTGTACTGGTCGACACCGTCAGGGACTGCTACGCCGCCCTCGGCACCGTGCACGCGCGATGGAACCCGGTCCCCGGCCGGTTCAAGGACTACATCGCGATGCCCAAGTTCAACATGTACCAGTCGCTGCACACGACGGTCATCGGGCCCAACGGCAAGCCCGTCGAACTCCAGATCCGTACGTTCGACATGCACCGCCGCGCCGAGTACGGCATCGCCGCGCACTGGAAGTACAAGCAGGATCCCTCCGCCGGCGCCTCCAAGGTGCGCACGGACGCACCGAAGGGCCTGGGCAAGGACAAGGACGCCGTCAACGACATGGCGTGGCTGCGCCAGCTGCTCGACTGGCAGAAGGAGACCGAGGACCCCAGCGAGTTCCTGGAGTCCCTGCGCTTCGACCTGTCCCGCAACGAGGTCTTCGTCTTCACGCCCAAGGGCGACGTCATAGCGCTCCCCGCGGGCGCGACCCCGGTGGACTTCGCCTACGCGGTCCACACGGAGGTCGGCCACCGGACCATCGGCGCGCGGGTCAACGGTCGCCTCGTACCGCTCGAATCGACCCTGGACAACGGCGACTTGGTGGAGGTCTTCACCTCCAAGGCGGCCGGCGCGGGCCCCTCCCGCGACTGGCTCGGCTTCGTGAAGTCACCACGGGCTCGCAACAAGATCCGCGCCTGGTTCTCCAAGGAGCGCCGCGACGAGGCCATCGAACACGGCAAGGACGCCATCGTCCGCGCGATGCGCAAGCAGAACCTGCCGATCCAGCGCATTCTCACCGGCGACTCCCTGGTCACGCTCGCCCACGAGATGCGCTACCCCGACATCTCCGCGCTGTACGCGGCGATCGGCGAGGGCCATGTGTCCGCGCAGAACGTCGTGCAGAAGCTCGTCCAGGCGCTCGGCGGCGAGGAGGCCGCCACCGAGGAGATCGACGAGAGCGTGCCGCCCGCGCGCGGGCGCAGCCGCAAACGCCGCTCCAGCGCCGACCCGGGCGTCGTGGTCAAGGGCGTCGACGACGTGTGGGTCAAGCTGGCCCGCTGTTGTACGCCCGTCCCCGGCGACCCCATCATGGGCTTCGTCACGCGCGGCAGCGGCGTATCGGTCCACCGCACCGACTGCGTCAATGTCGACTCGCTGTCCCGCGAGCCCGAGCGCATCCTCGAGGTCGAGTGGGCGCCCACCCAGTCCTCTGTCTTCCTGGTCGCCATCCAGGTCGAGGCCCTGGACCGCTCACGCCTCCTCTCGGACGTCACACGCGTCCTCTCGGACCAGCACGTCAACATCCTCTCCGCGGCCGTCCAGACCTCCCGCGACCGCGTCGCCACCTCCCGCTTCACGTTCGAGATGGGCGACCCCAAGCACCTGGGCCACGTCCTGAAGGCGGTCAGGGGCGTGGAGGGCGTGTACGACGTGTACCGGGTGACGTCGGCGCGCAGGCCGTAACGACCGCTGCGCCGCTACTGCACGTAGAAGGGGCTTCCGTACGCAACGTACGGAAGCCCCTTCTGTGTAGCAGCGGGAAAACTGCGGGAAGACTCAGCCGCCGAACTCCTGCAGACCCTTCAGCGCCTGGTCCAGCAGCGCCTGACGGCCATCGAGCTCCTTCTGGAGCTTGTCGGCCTTGGCGTTGTTGCCCGCCGCGCGCGCCGCGTCGATCTGGCCCTGGAGCTTGTCCACGGCAGCCTGGAGCTGACCGGTCAGACCCTCGGCACGCGCGCGTGCCTCCGGGTTCGTCCGGCGCCACTCGGTCTCCTCGGACTCCTGGATGGCCCGCTCGACCGCGTGCATCCGGCCCTCGACCTTCGGGCGGGCGTCGCGCGGCACATGGCCGATGGCCTCCCAGCGCTCGTTGATGGCACGGAAGGCGGCGCGGGCCGCCTTCAGATCCGTCACCGGGAGGATCTTCTCGGCCTCCTGGGCCAGCTCCTCCTTGAGCTTGAGGTTCTCGGCCTGCTCCGCGTCCCGCTCTGCGAAGACGGAGCTGCGGGCCGCGAAGAAGATGTCCTGGGCGCCGCGGAAACGGTTCCACAGGTCGTCCTCGTGCTCGCGCTGGGCGCGGCCCGCGGCCTTCCACTCCGACATCAGCTCGCGGTAACGCGCCGCCGTCGGACCCCAGTCGGTGGAGCCGGACAGTGCCTCGGCCTCCGCGACCAGCTTCTCCTTGGTCTTGCGGGCCTCCTCGCGCTGCGCGTCCAGCTGCGCGAAGTGCGCCTTGCGGCGCTTTGAGAACGCCGAGCGGGCATGCGAGAAGCGGTGCCACAGCTCGTCGTCCGACTTGCGGTCGAGCCGCGGCAGACCCTTCCAGGTGTCCACCAGGGCCCGCAGCCGCTCACCGGCCGCACGCCACTGGTCGGACTGCGCCAGCTCCTCCGCCTCGGCGACCAGCGCCTCCTTGGCGTGCCGCGCCTCGTCGGACTGCTTCGCCCGCTGGGCCTTGCGCTCCTCGCGGCGCTTGTCGACCGTCTCCACGAGCTTGTCCAGCCGGACGCGAAGGGCGTCCAGGTCGCCGACTGCGTGGTGGGCGTCGACCTGCTCGCGGATGTGGTCGATCGCGGCCATCGCGTCCTTGGCCGACAGGTCGGTGGTCTTCACTCGTCGCTCGAGGAGGCCGATCTCCACAACCAGGCCTTCGTACTTGCGCTCGAAGTAGGCCAGTGCCTCGTCAGGAGAGCCGGCCTGCCAGGAACCGACGACCTGCTCGCCATCGGCCGTACGCACGTACACGGTGCCCGTCTCGTCGACGCGGCCCCACGGGTCGCTGCTCACAGCGCCTCCTCCACATGATGCCTGCGTAGGGTGGCTGTACCCCCGGCATCGTCCACAGTTTCGTCACGGCCAACATAGGCGACCGGCGGGGCGGCTGTCCGCATACCGCGCGACCGAAATTCCGCACCTGGCGATCAGGATTTCGTCACGGTCGCCTTGTTGATCACGACCGTCGCGTTCGGTGCGGTGTTGCCGGTCGTTGGGTCCACGGGCTGGGCGCCGGCGTCCGAGATCTTCTTCAGGACCTTCATGCCCTCCGCGGAGATCGTTCCGAACGGCGTGTAGTCGGGCGGCAGCTGGCTGTCCTGGTACACGAGGAAGAACTGGCTGCCTCCGGAGTCGCGGCCCTCCTTCGTCTGCGCGTTGTACTGGTTGGCCATGGCCACCGTGCCCGCCGGATACACGTTCCCCTTCAGGCGCTCGTCCTTCAGGTTCTCGTCCGGAATGGTGTAACCGGGACCGCCCGTGCCGTCACCCTTGGGGTCACCGCACTGGAGCACGTAGATGCCCTCGGGGACGAGCCGATGGCACTTGGTGTGGTCCAGATAGCCCTTGCCCACCAGGAAGTTGAACGAGTTCACCGTACGCGGAGCCTTCGACGCCGGCATCTCGATGTCCATCGTGCCGCAGGTCGTCTCAAGCTTCATCGTGTAGTCCGCCGACTTGTCGATGGTCATCGCCGGCTCCTTCTTGTAGCTGAGCGGCTTCACCTTGCCCGCGGCGGGCTTCTCGCAGGGGTCCGGCGCCTTGCTGGGGGAGGCGCTCGGGGTGACCTCCGCGTTCGCGTTGTCCTTCGTGTCGTCGCCCTTGAGGGCATCCGTCGTGGTCGCGACCACGACCAGCACCAGGATCACACCGAGCGCCGACGCGATGGAGGCGTTGCGGACACGTGCCTTGCGCCGCGCGGCCGTACGCCGCTGCTGCTGCCGCAAGAACTTCTCCCGGGCGAGCTGACGCCGCCGCTGTTCCTGGCTGACCACCGGGTTCTCTCCTCATGCGTCTCGTACGTCAGGTGGGACGCGTGCGTCTTGTGAGCCGACCGCCTGCGTGTGCCCCGTACCGTATATGGGTTCGCTGTGATTCCGGCAGCGCCGGTAGGCTCTGGTCCACAGCCACCCGCCCCCGTACGACATACCGAAGGACGATCGTGCTCATTGCCGGGTTCCCCGCCGGGGCCTGGGGCACCAACTGTTATCTGGTCGCCCCCGCCGCAGGCGAGGAGTGCGTGATCATCGACCCGGGCCACGAGGCCGCCGAGGGAGTCGAGGAAACGCTGAAGAAGCATCGGCTCAAGCCTGTCGCCGTCGTCCTCACGCACGGCCACATCGACCACGTGGCCTCGGTCGTCCCGGTGTGCGGCGCGCACGGCGTACCGGCGTGGATCCACCCCGAGGACCGGTACATGATGACGGACCCGTCGATGGGTCTCGGCCGTTCCATCGGGATGCCGCTCATGGGCGAGCTGACCGTGGGGGAGCCGGACGACGTCAAGGAGCTGACCGACGGCGCGAAGCTGGAGCTGGCCGGTCTGGAGCTGTCCGTCGCGCACGCGCCGGGCCATACGAAGGGGTCGGTGACCTTCGGGCTGCCCGAGGCGGCGGACATCCCGCCGGTCTTCTTCTCGGGCGACCTGCTGTTCGCCGGCTCCATCGGACGCACCGACCTGCCCGGCGGTGACACGGCCGAGATGCTCGACTCGCTGGCCCGTGTGTGCCTGCCGCTCGACGACTCGACCGTGGTGCTGTCCGGTCACGGCCCCCAGACGACCATCGGCCAGGAGCGCGCCACCAATCCGTATCTGCGGCAGGTGGCAGCCGGCCTGGGAGCGGACCCGAGTTCCGCTCCTCGACGAGGAATGTGACGAGAGACTTCCGTGAGCACCTTCAAGGCCCCCAAGGGCACGTACGACCTGCTTCCCCCGGACAGTGCGACGTTCCTCGCCGTGCGCGAGGCGATCGCCGCGCCGCTGCGGAACTCCGGGTACGGCTACATCGAGACGCCCGGCTTCGAGAGCGTCGAACTCTTCGCGCGCGGGGTCGGTGAGTCCACCGACATCGTGACCAAGGAGATGTACGCCTTCGAGACCAAGGGCGGGGACAAGCTCGCACTGCGGCCCGAGGGCACCGCTTCCGTACTGCGCGCCGCGCTCGAGGCCAACCTCCACAAGCTGGGGAATCTGCCGGTCAAGCTCTGGTACTCGGGCTCGTACTACCGCTACGAGCGCCCTCAGAAGGGCCGTTACCGCCACTTCTCGCAGGTGGGCGCGGAGGCGATCGGGGCTGAAGACCCCGCCCTGGACGCCGAGTTGATCATCCTGGCGGACCAGGCGTACCGCTCGCTCGGCCTGCGGAACTTCCGCATCCTGCTCAACTCGCTGGGCGACAAGGAGTGCCGTCCGGTGTACCGGGCCGCGTTGCAGGACTTCCTGCGCGGGCTCGAACTCGACGAGGACACGCTGCGCCGCGCCCAGATCAACCCCCTGCGTGTCCTCGACGACAAGCGTGACGACGTGCAGAAGCAACTCGTGGGGGCGCCGTTGCTGCGCGACTTCCTGTGCGACGCGTGCAAGGCGTATCACGAGGAGGTCCGTGAGCTGATCACGGCCGCCGGGGTCTCCTTCGAGGACGATCCGAAGCTGGTGCGCGGTCTGGACTACTACACGCGGACCACCTTCGAGTTCGTGCACGACGGTCTGGGCTCGCAGTCCGCGGTGGGCGGCGGCGGCCGCTACGACGGCCTCTCCGAGATGATCGGTGGACCCGCGCTGCCGTCGGTCGGCTGGGCGCTGGGCGTCGACCGTACGGTCCTTGCCCTGGAGGCAGAAGGCGTCGAGCTCCAACTGCCCGCGTCCACCAGCGTGTTCGCGGTGCCCCTCGGAGAGGAGGCCCGGCGGTTGCTCTTCGGCGTGGTCACCGAGCTGCGCAAGGTCGGGGTTGCGGCGGACTTCTCGTACGGCGGGAAGGGGCTCAAGGGGGCGATGAAGAGCGCGAACCGGAGCGGGGCGCGGTACACCATCGTCGCCGGTGAGCGCGACCTTTCCGAGGGCGTCGTCCAGCTCAAGGACATGGAGTCCGGGGAGCAGGAGGCCGTCGGGGTGCACGAGATCGTGGCGGAGTTGGAAGCACGGCTGGGGTGAGGTTCGAGCGAACGTTCCGGGGCCGCTGTGCGTACCTCCTTATGTCCAGCGAACGGTGGATACGCGCGCGCGTGCGGCACAATGACCGTGCCCGTCGACCCCCCTCAAGCTACGGAAACGGCGTGATGAGCAAGACGACAGTCAGGGAAGGCGTCTCCGTCGACCAGGCACGAGCCGAGGGCCCGCCACGCACGGTGGGCGGGAGCCGCGCACTCGCCCTCCTGCTGGTGATCACGGGCGCGGCCGGGCTGCTGGCCTCCTGGGTCATCACGATCGACAAGTTCAAGCTCCTGGAGGACCCGAACTTCACCCCGGGCTGCAGCCTGAACCCGGTCGTCTCCTGCGGCAACATCATGAAGAGCGACCAGGCCTCGGCCTTCGGGTTCCCCAACCCGATGCTGGGCCTGGTCACCTACGCCATCGTCATCGGCGTCGGCATGAGCCTGCTGGGCCGGGCCACGTTCCCGCGCTGGTACTGGCTGACCTTCAACGCCGGCACTCTCTTCGGTGTCGGCTTCTGCACCTGGCTCATGTACCAGTCGCTCTACAACATCAACTCCCTGTGCCTGTGGTGCTGCCTCGCCTGGGTCGCCACGATCGTCATGTTCTGGACCGTGACCGCGTTCAACGTCCGGCACGGGTTCCTGCCCGCGCCCGGCTGGCTGAAGGGCTTCCTCGGCGAGTTCGCCTGGGTGCTGCCCGTGCTGCACATCGGGATCATCGGAATGCTGATCCTGACCCGCTGGTGGGACTTCTGGACCGGCTGACCGGACCAGTTGACCGGGCGGGCTGTCGGGACGAGCTGCCCGGACCAGTTGGGGCGGACTGGCTGACCGCGGCCCGGGCGTTGTCAGTGGCGTGACATAGGGTTTTCCTCGTGGAGCCCGACCTGTTCACCGCCGCAGCAGAAGAACGCCAGGAGAAGGACCCGTCCAGCAGCCCCCTGGCCGTGCGGATGCGCCCGCGTACCCTGGACGAAGTCGTGGGCCAGCAGCACCTGTTGAAGCCCGGCTCGCCCCTGCGCAGACTGGTCGGCGAGGGCGCCTCGGGTCCTGCCGGACCCTCCTCCGTGATCCTCTGGGGCCCGCCCGGCACCGGCAAGACGACCCTCGCGTACGTCGTCTCCAAGGCCACCAACAAACGCTTCGTGGAGCTCTCCGCGATCACCGCGGGCGTCAAGGAGGTCCGCACGGTCATCGACGGCGCCCGCCGTGCCACCGGCGGCTTCGGCAAGGAGACCGTCCTCTTCCTGGACGAGATCCACCGCTTCAGCAAGGCCCAGCAGGACTCCCTGCTCCCGGCCGTCGAGAACCGCTGGGTGACCCTGATCGCCGCGACCACCGAGAACCCGTACTTCTCGGTGATTTCCCCCCTCCTCTCCCGCTCCCTGCTCCTCACCCTCGAACCGCTCACGGACGACGACCTGCGCGGTCTCATCAAGCGCGCGCTGGCCGACGAGCGCGGCCTGAAGGACGCCGTCACGCTCCCCGAGGACACCGAGGAGCACCTGCTGCGGATCGCCGGCGGTGACGCCCGCCGCGCCCTCACCGCCCTGGAAGCCGCGGCCGGCTCCGCGCTCGACAAGGGAGAGACGGAAGTGACCCTCCAGACCCTGGAGGAGACCGTCGACCGCGCCGCCGTGAAGTACGACCGCGACGGCGACCAGCACTACGACGTGGCGAGCGCCCTGATCAAGTCCATCCGCGGCTCGGACGTGGATGCCGCGCTGCACTACCTGGCCCGGATGATCGAGGCCGGCGAGGACCCCCGCTTCATCGCCCGCCGACTGATGATCTCCGCCAGCGAGGACATCGGCCTCGCCGATCCGAACGCGCTGCCCATAGCCGTAGCCGCCGCCCAGGCCGTCGCCATGATCGGTTTCCCCGAAGCCGCTCTCACCCTCAGCCACGCCACCATCGCCCTCGCACTGGCCCCCAAGTCGAACGCCGCGACGACGGCGATAGGCGCCGCCATGGAGGACGTACGGAAAGGCCATGCGGGCCCCGTGCCGCCGCACCTGCGGGACGGGCACTACAAGGGCGCGGCCAAGCTCGGGCACGCGCAGGGGTACGTCTATCCGCACGACCTGCCCGAGGGAATCGCCGCCCAGCAGTACGCCCCGGACGCACTCAAGGACCGGGAGTACTACACGCCCACCCGGCACGGCGCCGAGGCGCGCTACGCGGACGCCGTGGAGTGGACCAGGAAGCACCTTGGTCGAGGGCGCTCCTGACCACTACTGGTCACCCTGTAAGATGGCGCGCAGCGCTGCGTCCCGTGTCCGACTCCGGTCGGCGCCTCAGGCGGGGCAGTCAGCCGGATCTTTTGATCCAGGAGCGTCGCGCACCGTTGTAGGTGTCGCGGGCAGCCCACCACCACTCGGAGTCCCGGGACCGGTCGGTGGGCCGTTCGTGTGCTGCACGTATGTGCCCAGACCAGGGGAGCGGCTGCCCGACAAGTCCTGTGCGGACCTGGCGGGATTCCCCGGCTGCGGATGCGACCTCCCATAACCCTGAGGCAGCCGACAGGAAGAAAGAAGAGAGAAGTGGCGAATCAGTCCCGCCCCAAGGTCAAGAAGTCGCGTGCCCTCGGCATCGCGCTGACCCCGAAGGCCGTCAAGTACTTCGAGGCCCGCCCCTACCCGCCGGGCGAGCACGGCCGCGGCCGCAAGCAGAACTCGGACTACAAGGTCCGTCTGCTCGAGAAGCAGCGCCTGCGCGCGCAGTACGACGTGTCCGAGCGCCAGCTCGTCCGCGCCTACGAGCGTGCCGCCAAGACGCAGGGCAAGACCGGTGAGGCCCTGGTCATCGAGCTCGAGCGCCGTCTCGACGCGCTGGTCCTGCGTTCGGGCATCGCCCGCACGATCTACCAGGCCCGCCAGATGGTCACCCACGGCCACATCGAGGTCAACGGCCACAAGGTCGACAAGCCGTCCTTCCGCGTCAAGCCCGACGACGTCGTGATGGTCCGCGAGCGCAGCCGCCAGAAGCCGCTCTTCGAGGTGGCCCGCGAGGGTGGCTTCGCCCCCGACGGCGAGACCCCCCGCTACCTCCAGGTGAACCTCCGCGCCCTGGCCTTCCGCCTGGACCGCGAGCCGAACCGCAAGGAGATCCCGGTCATCTGCGACGAGCAGCTCGTCGTCGAGTACTACGCCCGCTGATCACCTCCCCGCGGACGTAGCACCACCAGCGCGTCGGCCCGCCGTCTCCCCGCCCTTCCCGGCGGGCGAGGCGGCGGGCTTTCGCGCATACGCCGACGGTCGGGCCTTAATCCGGTACGGAGCGCCATCCTGGGCGCGATAGGCTCGGGAGACGACTTTTTAGATGTTCAGGCACGGAATCCAGGGAGCGGGTGCGCAGTGTCCGGTGGAGAGGTGGCCGGGATCCTGGTGGCCGTCTTCTGGGCGATCCTGGTCTCCTTCCTCGCGGTGGCGCTCGCGAGGCTGGCCCAGACGCTCAGGGCGACCACCAAGCTTGTCGCGGACGTGACCGACCAGGCCGTCCCGCTCCTGGCAGACGCCTCCGCCGCGGTGCGCTCCGCGCAGACCCAGATCGACCGGGTCGACGCCATCGCCTCCGACGTCCAGGAAGTCACGTCGAACGCGTCGGCGCTCTCCACGACCGTCGCCTCCACCTTCGGCGGCCCGCTGGTCAAGGTGGCAGCCTTCGGCTACGGCGTACGCAGGGCCATCGGCAGCCGACGTGAGGACGCGCCCGCCAAGTCGGAGCGCCGTACCGTGATCGTGGGCCGCACCGTTTCGTCCGCGCGACGGGAGAAGCGGAACAACCGGGGTAAGAAGGACTGACGCAGCGATGTTCCGCCGTACGTTCTGGTTCACCGCCGGCGCAGCCGCCGGGGTCTGGGCCACCACCAAGGTCAACCGCAAGCTCAAGCAGCTGACGCCCGAGAGTCTCGCGAACCAGGCCGCCACCAAGGCGCTCGAAGCGGGCCACCGCCTCAAGGACTTCGCGCTCGACGTCCGCGACGGCATGGCCCAGCGCGAGGCCGAACTCGACGAGGCCCTCGGGCTGAACGCGAACCCCGAGCTGCCCTCCCCGCGGCGCTTCGCCGCCCTGGAGAACAGCAACCCTCCGAAGTACAGCAAGAGCCCGACGTACGTCGAGCGGTCGACGTACTCGTACAACCGGAATGAGGACCACTGATGGAGTCGGCTGAGATTCGCCGCCGCTGGCTGAGCTTCTTCGAGGAGCGCGGGCACACCGTCGTCCCTTCGGCGTCGCTCATCGCGGACGACCCGACTCTGCTCCTGGTCAACGCGGGCATGGTGCCCTTCAAGCCGTACTTCCTCGGTGAGGTCAAGCCGCCCTTCGCACGCGCCACCAGCGTGCAGAAGTGCGTGCGCACCCCCGACATCGAAGAGGTCGGCAAGACCACCCGGCACGGCACGTTCTTCCAGATGTGCGGGAACTTCTCCTTCGGCGACTACTTCAAGGAAGGCGCCATCAAGTACGCCTGGGAGCTGCTCACCTCGCCCCAGGACAAGGGTGGTTACGGGCTGGAGCCGGAGAAGCTCTGGATTACCGTCTACAAGGAGGACGACGAGGCCGAGCGCATCTGGCGCGACGTCATCGGCGTCCCGGCCGAGCGCATCCAGCGCCTGGGCATGGGCCCCAACTTCTGGTCCATGGGCGTCCCGGGCCCGTGCGGACCGTGCTCCGAGATCAACTACGACCGCGGTCCGGAGTTCGGAGAAGAGGGCGGCCCGGCCGTCAACGACGAGCGGTACGTGGAGATCTGGAACCTGGTCTTCATGCAGTACGAGCGCGGCGAGGGCTCCGGCAAGGAGGACTTCCCGATCCTCGGCGACCTGCCCGCCAAGAACATCGACACCGGCCTCGGCTTCGAGCGGCTCGCCATGATTCTGCAGGGCGTGCAGAACATGTACGAGATCGACACCTCCATGGCCGTCATCGACAAGGCCACCGAGCTGACCGGCGTCCGCTACGGCGACGCCCACGACTCCGACGTGTCCCTGCGCGTGGTCACCGACCACATCCGCACGTCCGTGATGCTCATCGGCGACGGCGTCACACCCGGCAACGAAGGCCGCGGCTATGTGCTGCGCCGCATCATGCGCCGCGCCATCCGCAACATGCGCCTCCTCGGCGCCACGGGTCCCGTCGTTCAGGACCTGATCGACGTCGTGATCGAGGTGATGGGCCAGCAGTACCCGGAGCTCATCACCGACCGTCGGCGCATCGAGACGGTCGCCCTCGCAGAGGAGGCCGCCTTCCTCAAGACGCTGAAGGCCGGCACGAACATCCTCGACACCGCCGTCACGGAGACCAAGGCCGCCGGTGGCACGGTCCTCGCCGGTGACAAGGCCTTCCTGCTCCACGACACCTGGGGCTTCCCGATCGACCTCACCCTCGAAATGGCCGCCGAGCAGGGCCTTTCGGTGGACGAAGACGGCTTCCGGCGCCTGATGAAGGAGCAGCGGGAGCGCGCCAAGGCCGACGCCAAGGCCAAGAAGACCGGCCACGCCGACCTGGGCGCGTACCGCGAGATCGCCGACAACTCGGGCGAGACCGACTTCATCGGCTACCTGCACACCGAGGGCGAGTCGAAGGTCGTCGGCATCCTCGTCGACGGTGTCTCGTCCCCCGCCGCCACCGAGGGCGACGAGGTCGAGATCGTCCTCGACCGCACCCCGTTCTACGCCGAGGGCGGCGGTCAGATCGGCGACACGGGCCGCATCAAGGTCGACTCCGGTGCCGTCATCGAGGTCCGCGACTGCCAGAAGCCGGTTCCGGGCGTGTACGTCCACAAGGGCGTCGTGCAGGTCGGCGAGGTCACCGTCGGCGCCTCCGCCCAGGCCGTCATCGACGTACGCCGCCGCAAGGCCATCGCCCGCGCCCACTCGGCGACGCACCTTACGCACCAGGCCCTGCGCGACGCCCTCGGCCCGACGGCCGCCCAAGCCGGTTCCGAGAACCAGCCCGGCCGCTTCCGCTTCGACTTCGGCTCCCCGTCCGCCGTTCCGACGACCGTGATGACGGACGTCGAGCAGCAGATCAACGAGGTGCTCGCCCGGGACCTCGACGTCCGGGCCGATGTCATGAGCATCGACGAGGCCAAGAAGCAGGGCGCCATCGCCGAGTTCGGCGAGAAGTACGGCGACCGCGTGCGCGTCGTCACCATCGGCGACTTCTCCAAGGAACTGTGCGGCGGCACGCATGTCCACAACACCGCCCAGCTGGGCCTGGTGAAGCTGCTCGGCGAGTCGTCCATCGGCTCCGGTGTGCGCCGTATCGAGGCTCTGGTCGGCGTGGACGCGTACAACTTCCTCGCCCGTGAGCACACCGTCGTCGCCCAGCTCCAGGAGCTGGTCAAGGGCCGCCCCGAGGAGCTGCCGGAGAAGGTCTCCACCATGCTCGGCAAGCTGAAGGACGCCGAGAAGGAGATCGAGAAGTTCCGCGCGGAGAAGGTCCTCCAGGCCGCCGCCGGTCTCGCCCAGGGCGCCAAGGACGTACACGGTGTCGCCCTCGTCACCGGCCAGGTGCCGGACGGTACGAGCGCCGACGATCTGCGCAGGCTGGTCCTCGATGTGCGCGGCCGCATCCCGGGCGACCGGGCCGCCGTGGTCGCCCTGTTCACCGCGGTGGGCGGCAAGCCGCTGACGGTCATCGCCACCAACGAAGCAGCCCGCGAGCGCGGCCTCAAGGCCGGCGACCTGGTCCGAACGGCTGCCAAGACCCTCGGTGGCGGCGGTGGCGGCAAGCCCGACCTCGCCCAGGGCGGGGGCCAGAACCCGGCCGCCATCGGCGAGGCCGCCGACGCCGTCGAGCGCCTTGTGGCCGAGACGGCCAAGTGAGCGGAGACGAACGCGTCATGCGCCGGGGACGCCGGCTCGCCATCGACGTCGGGGACGCCCGGATCGGGGTCGCCTCGTGTGACCCCGACGGGATCCTCGCCACCCCGGTGGAAACCGTCCCGGGCCGCGATGTTCCGGCCGCCCAGCGGCGGTTGAAGCAACTCGTCGAAGAGTACGAACCGATCGAGATCGTCGTCGGCCTCCCTCGCTCCCTCAAGGGGGGCGAGGGCCCGGCCGCGGTCAAGGTCCGTGCCTTCGCCCAGGAACTGGCCCGCATGGTCGCCCCGGTTCCGGTCAGACTCGTGGACGAGAGGATGACCACAGTCTCGGCCAGTCAGGGACTGCGCGCTTCGGGCGTGAAAGCGAAGAAGGGCAGGTCCGTCATCGACCAGGCCGCCGCCGTCATCATCCTGCAGCAGGCGCTGGAATCCGAACGGGTGTCAGGTAAAGCTCCCGGGGATGGCGTCGAAGTGGTCATCTGATCGCGGTACGGTAACGTTCCGCGCGATGCGGCGGCGTTCGAACAGCCTCCGCACAGCAGAGAGGCGGATGGGAGCCGGGCCACACGCGCCGAGCGACCGCCGCCTCGCGGCTTCTAGGGGATCGATGACTGATTATGGCCGGGGCCAGGGCTCCGAACCGTGGCATCCCGAGGACCCGTTGTTCGGGGACGACGGATGGAGAGGACAGGACGGCCACGCGGCCCAGTCCTCCTACGGCGGCCAGCAGCACTATTCGCAGCAGCCGCAGCAGCAGAACCAGTACGGCGACTGGGGCAACGGGCAGCAGTCCGGCTACGACCAGGGGCAGCAGCACTATGCCCAGGGACAGCAGCAGTACGGCGGCCCGGATCAGCAGCAGTACTACGATCAGGGCGGCCAGCAGTACCAGGGCCACAACAACGGCCAGCAGTACCAGGGCCACAACAACGGCCAGCAGTACCAGGGCCACAACAACGGCCAGCAGTATCAGGGCCAGAACGGCCAGCAGTACAACGGGGGTTGGGACACCGGGCAGCACGGTCATGGCCAGGGGCACGGCCCGTACGGATCCGAATCCGGCGATCCCTACGGAGGCCAGCAGGCCCCGTACGGCGGTCAGCAGTCCGACTACTACGGGACTCCCCACGCGTACCCGCAGCCGCAGCCGCCGAGCCGTCGCCGGACCGAACGCGAACCTGAGCCCGCGCCGCCGACCGACTGGGATCCGGGACCGGATCAGGGCGAGCACGCCTTCTTCTCGGGCGGCAGCGACGATGACGACGACTTCGACGACGACACGTCGGACGGGAAGCGCGGCAAGGGCAAGGGGAAGACCGGCAAGAAGAGCCGCAACGGCTGCGCCTGCCTGGTCGTGTCGCTGGTCCTCGTCGGTGGTCTCGGCGGAGCCACCTATTACGGCTACCAGTTCTACCAAAGCCGTTTCGGCGAGGCGCCGGACTTTGCGGGCGACGGCACCAGCCAGACGGTGATGGTCGAGATCGCCAAGGGCTCGGGTGGCTATGAGATCGGCCAGAAGCTGAAGGCGGCGGGCGTCGTGAAGAGCGTCGACGCGTTCGTGTCGGCGCAGTCGGAGAATCCCGAAGGGCAGCGTATCCAGGCCGGCGTCTATCTCCTCAAGAAGGAGATGTCCGCCGAAAGCGCCGTGAATATGATGCTCGACCCCAAGAGCCAGAACAACATGATCGTGGCGCCGGGGCAGCGCAACAGCACGGTCTACGCGACGATCGACAAGAGGCTCGGACTCAAAGAGGGCACCACCGCGAACGTCGCCAAGGAGAAGTACGAGAGCCTCGGACTTCCTGACTGGGCGAACAACAACGACGACATCAAGGATCCGCTGGAAGGTTTCCTTTACCCGCACACCTACGCCGCCGCAAAGGGCATGAAGCCCGAGGACGTACTGAAGAAGATGGTCGCCCAGGCCAAGGAGAAGTACGCCGAGTACGACCTTGAGGCGAAGGCCAAGGACCTCAAGCTGGACAACCCGCTGGAGGTCGTCACGGTCGCGAGCCTCGTCCAGGCGGAGGGCAAGACCAGCGACGACTACCGCAAGATGGCGGAAGTGGTCTACAACCGCCTCGACCTAGCCAACCCCGAGACCTACGGGGCCCTGCAATTCGACTCGACCTTCAATTACCTGAAGAACGAGAGCAATATCGACATCAGCGAGTCGGAGATCAAGAGCAACAAGGACCCGTACAACACGTACACGAACAAGGGATTGCCGCCGGGCCCGATTGGAAACCCGGGCGATGTGGCCATCAAGGCGACGCTCGCCCCCACCAGCGACGGCTGGTACTACTTCGTGGCGACCGACGGTGTGAACAAGACCGAATTCGCCAAGACGCATGACGAATTCCAGAGGCTCAAGGACAAGTTCAATGCGCGCTCGGGCAGTTGAGGCCCGCCGGGCTGCCGTGCTCGGCAAGCCCATCGCCCACTCCCTCTCCCCGGTCCTGCACCGAGCCGCCTACGCGGATCTGGGGCTGGGAGACTGGTCGTACGACCGTTTCGAGATCGCCGAGGCCGCTCTGCCCGGCTTTCTCGAGGGGCTCGGAATGGAGTGGGCCGGGCTGTCGCTGACCATGCCGCTGAAGCGGGCCGTGATTCCGCTGCTCGACGAGATCAGTGCGACGGCGGCCTCCGTCGAGGCGGTCAACACCGTCGTGTTCGGCGAGGACGGCCGGCGCACCGGTGACAACACCGATGTCCCCGGCATGGTCGCCGCCCTGCGGGAGCACGGGATCGAGCAGGTCGACTCCGCCGCCATCCTCGGCGCGGGCGCCACTGCCTCGTCCGCGCTGGCCGCCGTCTCGCGGATCTGCCCGGGCGAGATCGTCGCGTACGTCCGCAGCGAGGCCCGCGCCGCCGAGATGCGGCAGTGGGGCGAGCGCCTGGAGACCGAGGTACGCATCGCGGACTGGGCGGACGCGGAGCGGGCGCTGCACGCACCGCTGGTGGTCGCCACGACCCCGGCGGGCACCACCGACGCCCTCGCCTCCGCCGTCCCCGGGCGCCCTGCCACGCTCTTCGACGTCCTGTACGACCCCTGGCCGACCGCACTCGCCGCCCGCTGGTCCGCGTACGGCGGCGCCGTCGTCAGCGGCCTCGACCTCCTGGTGCACCAGGCGGCACTCCAGGTCGAGCAGATGACGGGGCGTGCGCCGGCCCCGCTGGGCGCCATGCGAAAAGCGGGAGAGCACGCACTCGCCGGACGTTAAGATTCTTTACGGTTCCGCAGGGGGCGGGACCGAGGGGGAATCTTCATGACCACGCAGGCTTCCTGGAAGTCGGAAATCTTCCAGGCCACACTGAATTTCCTGCCGGACTGGCTGCAATACACGGCGATCGGACTGGCAGTCGGCGGCTTTGTCGTTTTCCGGGTCGTCAAGTGGCGCCGCGGACGCGCCCTCCGACGAGCGCTCGGCCCGATCACGCCCATCCCCGACGTGCCGGACGGGGCGCGCGGCGCCGACTACCTCGGTGCGTACGCCCCCCAGCAGCCGCGCAACGACGCCACGGCCTGACCGAGTCGTCCGCCTGATGGACCTGCGCCAGGTTCCCGGGGGTGGACGTGGGAGGATCGACAGTGGCGGGCCAGGGCCGCGCACCCGGTCACGCCGTCGCCGTACGCGAGGACGCGCGTACGCACCGGCAGTACGCAGTACCAGGGCGCGAGCATCGAGGAGCACCGTTGAGCAGGTTGCGCTGGCTGACCGCGGGGGAGTCCCACGGTCCCGCACTTGTCGCGACGCTGGAGGGCCTTCCCGCCGGCGTGCCGATCACCACGGAGATGGTGGCGGACCACCTGGCACGGCGGCGCCTCGGCTATGGGCGCGGCGCGCGGATGAAGTTCGAGCGCGACGAGGTCACCTTCCTGGGCGGTGTCCGGCACGGGCTGACGCTCGGTTCGCCGGTCGCGATCATGGTGGGCAACACCGAGTGGCCCAAGTGGGAGCAGGTCATGGCGGCCGACCCCGTGGACCCGGCCGTGCTCGCCGAGCTGGCTCGCAACGCGCCGCTGACCCGGCCCCGGCCCGGTCACGCGGACTTGGCGGGCATGCAGAAGTACGGCTTCGACGAGGCCAGGCCGATTCTGGAGCGGGCGAGTGCGCGGGAGACCGCCGCCCGCGTCGCGCTTGGCGCGGTGGCACGCTCGTACCTCAAGGAGACGGCCGGCATCGAGATCGTCTCGCACGTCATCGAGCTGGCCGCGGCGAAGGCTCCGTACGGCGTCTACCCCAAGCCCTCCGACGTCGAGAAGCTCGACGCGGACCCGGTGCGGTGCCTGGACGAGGACGCGTCGAGGGCGATGGTCGAGGAGATCGACCAGGCCCACAAGGACGGCGACACTCTGGGCGGTGTGGTCGAGGTGCTGGCGTACGGAGTGCCGGTGGGCCTGGGCTCGCATGTGCACTGGGACCGGCGGCTGGACGCGCGGCTCGCGGCCGCGCTGATGGGCATCCAGGCCATCAAGGGGGTTGAGGTCGGCGACGGCTTCGACCTGGCGCGGGTGCCGGGCTCGAAGGCGCACGACGAGATCGTGCAGACCGACGAGGGCATCAAGCGGGCCACGGGCCGCTCGGGCGGCACCGAGGGCGGGCTGACCACCGGTGAACTGCTGCGCGTACGCGCAGCGATGAAGCCGATCGCAACCGTGCCGCGCGCGCTGGCCACCATCGATGTGATGACCGGTGAGGCGGCGAAGGCCCACCACCAGCGTTCGGATGTCTGCGCGGTCCCGGCGGCCGGCATCGTCGCGGAGGCGATGGTGGCGCTGGTCCTTGCGGACGCGGTGGCGGAGAAGTTCGCCGGAGACAGCGTCACGGAGACCCGGCGCAACGTCACCTCGTACCTCGAGAACCTGGCGATCCGATGAGCGCAGGACCCGTGGTCGTACTCGTCGGGCCGATGGGCGTCGGGAAGTCGACGGTGGGCGCGCTGCTCGCGGAGCGGCTCGGGGTCGGCCACCGGGACACCGACGAGGACATCGTGGCCGCCGAGGGGCGCACCATCGCGGACATCTTCGTCGAGGAGGGCGAACCGGCCTTCCGCGCGATCGAGAAACGGGCGGTGCATCAGGCGCTGGCCGAGCACAAGGGCGTACTCGCCCTGGGTGGCGGCGCCATCCTCGATGCCGACACCCGGGCGTTGCTGCACGGGCTGCCGGTGGTGTACCTGTCGATGGACGTCGAGGAGGCCGCCAAGCGCACCGGGCTGAACGTGGCCCGGCCGCTGCTCGCGGTCAATCCGCGCCGCCAGTGGCGCGAGCTGATGGAGGCCCGCCGCCACCTCTACACCGAAGTCGCCCGTGCGGTCGTCGCCACCGACGACCGCACTCCGGAGGAGGTCGCCCAAGCGGTCCTCGACGCCTTGGAGTTGAAGCAGGCATGAGCGAGCAGGACCAGACGGTCACCCGGATCCAGGTCGGCGGTACGGCCGGCACCGAGCCGTACGAGGTGCTGGTGGGCCGTCAACTCCTTGGTGAACTGGGCGGGTTGATCGGCCCTCGGGCCAAGCGCGTCGCGGTCGTCCACCCGGAGGCGCTGGCCGAGACCGGCGAGGCGGTCCGGGCCGATCTGGCCGGGCAGGGCTTCGACGCGGTGGCCATCCAGGTGCCCAACGCCGAGGAGGCCAAGACGGCCGAAGTCGCCGCGTACTGCTGGAAGGCGCTCGGGCAGTCCGGCTTCACCCGCACCGACGTGATCGTCGGGGTGGGCGGCGGCGCAACCACCGACCTGGCCGGGTTCGTGGCCGCGAGCTGGCTGCGCGGGGTGCGCTGGATCGCGATCCCGACGACCGTACTGGCCATGGTGGACGCGGCGGTCGGCGGCAAGACCGGCATCAACACCGCCGAGGGCAAGAACCTGGTGGGCGCCTTCCACCCGCCCGCCGGGGTGCTCTGCGACCTGGCCGCCCTCGACTCGCTGCCGGTCAACGACTTCGTGTCCGGTCTCGCCGAGATCATCAAGGCCGGGTTCATCGCCGACCCGCGGATCCTCGAGCTGATCGAGGCCGATCCGGAAGGGGCACGCGGACCGGACGGTCCGCACACCGCCGAACTCATCGAACGCTCCATCAAGGTCAAGGCCGAGGTGGTCTCCTCCGACCTCAAGGAGTCGGGGCTGCGCGAGATCCTCAACTACGGCCACACCCTGGGCCACGCCATCGAGAAGAACGAGCGCTACCAGTGGCGGCACGGCGCCGCCGTCGCCGTCGGCATGCACTTCGCCGCCGAACTCGGCCGCCTGGCAGGCCGGTTGGACGACGAGACCGCCGACCGGCACCGCACCATCCTGCAGTCCGTGGGCCTGCCGCTGCACTACCGCTATGACCAGTGGCCCAAGTTGCTGGAGACCATGAAGGTCGACAAGAAGTCCCGAGGCGACCTGCTGCGCTTCATCGTCCTGGACGGACTTGCCAAGCCCACCGTCCTGGAGGGCCCCGACCCGGCCGTCCTGCTCGCCGCCTACGGAGAAGTGGGCGAATAGCTCCACAGGAGGCCACTTCACCCGATTTGCCTTGTGTCCATGGGCACTTCGGACCCACCCCGGCCGTTCACCAAACGGCGGCCGGGGGCGGTACCGTTCGGTAGGGAGCGGGGCAGGTGTTCCGCTGCCAGCGCCAAGAGATACGAGACGGAGTGGCACCGGATGCAGCACGCAGTGGGGTCTCCGCTGCCGCCGCCCCACCAGCCGGGGCAGGAGCCGGCCGCCGGCATTTCGTCGGCCGCGCAACACTCGGGCGCGCACTCGGGTGCCCCCATGGGTTCCCCCGCGGGTCCCGCGCCCGTGAACCCGCCTCCGGGTTTCGCCGGACCGCCCGGACCCGCCGTGCCGCACCCTCCGGGGCACGCGCCCGCCCCGCACCATCACGCGGCCCCCCAGCACGCGCCCGCGCCGATGCCGGACACCACGGGGCATGTGCAACTGCCGCCGGGCGGGCCCGTCGCGATGCCGAGCCCGCCGCCTGCCGCGGGTACGCCCGATCCGGCGTCCACCACGCTGGCCGTGCTGCTCATCGGGCCCGCCGGTGCCGGGAAGACGAGCGTCGCCAAGTACTGGGCCGGCCATCGGCGGGTGCCCACCGCGCACATCAGCCTTGATGACGTACGGGAATGGGTGCGCTCGGGCTTCGCGGACCCGCAGTCGGGGTGGAACGACCACTCGGAGGCGCAGTATCGTCTCGCCCGGCGCACCTGCGGCTTCGCCGCACGCAACTTTCTTGCCAACGGGATCTCTTGCATCCTGGACGACGCCGTCTTTCCGGACCGGCCCGTCGTCGGCCTTGGCGGCTGGAAGCGGCACGTGGGACCCGGTCTGCTGCCGGTCGTTCTCCTGCCGGGCCTGGAGATAGTTCTGGAGCGCAATGCCGAGCGCTCCGGAAATCGCCGCCTTACCGATGAAGAAGTCGCCCGCATCCATGGCCGGATGGCCGGCTGGTACGGGTCCGGGCTTCCCATCATCGACAACTCCCAGCTTGACGTTCCGACGACGGCGCGTGTGCTCGACGATGTGCTGGCGCGGTCGATTGCGAGTCCACCTCCGTGGTGAGCGGGGGTTTTCTTTCCCCAGCCCCGCCCCTTCCCGAAACTGGGACTGCGCCCCAGGCCCCCGCCAGGGGGTGGGGGTGACAGTCGTGTCGCGGCTGCGGGTGCGTTGTGGCTGGTCGCGCCCACGCGGCGGAGCCGCTGATGTCACAGCCCCGCGCCCCTGAAAAAGCCAAAGCCTGCGACTCCCGGCGCCCGGAGAGAGCACGCGCCCCGGAAGGGCCCGCGTCCCGGGAAAGCCCGTACCCCCAACTGCCCGCAGTCTCCCACCGGCGGGAGGGGACGTGGGTCGGTGCGTCGTATGCCCGTCGCTCAGGTTCTGTCTCAGGTCACCTTCGCTGTGTACCGACACCGGGTCGTATGCCCGGCCTGCCGACGAGACCAGCCACCCACACACCCGCACCCGAGAACGAACCCACCCGGACCAACCTGAACCGGCACAATCTGCCCACCCCTCGTAGGCTCGGGTCATGTCAGAGGTGTACGCGGCCCGCCGCGAACGGCTCCTGGAGCGATGTGCAGCCGGCGGCAGCGCGACCGCGCTCGTGTCCCGGCCCGCCAACGTCCGCTACCTCGCGGGCGCAGCCCCCCGCGGCGCCGTTCTCCTGCTGGGCAGGGGAACGGACGTGATGATGTGCGCGGGCCCCCTCGGCGCGCACCCCGACGACGAGCGGCCCGACGAAGCCCTGCGGATCCAGACGCTGCCGGGAGCCGCCGACGGCCGCGGCGACCCGGCCGTCGCCGCGGCCGATCTCGCCGTGGCCCACGGCGCCGAGTCCCTCGCCGTCGAGGAACACCATCTCACCGTGGCCCGCCACAGAGCCATCCGCTCCGTGACGCCCCGCCTGCGCCTCACCGACCTCGGCGGCGCCGTCGAGCAGTTGCGCGTCATCAAGGACGAGGAGGAGATCTCCTGCCTCCGGATCGGCGCCGAGATCGCCGACCAGGCCCTGAGCGAACTCCTCGAATCGATCCTCGTCGGCCGCACCGAGCGCCACCTCGCCCTGGAGCTGGAGCGCCGCCTCGTCGACCACGGCGCCGACGGCCCGGCCTTCGCGACCTCCGTCGGCACCGGCCCGAACTCGGGGCGTCGCGGCCACCGTGCCACCGACCGACGGGTCGAGGAGGGCGACTTCCTCTCCGTGTGCCTGGGGGCGACTTACCGCGGCTATCGCTGCGAGATCGGCCGTACGTTCGTGATCGGCACCTCGCCCGCCGACTGGCAGATCGAGCTTTACGACCTCGTCTTCGCCGCCCAGCGGGCCGGCCGCGAGGCGCTCATGCCGGGCGCCGAATACCGCGAGGTGGACCGCGCCGCCCGGCAGGTGCTGGACTCGGCGGGGTACGGGCACGGTCTTTCTTCGCTGACCGGGCACGGTGTAGGGCTCGAAATCGATGAGGACCCTCAGCTGGCCCCCGCGGCCATGGGTAAACTGGACGCTTGCGTGCCGGTCACCGTCGAACCGGGGGTCCACCTCCCGGGCCGGGGCGGTGTCCGGATCGATGACACGCTCGTCGTACGCCCTGAGGCGGACGGCGGACCCGAGCTACTCACCATCACGACCAAGGAGCTGCTCGCGCTCTAGCCTCCGAGCTGTGCGCTTGCCCCGGGGTCGTCCACGTCAGTCCAGGAGATTCCGCAACCGTGGCTTCCACGAACGACCTCAAGAACGGCCTGGTGCTCAAGCTCGAAGGCGGCCAGCTCTGGTCCGTCGTCGAGTTCCAGCACGTCAAGCCCGGCAAGGGCCCGGCTTTCGTGCGCACCAAGCTCAAGAACGTGCTTTCCGGCAAGGTCGTCGACAAGACGTTCAACGCCGGTGTCAAGGTCGAGACGGCCACTGTCGACAAGCGCGACATGCAGTTCTCGTACATGGACGGCGAGTACTTCGTCTTCATGGACATGGAGACGTACGACCAGCTGATGGTCGACCGCAAGGCCGTCGGCGACGCCGCCAACTTCCTGATCGAGGGCTTCACCGCGACCGTCGCGCAGCATGAGGGCGAGGTGCTCTTCGTCGAGCTGCCGGCCGCCGTCGAGCTGGTGGTCCAGGAGACCGAGCCGGGCGTCCAGGGCGACCGCTCCACCGGTGGCACCAAGCCCGCCACCCTGGAGACCGGCCACCAGATCAACGTGCCGCTCTTCATCACCACCGGTGAGAAGATCAAGGTCGACACCCGTACGAGCGACTACCTCGGCCGGGTGAACAGCTAACCGTGGCTGCCCGCAACACGGCCCGCAAGCGCGCCTTCCAGATCCTCTTCGAGGGCGACCAGCGCGGCGTGGACGTCCTGACGGTCCTCGCGGACTGGATCCGGCACTCCCGGACCGACACCCGGCAGCCGCCGGTGAGCGAGTACACGATGCAGCTGGTGGAGGGCTACGCCAAGCGTGTCCCGCGCATCGACGAGCTCATCGCGCAGTACGCGGTCGACTGGACGCTGGACAGGATGCCGGTCGTCGACCGCAACATCCTGCGCCTCGGCGCGTACGAGCTGATCTGGGTCGACGAGACCCCGGACGCCGTCGTCCTCGACGAGATGGTCCAGCTCGCGAAGGAATTCTCCACGGACGAATCCCCGGCCTTCGTGAACGGCCTCCTCGGCCGCTTCAAGGACCTCAAGCCTTCGCTGCGCCGCGACGAGTAGCGCCACAGGTCGTCACGGAGGGCCCGCAGCCTCGGCTGCGGGCCCTCCGACGTGTTCTGCGCGGGCGGCCGACACAAAGCCGCCGGGGTGGCCGGAACGCTCAGGTTCCGGCCACCCCGGCGGCACGTTTCTTCAGGGGGCTGACGCCGGTCAGCCCTCTTCGTGGGAGACCGCGCGGCGTGCGTCCGCGTCGAGGACGCCCCAGTTGATCAGCTGCTCGGTGAGGACCGAGGGGGACTGGTCGTAGATGACGGCCAGGGTGCGCAGGTCGTCCTGGCGGATCGAGAGCACCTTGCCGTTGTAGTCGCCGCGCTGGGACTGGATCGTCGCTGCGTAACGCTGCAGGGGGCCCGCCTTCTCGGCCGGGACGTGGGCCAGTCGCTCCAGGTCCAGGACCAGCTTCGGCGGCGGCTCGGCAGCGCCGCCCGGTGTGGTGCCCGGCAGCAGCTCCTGCACCGGAACGCCGTAGAAGTCCGCCAGCTCGGCGAGGCGCTGTACGGTCACGGCGCGGTCGCCGCGCTCGTAAGAACCGACCACGACCGCCTTCCAGCGGCCCTGGGACTTCTCCTCGACGCCGTGGAGGGAAAGGCCCTGCTGGGTACGGATCGCACGGAGCTTGGCCCCGAGCTGTTTGGCGTATTCGCTGGACATATAGCTCCCCGGACACTGTGTCGACGTGCGGTTTTGCCGCGCGGCTGGTGACTCACTGTGAGGTTACGCAGCGTTACTCTTCCCCGTCAAGCCGAATGGTCCCGCCCGGACCCATCCGCGCGATCCCCGCAGAAGTGACGTCAGGTGGTGCAGGAGTGACTGCAGGGGGGTGATCAGGGCCGTTGCCGGGCTGGTACCGTTGTTGGCGCAATTCCGACGTCCTTTAAGGTCCGTCCCGTGAGGCGGAGAAGGAGGTCCGTCTCGTATGGACACACAGCAGTCAGAATCCCGGGCCGTGCTCGAAGGCCCCGACATCGCGCGGATGTTGACCCGCATCGCCCACGAGATCGTCGAGCGCGCCAAGGGCGCCGACGACGTGGTGCTTCTCGGCATTCCGACCCGAGGCGTCTTCCTCGCCCAGCGGCTCGCCGCCAAGCTCGAGGAGATCACCGACCGCAAGATCCCGGTGGGCTCACTCGACATCACCATGTACCGCGACGACCTGCGCATGCACCCGCCGCGTGCGCTGGCCCGCACCGACATCCCGGCCGACGGCATCGACGGCCGGCTGGTCGTCCTCGTCGACGACGTGCTCTTCTCCGGCCGCACCATCCGCGCAGCGCTCGACGCGCTGAACGACATCGGCCGTCCGCGCGCCGTGCAGCTCGCGGTCCTCGTCGACCGGGGCCATCGAGAACTCCCGATCCGCGCCGACTACGTCGGCAAGAACCTCCCGACGTCGTTGCGGGAGACGGTCAAGGTCCAGCTCGCCGAGGAGGACGGTCGCGACACCGTGCTGCTCGGCGCGAAGCAGCCCGCACCGGGCGCGCAGCAGTAGCACTCCGGCGTACGTCCCGCGTAAGCCCCCGAGCGTGCCTGTGCGTGCCTGCCTGCCCGGCTGCGACCTTCCGCCGGGCCCTCGCCTCCCGAACTGAACTGCCTTACGGAGCCTGACAGATGCAGCGTCATCTCATCTCGGCCGCCGACCTCACCCGCGACGACGCCGTCCTGATCCTCGACACCGCCGAGGAGATGGCCCGGGTCGCCGACCGGCCGATCAAGAAGCTGCCGACCCTGCGCGGCCGCACCGTCGTCAACCTCTTCTTCGAGGACTCGACCCGTACCAGGATCTCGTTCGAGGCCGCCGAGAAGCGCCTCTCCGCGGATGTGATCAACTTCACTGCCAAGGGGTCCAGCGTCTCCAAGGGCGAGTCCTTGAAGGACACCGCCCAGACCCTGGAGGCGATGGGCGTCGACGCCGTCGTCATCCGGCACGGCGCATCCGGAGCCCCGTACCGCCTCGCGACCTCCGGCTGGATCGACGCCGCCGTCATCAACGCCGGCGACGGCACCCACCAACACCCCACCCAGGCCCTGCTCGACGCCTTCACGATGCGGCGCCGCCTCGTCGGACGGGACGCCGGCCTCGGGCAGGACCTCGACGGCAAGCGGATCACGATCGTCGGTGACATCCTGCACGGCCGGGTCGCCCGCTCGAACGTCGACCTGCTGCACACCCTCGGCGCCCAGGTCACCCTCGTCGCCCCGCCCACCCTGCTGCCGGTCGGCGTCGAAACCTGGCCCTGCGAGGTGTCATACGACCTCGACAGCACGTTGCCCAAGTCCGACGCGGTCATGATGCTGCGCGTCCAGCGCGAGCGGATGAACGCGGCCTTCTTCCCGACCGAACGCGAGTACTCACGGCGTTACGGCCTCGACGGCGACCGTATGGCGCGGATGCCCGAGCACGCCATCGTGATGCACCCCGGGCCGATGGTCCGCGGCATGGAGATCACCGCCGAGGTCGCCGACTCCGACCGTTGCACCGCCATCGAGCAGGTGGCGAACGGTGTCTCGATCCGCATGGCCGTCCTGTACCTGCTCCTGGGCGGCAACGAGCCCGCCGTCACCCACACCCGCCCGCCCGTCTCCCACCACCACCCTTCCAACGAGCGCTCCGCGCACACCATTTCTGCGGACGAGGAGAAGTAAGCAAGATGAGCAAGATCCTGATCCGTGGTGCGAAGGTGCTCGGCGGCGAGCCGCAGGACGTCCTGATCGACGGCGACACCATCGTGGAGGTCGGTGCCGGACTTCCCGCCGAGGGAGCCGAGGTCGTTGAGGCCGAAGGCAAGGTGCTTCTGCCGGGCCTCGTCGATCTCCACACCCATCTGCGCGAACCCGGGCGTGAGGACTCCGAGACCGTCCTGACCGGTACGCGGGCTGCCGCGAGCGGCGGTTACACGGCCGTGTTCGCCATGGCCAACACCTTCCCGGTCGCCGACACCGCCGGTGTGGTCGAGCAGGTCTACCGGCTGGGCCAGCAGCACGGCTACTGCGATGTGCAGCCCATCGGGGCCGTCACCGTCGGCCTGGAGGGCAAGAAGCTCGCCGAGCTGGGCGCCATGCACGAGTCGGCGGCCGGCGTCACCGTCTTCTCGGACGACGGCAAGTGCGTGGACGACGCCGTGATCATGCGGCGGGCCCTGGAGTACGTGAAGGCCTTCGGCGGTGTCGTGGCCCAGCACGCGCAGGAGCCGCGGCTGACCGAGGGCGCCCAGATGAACGAGGGCGTCGTCTCGGCCGAGTTGGGGCTCGGCGGCTGGCCCGCCGTCGCCGAGGAGTCGATCATCGCGCGCGATGTGCTGCTCGCCGAACACGTGCACTCCCGGGTGCACATCTGCCATCTGTCGACCGCCGGCTCGGTCGAGATCGTGCGCTGGGCCAAGTCCCGCGGCATCGACGTGACCGCCGAGGTCACCCCGCACCACCTGCTGCTCACCGATGAGCTGGTCCGCTCGTACGACCCGGTCTACAAGGTCAATCCGCCGCTGCGCACCGAGCGCGACGTGATGGCCCTGCGCGAGGCGCTCGCCGACGGCACGATCGACATCGTCGCCACCGACCACGCCCCACACCCGCACGAGGACAAGGACTGCGAGTGGGCCGCGGCGGCCATGGGCATGGTCGGCCTGGAGACCGCGTTGTCCGTGGTCCAGCAGACGATGGTCGACAGCGGACTGCTCGACTGGGCCGGCGTCGCGGACCGTATGTCCTTCAAGCCCGCCCGGATCGGCCGGGCGACGGGACACGGCCGGCCCGTCTCGGCAGGTGAGCCCGCCAACCTCACGCTGGTCGATCCGGCATACCGTGGGACCGTGGACCCCACGGGCTTCGCGTCGCGCAGCCGCAACACTCCGTACGAGGGTCGTGAGCTGCCGGGCCGTGTCACGCACACATGGCTGCGGGGCCGCGCCACGCTCGTCGACGGGAAGCTCGCGTGACACCACTGACGCAACTGACGTACGCCGCGGAACAGAAGTCGGCGGAAGTGACCGACTGGGCCGCCCGCATCGGCTGGCTCGTGGGGCTCGCGCTCTTCGTCGCCCTCGTCTACTGGCTGATGCGCGAGGGCTGGAAGTGGCGCGGCACGCTCCAGGGAGACCTGCCCGAGCTGCCCCAGGCCCCGGACGAGCCCGGTCCGGTGAAGCTGACGATGAGCGGCCGCTACCACGGCTCCACCACCGCCGGTCAGTGGCTCGACCGCATCGTGGCGCACGGCCTGGGCACCCGCAGCCGGGTCGAACTCACGCTGACGGACGCGGGCCTGGATGTCGTACGCCCCGGAGCGGCCGACTTCTTCGTGCCTCTCGAGGCGCTGCGCGAGGCCCGGCTCGACAAGGGCATCGCGGGCAAGGTCCTCACCGAGGGCGGCCTGCTGGTCGTCACCTGGGAGCACGGTGACAGGCTGCTCGACTCCGGTTTCCGCTCCGACCACGCGGCCGAGCACAACGAGTGGGTCGAGACCCTGAACCAGATGATCAACAAGGACAGCAACAAAACGGAAGGCGCACGATGACCACCTCCACCCGGGGAGCTTCCAGAACTCCCGCCGTACTCGTCCTGGAGGACGGCCGGATCTTCCGCGGCCGCGCCTACGGGGCCGTGGGGGTGACCTTCGGAGAGGCCGTCTTCTCCACCGGGATGACCGGATACCAGGAGACCCTCACCGACCCCTCGTACCACCGCCAGGTCGTCGTGATGACCGCCCCGCACGTCGGCAACACCGGCGTCAACGACGAGGACCCCGAGTCGAAGCGGATCTGGGTCGCCGGCTATGTCGTACGCGACCCCGCGCGCGTGCCCTCCAACTGGCGCTCCCGGCGCTCGCTGGACGAGGAGCTCGCCCGGCAGGACGTCGTCGGGATCTCCGGCATCGATACGCGTGCCCTCACCCGTCATCTGCGCGAGCGCGGCGCCATGCGCGTCGGGATCTTCTCCGGGAACGCGCTGCCCGACGAGGGCACGATGCTCGCCGAGGTGCGCCAGGCCCCCGAGATGAAGGGCGCCAGCCTGTACGAGGAGGTCGCGACGGAGGAGGCGTACGTCGTCCCCGCCATCGGCGAGAAGCGGTTCACCGTCGCCGCGGTGGATCTCGGCATCAAGGGCATGACCCCGCACCGTATGGCCGAGCGCGGCATCGAGGTGCATGTACTGCCCGCCACCGCGACCGCCGAGGACCTCTACGCGGTCGGGCCCGACGGCGTGTTCTTCTCCAACGGTCCCGGCGACCCGGAGAAGGCCGAGCACCCGGTCTCGGTGATGCGCGCCGTCCTCGAGCGGAAGACCCCGCTCTTCGGCATCTGCTTCGGCAACCAGATCCTGGGCCGCGCCCTCGGCTTCGGCACGTACAAGCTGAAGTACGGCCACCGGGGCATCAACCAGCCCGTGCAGGACCGTACGACCGGCAAGGTCGAGGTCACCGCGCACAACCACGGGTTCGCCGTCGACGCGCCGCTCGACCGCGTCAGCGACACCCCCTACGGGCGTGCCGAGGTCTCGCACGTCTGCCTGAACGACCAGGTCGTCGAAGGGCTCCAGCTGCTCGACCAGCCGGCGTTCAGCGTCCAGTACCACCCCGAGGCGGCAGCGGGCCCGCACGACGCGGCCTACCTGTTCGACCGCTTCGTAGAGCTCATGGCAGAAAAGGGAGCCCAGCGTGCCTAAGCGCACCGATATCCAGTCCGTCCTGGTCATCGGCTCCGGCCCGATCGTCATCGGCCAGGCCGCCGAGTTCGACTACTCCGGCACCCAGGCCTGCCGTGTCCTCAAGGCCGAGGGCCTGAGGGTCATCCTCGTCAACTCCAACCCCGCGACGATCATGACGGACCCGGAAATCGCCGACGCGACGTATGTCGAGCCGATCACCCCGGAGTTCGTCGAGAAGATCATCGCCAAGGAGCGGCCGGACGCCCTGCTGCCCACGCTGGGCGGCCAGACGGCCCTCAACACGGCCATCTCGCTGCACGAGGCCGGGACGCTCGACGAGTACGGCGTCGAGCTGATCGGCGCCAATGTCGAGGCGATCAACAAGGGCGAGGACCGCGATCTCTTCAAGGAGGTCGTGGACGCCGTGAAGGAGAAGATCGGGCACGGCGAGTCCGCCCGGTCGGTGATCTGCCACTCCATGGACGACGTCCTGAAGGGCGTCGACACACTCGGCGGTTACCCGGTCGTCGTCCGGCCCTCCTTCACCATGGGCGGCGCCGGTTCCGGCTTCGCGCACAACGAGGACGAACTGCGCCGCATCGCCGGCCAGGGGCTCACCCTGTCCCCGACCACCGAGGTGCTCCTGGAGGAGTCCATCCTCGGCTGGAAGGAGTACGAGCTGGAGCTGATGCGCGACAAGCACGACAACGTCGTGGTCGTCTGCTCCATCGAGAACTTCGACCCCATGGGCGTGCACACCGGCGACTCGATCACCGTCGCCCCGGCGATGACGCTCACCGACCGCGAGTACCAGATCCTGCGCGACATCGGCATCGCCGTCATCCGCGAGGTCGGCGTCGACACCGGCGGCTGCAACATCCAGTTCGCGGTGAACCCCGAGGACGGCCGGGTCATCGTCATCGAGATGAACCCTCGCGTGTCCAGGTCGTCCGCCCTCGCTTCCAAGGCGACCGGCTTCCCGATCGCCAAGATCGCCGCGAAGCTCGCCGTCGGCTACACCCTGGACGAGATCCCGAACGACATCACCGAGAAGACACCGGCGTCCTTCGAGCCGACGCTCGACTACGTCGTCGTGAAGGCGCCGCGCTTCGCCTTCGAGAAGTTCCCGCAGGCCGACTCGACGCTGACGACGACCATGAAGTCGGTCGGCGAGGCCATGGCCATCGGCCGCAACTTCACCGAGGCCCTGCAGAAGGCGCTGCGGTCACTGGAGAAGAAGGGCTCGCAGTTCACGTTCATCGGGGAGCCCGGGGACAAAACGGCCCTCCTGGAAGAGGCGATCCGACCGACCGACGGGCGGATCAACTGCGTCATGCAGGCCATCCGTGCGGGCGCGACCCAGGAGGAGGTCTTCGAGGCGACGAAGATCGACCCGTGGTTCGTCGACCAGCTCTTCCTCATCAAGGAGCTCGCGGACGAGCTGACCGCCGCCGACAGGCTGGACCCGTCGCTGCTGGCGGAAGCCAAGCGGCACGGCTTCTCCGACGCCCAGATCGCCGAGATCCGTGGCCTGCGCGAGGACGTCGTCCGTGAGGTGCGGCACGCGCTGGGCGTGCGCCCGGTCTACAAGACGGTCGACACCTGCGCCGCCGAGTTCGCGGCGAAGACGCCGTACTTCTACTCCTCGTACGACGAGGAGAGCGAGGTCGCCTCCCGTGAGAAGCCCGCGGTGATCATCCTGGGCTCCGGGCCCAACCGCATCGGCCAGGGCATCGAGTTCGACTACTCCTGCGTCCACGCCTCCTTCGCGCTGAGCGACGCCGGGTACGAGACCGTGATGGTCAACTGCAACCCGGAGACCGTCTCCACGGACTACGACACCTCCGACCGGCTGTACTTCGAGCCGCTCACACTGGAGGACGTACTGGAGATCGTCCACGCGGAGTCCCTGGCCGGGCCGATCGCCGGTGTCGTGGTGCAGCTCGGCGGACAGACCCCGCTGGGTCTGTCGCAGGCGCTGAAGGACAACGGCGTCCCGGTGGTGGGCACGCCGCCCGAGGCGATCCACGCCGCCGAGGACCGCGGCGCCTTCGGCCAGGTGCTCGCCGAAGCGGGGCTGCCGGCTCCCAAGCACGGCACCGCGACGACCTTCGAGGGCGCCAAGGCCATCGCGGACGAGATCGGCTACCCCGTCCTCGTACGGCCCTCGTACGTGCTCGGCGGGCGCGGCATGGAGATCGTGTACGACGAGACGCGACTGGAGGCGTACATCGCCGAGTCGACCGAGATCTCCCCGTCACGCCCGGTCCTCGTCGACCGCTTTCTCGACGACGCGATCGAGATCGACGTGGACGCGCTGTACGACGGCCACGAGCTGTACCTCGGCGGCGTCATGGAGCACATCGAGGAGGCCGGGATCCACTCCGGCGACTCGGCGTGCGCGCTGCCGCCGATCACGCTGGGCGGCTTCGACATCAAGCGGCTGCGGGCCTCAACTGAGGCCATCGCGAAGGGAGTTGGCGTCCGGGGGCTGATCAACATCCAGTTCGCGATGGCAGGCGACATCCTGTACGTCCTCGAAGCCAACCCGCGTGCCTCGCGCACCGTCCCCTTCACCTCCAAGGCGACGGCCGTGCCGCTGGCCAAGGCGGCGGCCCGGATCTCCCTTGGCGCGACCATCGCCGAACTGCGCGCCGAGGGGCTGCTCCCGGCGAGCGGTGACGGCGGCACGCTGCCGCTGGACGCGCCGATCTCCGTCAAGGAGGCCGTCATGCCGTGGTCGCGCTTCCGCGACATCCACGGGCGCGGCGTCGACACGATCCTCGGCCCGGAGATGCGCTCCACCGGTGAAGTCATGGGCATCGACTCGGTGTTCGGCACGGCGTACGCCAAGTCGCAGGCGGGCGCGTACGGTCCGCTGCCGACCAAGGGCCGCGCCTTCATCTCCGTCGCCAACCGCGACAAGCGCTCGATGATCTTCCCGGCGCGTGAACTGGTCGCCCACGGCTTCGAGTTGCTCGCCACCTCCGGCACGGCCGAGGTGCTCAAGCGCAACGGCATCAACGCCACCGTCGTACGCAAGCAGAGCGAGGGCACCGGCCCGAACGGCGAGCGGACGATCGTCCAGCTCATCCACGAGGGCGAGGTCGACCTGATCGTCAACACGCCGTACGGCACCGGTGGCCGCCTCGACGGCTACGACATCCGTACGGCCGCCGTGGCCCGCTCCGTGCCCTGCCTGACGACCGTGCAGGCGCTCGCCGCCGCCGTCCAGGGCATCGACGCGCTCAACCACGGGGACGTGGGCGTCCGTTCGCTCCAGGAACACGCGGAGCACCTCACGGCGGCGCGGGACTGACGCCATGTACCGACTGTTCTTCAGTTTGCTCTTCAAACGGATGGACCCGGAGCGGGCCCATCACCTGGCCGTCGCCTGGATCCGCCTCGCCGCCCGCCTCCCTGTGCTGCGTACGTTCATCGCGGCGGCTCTCGCCCCGCGCCACAAGGAGCTGCGCACCGAGGTCTTCGGGCTGCGGATGCACGGGCCGTTCGGGCTCGCGGCCGGCTTCGACAAGAACGCGATCGCGGTCGACGGGATGTCGATGCTCGGCTTCGACCACGTCGAGATCGGCACGGTCACGGGGGAGCCGCAGCCCGGCAACCCCCGTAAGCGGTTGTTCCGGCTCGTCCCGGACCGGGCGCTGATCAACCGCATGGGGTTCAACAACGAGGGCTCCGCTGCCGTGGCGGAGCGCCTGGCAGGCCGCGAGGCGGTCTTCAGGACCGTCGTGGGCGTCAACATCGGCAAGACCAAGGTCGTGCCCGAGGCCGAGGCGGTAGGCGACTATGTGAAGTCGACGCGGCGGCTTGCCCCGTACGCCGACTATCTGGTGGTCAACGTTTCCTCGCCGAACACGCCGGGCCTCAGGAATCTGCAGGCGGTGGACCATCTGCGACCGCTGCTCAGCGCCGTCCGCGAGGCCGCCGACCAGGCCGTGACCGAACGCCGCGTCCCGCTGCTGGTGAAGATCGCCCCCGATCTCGCCGACGAGGACATCGACGCCGTCGCCGACCTCGCCGTGGAGCTCGGCCTGGACGGGATCATCGCCACGAACACGACCATCGCGCGCGACGGGCTCGGTTTGACATCCGAACCCTCCGTCGTGAAGGAAACCGGTGGCCTCTCCGGTGCGCCGCTGAAGTCGCGCTCCCTGGAGGTGCTGCGTCGCCTCTACGCGCGCGTGGGCGACGACATCACGCTCGTGGGCGTCGGCGGCATCGAGAACGCCGAGGACGTCTGGCAGCGCATCCTGGCCGGCGCCACCCTGGTCCAGGGCTACAGCGCCTTCATCTACGAGGGCCCCTTCTGGAGCCGTGCGATCCACAAGGGGCTCGCGGCACGCCTGCGCACCAGTCCATACGCCACCCTTGCCGACGCGGTCGGCGCCGACATGAAGGAGCCCGCGTGAACCTGGAACCCTTCGGTACGCGCCTTCGCCGCGCCATGGACGAACGCGGTCCGCTGTGCGTCGGCATCGACCCGCATGCCTCGCTGCTCACCGACTGGGGCCTGAACGACGACATCGCGGGCCTGGAGCGCTTCAGCCGCACCGTCGTGGAGGCGCTGGCCGACCGGGTCGCCGTACTGAAGCCGCAGAGCGCGTTCTTCGAGCGCTTCGGGTCACGCGGTATCGCCGTACTGGAGAAGTCGGTCGAGGAGGCACGGGCCGCCGGGGCGCTCGTCGTCATGGACGCCAAGCGCGGCGACATCGGCTCGACCATGGCCGCGTACGCCTCCGCCTTCCTGGAGAAGGGTTCGCCGCTGTTCTCGGACGCGCTGACCGTTTCCCCGTACCTCGGCTACGGATCGCTGAAGCCGGCCGTCGAGCTCGCGCGCGAGAGCGGTGCCGGGCTGTTCGTGCTAGCGCTCACCTCCAACCCGGAGGGCGGCGAGGTGCAGCACGCGGTACGGCCCGACGACGCGGCCCGCAGGAACGTCGGCGCCACCATGCTCGCGCACCTCGCAGAGGAGAACGCGGGGGAGGCCCCCATGGGGTCCTTCGGCGCGGTCGTGGGCGCCACGCTGGGCGACCTCTCCTCGTACGACCTCGACATCAACGGGCCGCTCCTCGCGCCCGGCATCGGCGCCCAGGGAGCGACCCCCGCCGATCTTCCGGGCGTCTTCGGGGCCGCGGTGCGTCGTGTGGTTCCGAACGTCAGCCGGGGTGTTCTGCGTCACGGACCCGATGTCGGCGCGCTACGCGCGTCCGCGGACCGGTTCGCGGAGGACATCAGAGCGGCCGTGGCGGCGGTCTAGCGTCTTCGGCGCCTCTTCGGTGAGGTCCTTGTGGACGTCCCACGTCTGAATACACCCTCAAATCCGGAGCGCTATGTACCAAATGTCGGGTTCAATGGAGGCTGACCAGGACTTTTCCGCTGTTCTCGCTGACTCCAGCGGACTTGGCCGCTAGTCTCCGACGAGTGGGGACGGGCAAGAAGCGTTGCTCGTTGCTCCCCAGGTGTGGGGCGACTAGGTTCCTCACCGGTCCGTATCCGACAGTTCGACATCCGAGGTGACGTAGGCGTGGCTCTTCCGCCCCTTACCCCTGAACAGCGCGCAGCCGCGCTCGAAAAGGCCGCCGCGGCTCGCCGGGAGCGGGCCGAGGTCAAGAATCGACTCAAGCACTCCGGCGCCTCCCTTCACGAGGTCATCAAGCAGGGCCAGGAGAACGACGTCATCGGCAAGATGAAGGTCTCCGCTCTCCTGGAGTCCCTGCCGGGCGTGGGCAAGGTCCGCGCCAAGCAGATCATGGAGCGACTCGGGATCTCCGAGAGCCGCCGCGTGCGCGGCCTCGGCTCCAACCAGATCGCGTCTCTTGAGCGTGAGTTCGGCGGCGGTGCCGCCTGACGTTCTCGGGCACTCCTGAGAACCTGGATAATCGCTGCATGGCTGCAACATCCCGGGGGACAACCCCCGTACCCCCGGAATCACGTCCGCGGCTGACCGTGCTCTCCGGCCCCTCCGGGGTCGGCAAGAGCACGGTCGTCGCTCATATGCGCAAGGAACACCCCGAGGTCTGGCTCTCGGTGTCGGCGACGACCCGTAAGCCGCGTCCCGGTGAGAAGCATGGCGTCCAGTACTTCTTCGTCAGCGACGAGGAAATGGACAAGCTGATCGCCAACGGAGAGCTTCTCGAGTGGGCGGAGTTCGCCGGCAACCGCTACGGCACCCCGCGGGGCGCCGTGATGGAGCGGCTGGAGTCCGGCGAGCCCGTCCTGCTGGAGATCGACCTCCAGGGCGCGCGTCTGGTCCGCGAGTCGATGCCCGAGGCCCAGCTGGTGTTCCTGGCTCCGCCCTCCTGGGGGGAACTGGTGCGCAGACTCACCGGGCGGGGCACCGAGCCGCCCGAGGTGATCGAGCGCCGACTGGCCGCCGCGAAGGTCGAGCTGGCGGCCGAGTCGGAGTTCGATGTCACCCTGGTCAACACCTCCGTCGAGGACGTGGCGCGTGAGCTGCTAGCCTTGATGGACGTAGTGTGATCGTTTTCGATCTCATCCCATCTTTCGGAAGGTAGAGCGTGTCCTCTTCCATTGCCGCGCCCGAGGGCATCATCAACCCCCCGATCGACGAGCTCCTCGAGGCCACCGACTCGAAGTACAGCCTCGTGATCTACGCGGCCAAGCGGGCCCGTCAGATCAACGCGTACTACTCGCAGCTCGGCGAGGGTCTCCTCGAGTACGTCGGTCCGCTCGTGGACACGCACGTCCACGAGAAGCCGCTCTCGATCGCCCTGCGCGAGATCAACGCGGGCCTGCTGACGTCCGAGGCCGTTGAGGGCCCGGCGCAGTAGGCAGCGTGCGGCAGGCGCCGCACAGTAAGCAATATCTGCAGATCGCAGCAGGCTTTTCCACAGGCCCGGCAGCCCGGCTGTCGGGCCTGTGGTGTGTCATGAGTACGTATACGTTTGCAGGCGCAGGTGAGCCGAGCCGGGGAGAGACCGTGGACAAGCCGAAGGTCGTGCTGGGAGTCAGCGGTGGCATCGCCGCGTACAAGGCGTGCGAACTGCTGCGCCGGCTGACCGAGTCGGGGCACGACGTACGGGTCGTACCGACCGAGTCGGCGCTCCATTTCGTCGGCGCCGCGACCTGGTCCGCGCTCTCCGGCCACCCCGTCACGACCGAGGTCTGGTCCGATGTGCACGAAGTCCCGCATGTCCGCATCGGCCAGGAGGCGGACCTGGTGGTCGTGGCGCCCGCCACCGCGGACATGCTGGCGAAGGCCGCGCACGGCCTGGCCGACGACCTGCTGACCAACACCCTGCTCACCGCCCGCTGCCCGGTGGTCTTCGCCCCCGCCATGCACACCGAGATGTGGGAACACCCGGCCACGCAGGAGAACGTCGCGACGCTGCGCCGCCGCGGTGCCGTCGTCATCGAGCCCGCCGTCGGCCGTCTGACGGGCGTCGACACGGGCAAGGGCCGGCTGCCGGAGCCCGGCGAGATCTTCGAGACCTGCCGCCGGGTGCTGGCCCGCGGGGCTGTCGCCCCCGATCTGGCGGGCCGCCATGTCGTGGTCAGCGCCGGCGGCACGCGCGAGCCGCTCGACCCGGTCCGCTTCCTCGGAAACCGCTCCTCCGGCAAGCAGGGGTACGCCCTCGCGCGCACCGCTGCGGCCCGGGGTGCCAGGGTCACGCTGATTGCCGCGAACACCGGGATGCCGGACCCGGCGGGCGTGGACGTGGTGTCGGTCGGCACGGCCGTCCAGTTGCGCGAGGCGGTGCTGAAGGCCGCCGCGGACGCCGACGCGGTGGTGATGGCGGCCGCGGTCGCGGACTTCCGTCCGGCTGCGTACGCGGCCGGAAAGATCAAGAAGAAGGACGACCGGGACCCGGATCCGATCACCCTGGTGCGTAATCCCGACATCCTCGCCGAGATATCCACCGAGCGCGCCCGCCCCGGTCAGGTGATCGTAGGCTTCGCCGCCGAGACGGACGACGTCCTCGCCAATGGGCGGACGAAGCTGGAGCGCAAGGGATGCGATCTCCTCGTCGTGAACGAGGTGGGGGAGCGCAAGACCTTCGGCTCCGAGGAGAACGAAGCGGTCGTGCTCGGTGCCGACGGCAGTGAGACCCCCGTGCCGTACGGGCCCAAGGAGGCTCTGGCCGAGACGGTGTGGGATCTCGTGGCGCGGCGCCTGGAGTGATGCCTGATTCGTTCCGTCGGAGCAGTCTTTGTCGACTTCCGAAACCGGCGAATTCGTGCGGGGAAAGCTGGCGGAAACCGAGCGTCGTTGGGCAGAATGCCTGTGCCGCAGGTCACAGGTCTTCCGAGTCGCGAGACGGGGTGGACCCGCAGTCGAGCGTGACCGATAAACTGACCCCCGGACGACAGCGGGCGCAGCCCCCGATCCGTCCACCAATGATCAGCCAGCAGCCGCTGCAACCCCAGGGAGCGTTGTGTCCCGTCGTCTGTTCACCTCGGAGTCTGTGACCGAGGGTCACCCCGACAAGATCGCTGACCAGATCAGCGACACCATTCTCGACGCGCTTCTGCGCGAGGACCCGAAGTCCCGGGTCGCCGTCGAAACGCTGATCACGACCGGCCTCGTTCACGTGGCGGGCGAGGTCACGACCAAGGCGTACGCGCCGATCGCGCAGCTGGTGCGCGACAAGATCCTCGAGATCGGTTACGACTCCTCGAAGAAGGGCTTCGACGGCGCCTCCTGCGGCGTGTCGGTGTCGATCGGCGCCCAGTCCCCGGACATCGCGCAGGGCGTCGACACGGCGTACGAGAAGCGCGTCGAGGGCGACGAGGACGAGCTGGACAAGCAGGGCGCGGGCGACCAGGGCCTGATGTTCGGTTACGCGACAGACGAGACGCCCGAGTTGATGCCGCTGCCGATCCACCTGGCGCACCGCCTGTCGAAGCGACTCTCCGAGGTCCGCAAGAACGGGACGATCCCCTACCTGCGCCCCGACGGCAAGACCCAGGTCACCATCGAGTACGACGGCGACAAGGCCGTCCGCCTCGACACGGTGGTCGTCTCCTCGCAGCACGCCCAGGACATCGACCTGGACTCGCTCCTGGCCCCTGACATCCGCGAGTTCGTGGTCGAGCCCGAGCTCAAGGCCCTCCTGGACGACGGCATCAAGCTGGACACCGAGGGCTACCGCCTGCTGGTGAACCCCACCGGCCGCTTCGAGATCGGCGGCCCGATGGGTGACGCCGGCCTGACCGGCCGCAAGATCATCATCGACACGTACGGCGGCATGGCCCGCCACGGCGGCGGCGCCTTCTCCGGCAAGGACCCGTCCAAGGTGGACCGCTCGGCGGCGTACGCGATGCGCTGGGTCGCCAAGAACGTCGTGGCGGCCGGCCTGGCCACCCGCTGCGAGGTCCAGGTCGCCTACGCCATCGGCAAGGCGGAGCCCGTCGGCCTCTTCGTCGAGACCTTCGGCACCGCCAAGATCGACACCGACAAGATCGAAAAGGCCATCACCGAGGTCTTCGACCTCCGCCCCGCCGCGATCATCCGCGACCTCGACCTGCTCCGCCCGATCTACGCCCAGACCGCGGCGTACGGCCACTTCGGGCGTCCGCTGGACGACTTCACGTGGGAGAAGACGGACCGGGTGGAGGCGCTGCGTCGGGCGGCTGGGCTCTGACCCCACCGTTCGGCGACTGCTCGGGCCCGGCTCTCAGCCTGTGAGAGCCGGGCCCGACCCGTACCGTGTCAGATGCCGAAGCCACCCGGGTCTCCGGCGCCGCCCGGGCGATCGTCGTGGGCAGGCGGCTCAGGCTTGTACGGGTCGCTCGGCGCGGCCGAAGAGTCGTCGAGCCGACGCCGGAGAGCTTCGGCCACCTGGGACCTCCCGGCTGCCTCTGCGTCCTCGGCCACTCGCTTGAGGAAGAGCAGACGGCGCGGATCTTCTTCGGGAAGCCCCACGAACTCCAACAGGAGGTCCACGTACTCGTCGGGTGTGCGCGGCCCCGTCTCCGCGGGCTCGGGGCTCGGCTCCTCCGAGGCGGCCGGTGTCGGTTCGGCAGCCAGTCCGGGCACGAAGCGATGGAAATCGAGCGGGACCGGCTGATCGTGCGCCGCCGACGCGAGCTCGGCGAGCAGCCCGATGTCCGAAACCGCCTTGTCGATCTGCTCGCCATTTTTCGTAAGCCACCACACCACCGCGCTGCCCGGCGTCTTGAGCACGTCGTCGCCCAGATAGGCGCGCTTGTTCTGCTCCCACTTTCGTTCGTGCTCCCACACCGCTTCGTTCTTGCGTACCGTGGCGAGCTTCTCCAGCCGCTCGTGATCGGCTTCCTCCAGCGTCAGCCGTACGTCCTCCGCCATGGCCACAACCCTGCCGCTGACGTCGGGCAGCATCGTCGCCAGTTCGCCGTTCAACCGGTGCTGGACGAGGGAGCTTTGGTGCGGTGACGACCGTTCAGTGATCCGTCGGGCACGCTCCAGGATCGCGTCGACTGCCAGGCCGCCCGTGTTGACGGTGGGGGCATTCGCGGGCGGGTCCTGCGGCAACCAGCGAACGCTGGCCGAGAAGTGGAAGTCGTAGTCCTCCAAACGTGACGGCAGCGCTACGCCCTTGACGACGCACTCCCAGCGCTCGACTGGAGCGATCGGTATATCGGGTTCCAGTCGGCGCTCGGGTGGGATGACTGGCCTGTGCCGACGCGCGTACGCGAGGGAGGCCGCCACGTATGCGAACACGACGCCGGCTGCGACAGGCCATGTCCAGAGGGGCCACTGGGTCATGAGCCCGGTGATGAGGAGCAGCAGAGCGAGGATGACGGAGAGAAATCCCGTCATGGCCTTGTTGCCGGAGTGCATGAGTCGTCTCCTGGGGGCGTCATGGGTGGATTCGGTCAATGCCCTGCTCGGCATTGATCTTCTGCAGGACGAGGTTGCCAACCCGGTGCGGGTAGGCGAGTTGGTAGAGGCGGCTCAGCTTCAGAGGATGTTCCTGGCAGGCGCGGACGAGGATGTCGATCAGATGCTCGCGGTGGGGTGGGGCGGCATACCCTGCCGCTGAGAGCCACTGGTCGGGCAGGTCATGGCACTCGGCCAGTGATACGTGCTCGAACAGTGCCGCCCAACAGCCGGTGAGCTGCTCGCGTACGCCTCTCTCGTCCAGCAGCGCGTGGGGCGCGGCGCCCGGACCGGTGCGCCGGGTGGTGAGGTGGCGGGGCGAGGCCAGGGCGGCGAACAGGCGGACGTTCGCTTTCCGTGGTTTCTCCAACCATCGTGCGAGCCGTTCCAGCATCCGGCGGTGCAGCCGGGGCTCGGGCAGCACGAGGGCGGTCAGCCTGGACTCGGCCTCCTGGCCTCGGCTGTGATGCTGGGCCACGCGGTGCAGCCGCACCATCGCCCGCTCCGGATACCGTGACGCGAACTCGCTCGAGCACACGTCGATGAGTACTTCGGCGCGGCCGTCCGACAACGTGGGGGAGATGGCCCAGTCGTACAACTCCTTGCGAAATCTCCGCCCATGGTCCCTGTGCAGAGCGCCATACGTGAAGGTCTGTGTGGCGGCCGGCCGTGCTTGGGGACCGCTGTCGGCCCAGGCTCCTATATGTTCCAACAGGTCTTTTGCGCCTCCCGTGCGGAGAATCTGCTCGGCGAAGCGTTCGGCCAGCCGGAGGCGGTCGTCGGGTGTCAGCGAGTTCAGGGAGACCGCCTTGCGCACCCAGGCGCCGAGTTGGGGGCGGAGTCCTGGCATGTTGTTCCAGAAATGGGCACGGATGGCGATGTCGTAGTCCATGTCCGCGAACGTCACCCGGCCCTGCGGATCCGGGGTCGCGTTGATCTTGTCGAACTGAGCGGAGAGGTCCTCACGTTCGAGGAGGGGGCGGCTGTCCTTCGGATGATCGACCGTGGCAAGCAAAGACTCGCAGGCTTCGTGGACGGCATCGGAGCTGGCGCCGTGCAGCATGGCGGTTGTCAGAAGCAGCGCCCTCGGCCTGCCGTCCTCCAACGCGAGGACGCGTTGCGCCACGTCCTCCGGGCGCCGAGTCAGTGCCTCCACCGCTGTCTGGCACCACTTGTCGAAGGAGTCCGACGGGCTGGCGTCGGCCGTCGTCCGGATCAGCCACGCAAGGTGGGCGACCTCGTCCAGGGGCGGCCTGTGCTGCAGGAAGCGGTGGACTTCTCCCGGCGGATCCAGGTCGACGGGCAGCTTTGCCTCGCGGAGTACGCCACGCATGACCAAGATCTCGTCCGGGCGGTTGACCGGCGCCCGGAGCCCGGCCAGATCCGAGTGCAGTCGGCTCGGGACGGGGCTCGGAAGCACCACGGCGAGACGTGAACCGTTCTTGCATACATCGGCGTGGAAGCCGGGCAGGCTGTCGTGGAGGATGGTCCAGGCCTGGGCATCGGTCTGGGACAGGTCGAGCAGCAGGCCTTCGGCCTCTCCTGAAGGGCGTTGTTCGAGCCTGACGTTCCCCTCGTCGTCCTCGGGCAGCACCTCGTGGAGATTGCCGCGTAGGTCGCGGAATTCGTACAGCAGCATGCGGGCCGCGGCGTTCCTGCCACTGCCGGGCTCTCCAGCGATCAGTACCGTATGCGCGTCCCTGAGGATCCGCCGGCCGTTTCCGAACCCCTCCGGCGGTACGAACCGTTGTTGGAGCCGGTCAAGGAAGTCAGGAGCAAGCGGCCGGTAGCGGGACTCCGGGCTCTGCTTCCCGACGCCGTAGTAGATGTTCTGTGTGCCGCTGCCCGTGTGGAAGTTGCCGTGCTCGGCGTCGAAGGCATTGTGGAAACGGGCGGAGGAGTCGCTCACCGCTGCTCGTCCTCGCCGCCCCGATGGCGCTCGTCACGCCTGAAGGTGTGGCGGATGCCGCCATGGTTGTCGCCCGCCACGAAGGTGCCGCCGTCGCCCGAGAACCGCGGCGAGTTGGTGTGGTGATGCGTGTGCTGGTCACCTGTGCCCGTGTGAAAGGGGCCCGTGTTGTTCTTGTAGATCGTCCCCGCGATGTCTCCGCTGAAGTCGCGCCCCTGCGCGAGAGTGCCCTGGTTGCCGCCGGAGACGGAGTTGTGCGTGCCGACTGCCGGGTCCGGCGTGGGGGACGGCCGCTGAGTGTCCGTCAGGCTCTTTATACGATCCGCGAGTTCGTCCCCGATGCGGGCAAGATCTGTCGTCGAGGTGTAGGGGGCGTACCGCAGGGACTGGAGTTCGGCCAGCCATGAGATCTCCTGCGGTAGTTCCTCCCTGCGCAGCCATGTGACCGAGGGGTCACCGAGGATCGGGATGATGGGGATACGACACGCGTGTGCCTCGAGGATCTCCCGCCGCACCCAGTCGTCCGGATCTCGAAGGCGCGGTGCCGTCACCCAGTCGGGGCCGATCACGACGAGCAGGACGCTGCTCTTGCGCAGCTCGGATAAGAGCTCATGCGGATACTCCGAGCCCGGACGTATCGAGCGTCCGTCGCGGAACACCGTGTCCGCGCCGAACCGATGGCCCAGAGCTTCGTCCAGCGTGGCGGCGAGGTGATCCCCGTCGCCTGTGCGGTAGTTGATGAAGATTTCGGGCATGTCAGAGCCTTCCTTCTCATGAATGGCACAGGGCCAGGACGTCTCCGGAGCGGACACCCCGGGTGCCGGGCTCAACGCAGGGGTGTGTGCAACGCGGCTGTGAGGTCGGGCGACAGCTGTGCCGCGGCCGGGCTGGTCCGGAAACGCGCGAGCGTGCGCGCGAGGCGGCGCATGTCCAGTCGGATCGTGGCCGAGTCCGCGCACTGTGCGGCGGGCAGGAGTTCGCCCGCGATCGTGCAGGCGTGCTCTATCTCGCCACTGTTGGCGTGTGCCAGGGCCCGCCGCATGCCGTACCGTGCCCGGGTCCGCAGGGCGTGGGCGGGCAGCGTCGAGAACGCCTCGTCGAGGACGGCGGCTGCTTGCCGTGGTCGTCCCAGATCGAGCATGCACCAGCCCGTGATCATGGTGATCGGGTCGGTGAGATGTGTTGCCCCCAGCAGGGGCATCGCCGGGTCCGGGCGGTCGGCGGCCAGCAGCGTGCGTGCACGGTCGAGGTGGCGGAGGCAGGCGTCGTAGTCGCCCGCCAGCGCGTGTCCCTGCCCCACGTGCTGGGCTGCCAGTCCTCGGATCCGCGGCGGGAGGCGCCCTGACTGGGCCCCCGATGCCAGGGAGATCGTGTCGGCCGCGTCTCCTCGGTAGTAGCTCATCAACGCCCGGCGCGTAAGTGCGTACGAGGCCAGATCCCGGTCGCCTGCCTCCTCGGCGAGCCGCACGGCGTGGTCGGTCCAGTCGAGCGCGGCCGTGTCGTCACCGGCCTCCTGTGCCATCCAGCCGGTGAACTCGGCGTAGCGCGCGGCCAGGTTCAGCAGACCCGTGCGTGTCCGGGCCCGGCAGCGGGCCGCGAGACCGCCGAGGGAGCGGGACTGTTCGGCGATCACGGGAAGCAGTGTCCCTGGTGGCGTGAGCTGGCCGAGGCGGCGGTACTGGGCGAAGAGGTCCAGGGACGCTTCCAGGAGGTCGGCTCCGGAGTCTTGCGGGACGGCTTCCGCGGACGCGGAGGCGCCGCTCGCGGGCGCAGCGCCGAGGACCGATGCCGCACCCACCGCCATGACCTGCCGGCGGGTGGGCGATGTCCCTCCGGGCATTCGGCCGGATCGGTCCGGGGTGGGTGTACCGCGTCGCATGATTGCTCCTGCCTGGTCCTGAGGCGTGGGCCGACCGTCGGCTAAGCCCGGCGGCACGAGAGCGGCCAGAGCTCCCCCTGCGTCGAGTGCCGTGTCACACAACCGCGCGAACTCGGTGGTGGCTCGTTTGTGGCCTGTCTCGATCTTGCTGATCTGGCTCTTGCTGTAGTGCACCGACGAGGCAAGCTGGGCCAGGGTCAGCCCGGCGGCGAGTCGTAATCGACGCAGTTCCGGGCCGAACGTCTGTGGCTGCTTCAGCATGTGAACCCCCTCATGCCGCTGCCCATGCCCGGAACGCCCGTCGTCGCGCATCAGCGTGGGCCGGGCGCGATGACACGGGCAAGGTGGGCGGCGGAGTTTCCCGTTTCCAGTTCTGATACCGGGGCGGGGGACGCCTGCAACGCCGGGGCTTCGGGGAGGCCGGATCCGGGGTGGAATTGGCCGGTGGGCAGGGCTTGCGGGCTCGTGCATGGGTGATCTCGGGCAACGTGCGAGCCGTCCACCGTGGGAAATCGGGCGGTGGGCGTTGTCGGTGGTGTCTGGTACCAATGCTGGTGTGAGCAGCGCGAATGGGCAGGGCGAGGGGGCGGGGGGCGTGCCCCCTGAGCAGCTTGCGCTTATTCGGGAGAGTGTGCGGTCGGCGAAGGGGCCGCGGGCGAAGCCTCGGACGTGGCGGGGGGCCGCGTTGGCCAAGGAGCGGCCGGTGGCTCGGGTTTTGGTGGACAAGGGGGTGCTGCATCTTGACCGGTACTTCGACTATGCCGTTCCGGAGGAGCTGGACGCCGATGCGCAGCCCGGGGTGCGGGTGCGGGTGCGGTTCGGGGCTGGGCGGCATCGCGTGCGGGAAGGGCGGCGTGAGGGTGGGGGGCTGATCGACGGGTTTCTGGTGGAGCGGCTTTCCGAGTCCGACTACTCGGGGCCCCTTGCCGCGCTGGCCCAGGTCGTCTCGCCCGAGCCGGTGCTCACTGAGGAGTTGCTGGGGCTCGCGCGGGCCGTGGCCGATCGGTACGCGGGGAGTGTGGCCGATGTGCTGCAACTGGCCGTGCCGCCCCGGAACGCGCGGGCGGAGAGCCGGCCGTCCCCGGTGCCGCTGCCGGTGCCCGAGATACCTGACGTCGGGTCATGGGGGCGGTACGGGCGAGGGGACGCCTTCGTACGATCGCTTGCGACGGGCGGGGCACCGCGAGCCGTGTGGAACGCGCTGCCGGGGCCCGAGTGGGCCGACGAGCTCGCGCGGGCCGTCGGGGCGACGCTCGCTTCGGGGCGCGGCGCGCTGGTCGTCGTACCGGACGGGCGGGCCGTTGCCCGGGTCGACGCAGCGCTGACCTCGCTCTTGGGGGAGGGACGGCATGCGGTGCTGACGGCCGAGGCCGGTCCCGAGAAGCGGTACCGACAGTGGCTTGCGGTGCGGCGGGGGTCCGTACGGGCTGTAGTGGGGACCCGGGCCGCCATGTTCGCGCCCGTACGGGATCTGGGGCTCGTCGCCATCTGGGACGACGGGGACGACAGCCACAGTGAGCTGCACGCGCCGCAGCCGCATGCGCGGGAAGTGCTGCTGTTGCGGGCCGCCCATGACAAGTGCGCGTTCCTGCTGGGGAGTTGGAGCTGCACCGTGGAGGCCGCGCAACTCGTCGAGAGCGGCTGGGCGGCGCCACTCGTCGCCGATCGCGAGCAGGTGCGGGCGGCGGCTCCCCTCGTACGGACCGTGAGTGACGGGGACCTCGCGCGGGACGAGGCCGCCCGGGCGGCACGGCTGCCCACGATCGCCTGGCAGGTCGTACGGGAAGGACTGCAGAACGGCCCCGTGCTGGTGCAGGTGCCCCGGCGTGGCTACGTACCCCGGATGGCGTGTGCGCAGTGCCGGGAACCCGCGCGGTGCCGCCACTGCGCGGGCCCCTTGGAGGGGCAGGACGGCGGGGTCCTGCGCTGTGTCTGGTGCGGGCGGGACGAGGGGGCCTGGCACTGTCCCGAGTGCGGTGGGTTCCGGCTGCGGGCACAGGTCGTGGGGGCGCGGCGGACCGCCGAGGAGCTGGGGCGCGCGTTTCCCGCCGTGCCCGTGCGGACCTCGGGGCGCGAGCAGGTGCTGGACACGGTGCCGGGGGCGCCCGCGCTCGTGGTGAGCACGCCGGGAGCGGAGCCCGTCGCCGAGGGAGGGTATGCGGCTGCGTTGCTGCTCGACGGCTGGGCGATGCTGGGGCGGCCCGATCTGCGGGCGGGCGAGGACGCCCTGCGGCGGTGGATCGGGGCGGCTTCGCTGGTACGAGCGCAGGGAGCCGGCGGGAATGTGGTGGTCGTCGCCGAGCCGACGCTGCGGCCCGTGCAGGCGCTGGTGCGCTGGGATCCCGTCGGGCATGCGGTCCGCGAGCTGGGCGAGCGGGCCGAGTTGGGGTTCCCGCCCGTGTCGCGGATGGCTGCCGTGTCCGGAACGCCGGAGGCCCTCGCCGGGTTTCTGGCCGCCGTCGAACTGCCCGGCGACGCCGAGGTGTTGGGACCGGTGCCGCTGCCCGTCACGGAAGCGGGGCGGCCTCGGCGTACGGGGGCGCCGCCGGTCGGGGAGCGCTGGGAGCGGGCGTTGATCCGGGTGCCGCCGGGGAGTGGAGCCCCGCTGGCTTCTGCGCTGAAGTTCGCGCAGGCGGCGCGGATGGCTCAAGGGGGGAGTGAGGTCGTACGGGTTCGGATTGATCCGCCGGACATTGGGTGAGGGGTGAGGGGGGAGGGGGAGCGGTGGCAAGGGAGTCGATGGGACCTGCGGACCGCCAACTGCACGCCTGCGCCTGCGGACGGGCGCCCGCCTTCCGAAGCGTCTGCCTGCTGACGCGCGTCTGCCTCCCGCGATGGTCGTCGGGAGGCAGACGGAGGAGGCGTCAACCGGCTATCAGCCGCCGGGGGTCAGCCATTTCGTGGGCCAGGAAAGGCGCTTGGCCTCGCCTCGTCGCGGAGGGTGGGGCTGCCGGCGGTCGGCTGGGTGGGCAGGGGCATGGAGCGGGCCGCGGGGACCGTGGGCAGGCCGACACCCCCGGCCACCGCGCGGGAGCTCGACGGCTCCGTGGCGCGCTCGGCCTCGGCGGCGGCCTCGGCGGCGGCCTGGGCGGCGGCGCGGCGCGCGCCATAACGGCGGTGTACCGCCTGTTTGGTGACTCCGAGTGCGGAGCCCACCGCGTCCCACGAGAAACCCAGTGAGCGATCGAAGTCCACGGCGGCGGTGACCAGGGTCTCGACACTGTCCCGCAGTTCCTGGGCGAGGCGGACGGTCGGGGCGGGGGCGCGTCCGTAGACGACGAAGCCTGTGGACGGGCCGGAGCGGCGCGGGCGGTAGACGTTGCCCAACTGGGCGGTGAGCGTGCGCAGTGCGTCCACCTGCCGGCGGACCCGCTCGATGTCCCGCACCAGCAAGTGCAGGCTGGCCCGAGCCTGGGCGTCGTGGGTTGCGTGGTCGGCCATGAACAAGCCTCTCGAACCGGCGTTGAAAAGGATCGGGCCGCTGGTGCGGCCCGTTTTGGTCAACTCTTTCTTGACCCAACGCGTTGGCGCTCCGCTGGTCACGGGTGGGGGCGTGTGCGTGTGTTCGTGCGCTCCCTGGGCGGTGGGGGTGCGCTGTGTTCGGCTCGCCTTCGGCTTCGCCGGGTTTCTCTCCCACCCGCGCACCGCCGCTTTCCAGTGGGGAGAGAGGTGGGCGTCTCCTGTGGGGTGTTCGCCGTTGGCGGCTTTCCCGCCGTGGTCGTGGGATCTGCCGCTTCCCGTTGTCGGCGTGGGATCTTTCGCGTTTCGCCGCCATAGACTTGTGTGTTGCCCGCTTTCCACCCTCGCCCGAGAGGCCCGAACCAGCCCATGAAGCTCGTCTTCGCCGGTACACCCGAGGTTGCCGTTCCCGCTCTGGATGCACTGATCGCTTCTGAGCGGCATGACGTGGTCGCCGTTGTCACCCGGCCCGACGCGCCGGCCGGGCGGGGGCGGAGGCTGGTTGCCAGCCCGGTCGCCGAGCGGGCCGAGGAAGCCGGGATCGAGGTGCTGAAGCCCGGGAAGCCGCGGGAGCCGGAGTTCCTGGAGCGGCTGCGGGAGATCGGTCCCGATTGCTGCCCGGTTGTCGCGTACGGGGCGCTGCTGCCGCGGGTCGCCCTCGACATTCCTGCCCATGGCTGGGTCAATCTGCACTTCTCGTTGTTGCCCGCCTGGCGGGGTGCGGCGCCCGTGCAGCATGCGGTGATGGCGGGGGACGAGATCACGGGTGCGTCCACGTTCCTGATCGAGGAAGGGCTCGACTCCGGGCCCGTGTACGGGACCGTCACCGAAGAGGTACGGCCCACCGACACCAGCGGGGATCTGCTGACGCGGCTCGCCTTCGCGGGCGCCGGGCTGCTCGTCGCGACGATGGACGGGATCGCGGACGGCACGCTCAAGGCCGTACCGCAGCCGGCGGAGGGCGTCACGATCGCCCCGAAGATCACTGTCGAGGATGCGGAGATCGACTGGTCCGCGCCCGCGTTGCGCGTCGACCGGGTGGTCCGGGGCTGCACCCCGGCACCCGGCGCCTGGACCGTTTTCCGCGGCGAGCGGCTCAAGCTCATCCAGGTCGCGCTCGTGCCCGAGCGCACGGACCTCGCCCCGGGCGAGCTGTCCGTCGCCAAGAACAACGTGTACGTCGGCACGGGCTCGCACGCCGTCGAACTCCTGTGGGTCCAGGCTCAGGGCAAGAAGCCGATGCGCGCGGCGGACTGGGCGCGCGGGGTACGGATCGCCTCCGGAGAGCGGGTCGGGGGCCGATAGGGGTTCAGTACGGGTCCGGCAGAGGTCGACGTACGCTGGACGAGTAGCCCTTCCAAGATCCGGAGCACCTTTTACGTGAACGAGCAGGACCGTCGTCGTCGCCCGCGGGGGAAGCCGCACCGCCGCCCGAAGAAGGACCCTGTGCGGATGCTCGCCTTCGAGGCCTTGCGGGCCGTGGACGAGCGCGACGCGTACGCGAACCTGGTGTTGCCCCCGCTGCTGCGGAAGGCGCGGGAGAAGGGGGACTTCGACGGTCGGGACGCGGCGCTGGCAACGGAGTTGGTGTACGGGACGCTGCGCCGGCAGGGGACGTACGACGCTGTCATCGCGGCCTGTGTGGACCGGCCGTTGCGGGAGGTCGACCCTCCCGTGCTCGATGTGCTGAGCCTCGGCGTGCATCAGTTGCTCGGTACGCGGATTCCCAGCCATGCCGCCGTGTCCGCCTCCGTCGAGCTCGCCCGGGTCGTACTCGGTGACGGGCGGGCCAAGTTCGTCAACGCCGTTCTCCGGAAGGTCGCGCAGGACGATCTCGACGGGTGGCTGGAGCGGGTGGCGCCGCCGTACGACGAGGACCCCGAGGAGCACCTGGCCGTCGTGCACTCGCATCCTCGATGGGTCGTCTCGGCGCTGTGGGACTCGCTCGGGGGCGGGCGTGCCGGGATCGAGGACCTCCTCGCGGCCGACAACGAGCGGCCCGAGGTGACCCTCGTCGCCCGGCCCGGACGCGCCACGGCCGGGGAACTTCGCGACGCGCTCGATGACGAGGCCGCGTTGCCCGGGCGCTGGTCGCCGTACGCCGTGCGGCTCTCCGAGGGCGGCGAACCGGGTGCCATCGCAGCCGTGCGCGAGGGCCGGGCCGGCGTCCAGGACGAGGGCAGCCAGCTGGTGGCACTCGCTCTCGCCAACGCCCCCCTGGAGGGGCCCGACCAGGCGTGGCTCGACGGCTGTGCGGGACCGGGCGGCAAGGCGGCGCTGCTCGCCGGACTCGCCGCCGAGCGGGGGGCCGTGCTGCTCGCCGCCGAGAAGCAGCCGCACCGGGCCGGGCTCGTGGCCAGGGCACTCGCCGGAAACCCGGGGCCGTACCAGGTCATCGCCGCCGACGGTACGCGTCCGCCGTGGCGGCCCGGCTCCTTCGACCGGGTCCTGATGGACGTACCGTGCACGGGGCTCGGCGCCCTGCGCCGCCGCCCCGAGGCCCGCTGGCGGCGCCGCCCCGACGACCTGGACGACTTCGCACCGCTCCAGCGCGGGCTGCTGCGCACGGCACTCGAGTCGGTACGGGTCGGCGGGGTCGTCGCATACGTCACCTGCTCGCCGCACCTCGCCGAGACCCGCGCGGTCGTCGGCGACGTCCTCAAGCAGTACGACGGCTCCGCCGAACTGCTCGACGCCCGGCCGCAGTTGCCCGGTGTACCGGCGCTGGGGGACGGGCCCGACGTACAGCTGTGGCCGCATCTGCACGGGACGGACGCGATGTATCTGGCGCTGATCCGCCGGACCGGCTGACGTAAAACTGTTTGTGGGTACGTGGCGGCGGTGAAGCTGCCGGTTTCTGGTTCGGGACGTACGTTGCCTTTATGACGTGGCGTAGGAATGTCAATGACACCTTGAGGCGGCTCAGCGGCTACGAACTCCGTCGCTCGAGACCTGCATTGTCCCGGGAGAGCTCCCCGCAGAGCTTCCAGCAAAGGCCCCCACAAAGGCCTCAGAAAAGCTGGGAGCCGTCTCCCGGTCGCGCATTCCCCGCCGACTACGACGATGACGCAAAGGAAGTCATTCGGGCCGTTTCCCCCTACACGATGACCTCGCCCGAACGGCTCAATGCCCTGATTCTGGCCGCCCGTTACGTCAGTCGGCACAACATCGCCGGTGACATCGTCGAGTGCGGCGTGTGGCGGGGCGGCAGTATGCAGGCGGCTGCCCGCACTCTGCTCGGCCTGCATGACACCGGGCGGCACCTGTACCTCTTCGACACGTTCGAGGGCATGCCGGCGCCGACCGACAAGGATCTGCGCCGGGACGGGGAATCCGCCGCGGATCTGCTCGCCAGGCAGGACAGGAGCCGCCCGATCTGGGCCGTCGCCACGTTGGAAGACGTCAAGGAGGGATTCGAACGGATTCCGTACCCCGCAGATCGCGTTCATTTCGTGCAGGGGCTTGTGGAGGACACCATTCCCGCCGCGGCGCCCGAGCAGATTTCGATTCTTCGGCTCGACACCGACTGGTATGCGTCGACGCGTCACGAACTGGAGCACCTTTACCCGCGGCTGGTCAGCGGCGGCGTTCTCCTCATCGACGACTACGGCTGGTGGCAGGGGTCGAAAGCCGCGGTGGACGAATTTCTGGAGAAGACCGGCGCCCGGCTGCTCCTGCTCCGTATGGATGAGGGCCGTATCGCGGTCAAGCCATAGGTTCTACTCCGATGGTCCGCCCGGCCGCGACGCTGGTTCAGGAGTGCCGCCCTCGACCGTCGTCGGCGGCGCCCCGCTGTCCTCCCGGGCCAGTCGGTGGGGCCACCACACCTTCGGGCCGACATCCAGGAACAGGGACGTGACCAGGACCGAGCGGACGATGAACGTGTCGAGGAGGACGCCGAGGGCCACGGCGAAACCGATCTCCGCGAAGGCCACCATGGGGAGGGTGCCGAGGGCGGCGAAGGTGCCGGCCAGGACCAGGCCCGCCGAGGTGATGACGGCTCCGGTCGCGGCCAGGCCCGTCACCACGCCGGGGCGGGTGCCCTGCCGGGCCGTCTCCTCGCGGATGCGCGTGGTCAGGAAGATGTTGTAGTCGATGCCCAGCGCCACCAGGAACACGAAGACGAAGAGCGGGAAGTCCGTCGACTCGCCCGCGTAGTCGAAGAGGTGACGGAACGCGAGCGCACTGATCCCCAGCGCGGCGGCGAACGACAGCACCACCGTGCCGATCAGCAGGAGCGGCGCGATCAGGGCGCGCAGCAGCGCACCGAGGATCAGCAGCACGACCACGAGCACCAGCGGGATGATCAGGATGTTGTCGTGGGTCGTCGCCCTGTCCATGTCCAGCAGAGCCGCCGTACCACCGCCCACCTGCGCGTCCGCGTCGGGCACCGCGTGCACGGCGTCCCGTACCCGCTCCACCGTCTCCTTCGCGGCCTCGCTGTCCGCGGGCGCGGTCATCGTGGCTTCGAAGAGGACCTTGCCCTCGAACTGCGGCTTCGTGCCCGGTGGCAGGCCGAGGGACTCCGGTACGACGCCGGAGGTGCCCGCGACGGCCTGGCCGACTTCCTGGGCCTGCGCCTGGTTGCTGATGATGACCAGCGGATCGCCGCTGCCCGCGGGGAAGTAGCGTGCGGACACCTCCTGGCCGATGATCGAGTCGGGTTTTTCGGTGAATGCGTCGGCGTTGCTGAGCCCCTCCGCGCGCATCTGGATCAGGCCGAGCGACAGCAGCGCGAGGGCCGCCGCCGTGACGCCCCAGATCATGCGGGGGCGGCGGGCGATACGCCGGCCCATGCGGGCCCAGACGCCACGCTCGGTGGGGTCGGGCGCGCCGAAGTGCGGGATCACCGGCCAGAAGATCCAGCGGCCGAAGATCACGAGCAGGGCGGGGAACAGGGTCAGCATCGCGAGCAGCGCCACCGCGACGCCGATGGCGGCGACCGGGCCGAGCCCACGCGTCGAGTTCATCTCGGCGGCGAGCAGGACCAGCATGCTCAGGACGACCGTGGCGCCGGACGCGATCACCGCAGGACCCGCCCGGTGCAGAGCCAGCGCCATCGCCTCGTGGCGGTCCTCGTGGCGGCGCAGTTCCTCCCGGTAGCGGGCGACCAGGAGCAGGGCGTAGTCCGTCCCGGCGCCGAACACCAGGACCGTGAGGATGCCCGCGCTCTGTCCGTTCACGGTGAGACCCGCGTGCTCGGCGAGGAGGTAGATCAGCGCCTGCGCGGTGAACAGCGCGACGACCACCCCGAGCAGCGGGACGAGGATCAGCGTCGGGCTGCGGTAGGTGAGCAGCAGCATCACGATGACGACGGCCATCGCCGAGAACAGCAGCGTCGAGTCGATGCCCTCGAAGGCCTCGGAGAAGTCCGCGGACGTACCGCCCGGGCCCGTGATGTGTACGGCAAGCCCGTCGCCGCCCTCGCCGACGTCCGCACGGATCGAGTCGACCGCCGGCGCGATCCGCTCCCAGCCCCTCTCGTCCATCGTGATCGGCACGAAGACCTGGGCCGCCCGCGGATCGGCGTCCCGGTCGAACGTCGGGCCTCGGGTCTCCGCCCCGCGGATGCCGTGGTCGCGCAGCTCCTTGAGCTCGCGCACGTCCTGGGAGATCTGTGCCCGGTCCTGTGCCGTGAGGCCGCTCTCGCGGGCGTACACGACGATCGCGGGGATCTGCTCCGGCCTGAAGTCCTCGGAGGACTCCAGGACCTGGGTCGACTCCGCGGAGCCGGGCAGCCAGGACGCCGCGTCATTGTCCTGGGCGTCGGTCAGCTTCTGCGCGAACGGCGCCGTGAGCAGCAGCACCACCAGCCACAGCGCCACCACGAGCCACTTGGCCCGCCGCCCGCAGACCAGGTGCGCGATGCCTCGCTTCTGCTGGTCTCGTACGTCCGTCATGGCTACCCCCGTAGCCGTACGCGGAGCCCGTGAGCGGACCAGAATGGCACGCCGTCATGGGATGCCGCATGCGCAGAAGGGACTAGATCCGGACCGAGGGGAACAACCCCCGGAGGGCATGGCAGGCTTAGAGCATGGCCGCGCAGATCAACCCCAGCATCCTGTCCGCCGACTTCGCCCGCCTCGCCGAGGAGGCAAAGGCGGTCGAAGGGGCCGACTGGCTCCATGTGGATGTGATGGACAACCATTTCGTCCCGAACCTCACACTCGGTGTGCCGGTCGTAGAGTCGCTGGCGCGTGCTACGGACACGCCGCTGGACTGCCATCTGATGATCGAGGACGCCGATCGCTGGGCGCCTCAGTACGTAGAAGCGGGTGCCGGTTCCGTCACCTTCCATGTGGAGGCAGCCGCCGCTCCGGTGCGGCTCGCCCGCGAGATCCGGGCCAAGGGCGCCCGTGCCTCCATGGCCCTCAAGCCCGCGACGCCGATCGAGCCGTACGAGGATCTCCTCGCCGAACTCGACATGCTGTTGATCATGACCGTGGAACCTGGTTTCGGAGGCCAGGCGTTCCTCGACATCATGCTCCCCAAGATCCGCCGGACCCGCGAGTTGATCTCCAAGCACGGTCTCGAGCTCTGGCTCCAGGTCGACGGCGGAGTCTCGGCCGAGACCATCGAGCGCTGCGCCGAGGCCGGGGCCGACGTCTTCGTGGCGGGTTCGGCGGTGTACGGCGCTTCCGACCCGGCAGAGGCGGTACGCGCATTGCGCAGCCAGGCGGAGGCGGTGATGGCTCGTGCGGCCTGGGCGTGCGGCCACTGAGCCACTGCCAGGCCAAGGGAACGTGAACGTCGCCCATCAGGGCTGATCAAGGACGCCGGATCTGCAAGGATGACGGCGAATCCAGAGTGTGAACAGCAGTGAGGAGATCGCCGTGTCGGGTATGTCGGCGGGCCGGTCAGCCATGCGGATGGGGCCCGCTGAGCTCGTGCAGGCGGCGGCCATGGCCCGCCGCTTCTACCTCGAGGGCAAATCCAAGATCCAGATCGCCGAGGAGTTCGGCGTCAGCCGCTTCAAGGTGGCCCGGGTCCTGGAGACCGCTCTCGAACGGGATCTGGTGAGGATCGAGATCCGTGTCCCCGCCGAACTGGACGCGGAGCGCTCGGACGCGCTGCGCGCCCGCTACGGCCTCAGGCACGCCGTCGTGGTGGAGTCCCCGGCCGACGCTGAGGAGTCGCCCGACCCGGAGAACCTCGGAGAAGTGGCCGCCGATCTGCTCGGCGAGCTGGTCACCGAGGGCGATGTGCTCGGCCTTGCATGGGGCCGGTCCACCATCCACATGGCGGCGGCCCTCGACCGGCTGCCGCCGTGCACGGTGGTGCAGCTGACGGGGGTGTACGACGCCGGGACGGCCGAGCGCGGCTCGGTCGAGGCCGTGCGCCGGGCCGCCCAGGTCTCGGGTGGCGACGCCCACCCCATCTACGCGCCGATGCTGCTGCCGGACGTGGCCACCGCCGCCGCGCTGCGCAACCAGACGGGGATCGCCCGCGCCTTCGAGTACTTCGACAAGGTGACGGTCGCCTGTGTGTCGATCGGTTCCTGGGAGGCGGGCATCTCCACGGTGCACGACATGCTCACCGACGAGGAGCGCTCGCACTACGCCTCGCTCGGTGTCGCCGCCGAGATGTCCGCTCACCTCTTCGACTCCGAGGGCCGTCGCGTGGGCAGGGACCTGGGGGAGCGCTGCATCACGGTCGAGGCCGACCGGCTGCGGCGGATCCCCGAAGTCGTCGCGATCGCGGGCGGGCAGCGCAAGGCCGCCGCCATCGACGCGGTGCTCCGCTCCGGCCTGGTCACCAGCCTGGTGACCGACACGTCGGCCGCGGACCATCTGATGACGACGGGGCCCGCGCCGCGTCCGGCCCTGAACCGGGCCGACCCCGACGGGCCCTGATCCGTCAGCGGCCCGTCGGCGGTTCGACTGCTGACGGGCCGCGATCTCTTGCTCCTACGGGTCTTACGGGTCTTATGGGTCTTTCGAGGCAGGGCGGTACCGAGATGACGGACGATTTGGCGGACCGCCTCGTGGTCACGCTGGACCTCTCAGGGGTCGCGGACAAGGCGGGCTTCATGGAGCGCTGCGTACGCGCCCTGGAGCTGCCCGACTGGTTCGGCCGCAACTGGGACGCGCTGGCCGACAGCCTCACCGACCGCTCGGTGTGGCCCGCGGACGCCGCCGAGCGCGGCTTGCTGATCGTCGTCACGTGCTGGCGTACGTACGCCAAGGCGCGGCCTGAGGAGTGGGAGATCGCGCAGGACGTGTTCGCCGAGGCCGCGGACCGGCCGGCCGGGCTTTCGGTGCTGCTTGTGCTGGGAGGTACCCGGCAGAAGCCCTCTGACGACGGCTGATTGCCGACCGGGCAGCCTGGTGGTGCTCGACACGCAAGTGTTCATGCGCCGGGAAGTGCCGACCGACACGACGGGGTGGGATCCGGCAGAAACGGGTGCCCCGCAGGAGGCTCGGGATTCGGCGGCGGCGCTGGTCCGGGCCCGTTCCAGCCTGGGCTGCGACAGGTCGATGCCCAGGGCGTACCCGTGGCAGTCACTCCGGCATGATGGGGGCGAGAACTCGATCGCCGCTCAAGGGCCGCTGTGGACAATCCCCCTATGCCGCCGCTCCCTCTCCGCGCCCTCAACAGAACCCTGCTGCACCGGCAGTTGCTCGCGACCCGCAGCAACCGCCCGGCTCTCGACGTCGTACGACACCTCGTCGCGACGCAGAGCCAGGAGCCCAACTGGCCGTACGTGGGCCTGTGGACGCGGATGGAGAACTTCACGCACGACGAGCTGACCTCGCTCCTGGAAGACCGCGGGGTGGTGCGCTCGACCGTGCTGCGCGGCACCCAGCACCTGGTGGCCGCCGACGACTTCGGCTGACTGCGCCCCACACTTCAGCCGCTCCTCGACCACACCTTGCGCGCCGCCTACTACGCCAAGGAGACCGCCGGCCTCGACCTGGCCGACCTCGCCGCGGCGGGACGCGACATCGTCGCCGACCGGACCATGCCCCGCCGCGAACTCGGCCGGCTCCTCGTCGAACGCTGGCCCGGCCACAAGGGGGCCGTCCTCGCCGGAGCGGTCGAGCTCCAGGTGGCCCTGGTGCATCCGACACCTGGAGGAACCTGGGGCAAGTGGGGCACCCGCGCCGCCATGCCGGTGGCCCTCGCCGAGGCGTGGACCGGGCGGTCGATGGGCACGGCGTCCGTCGAGACGATGATCGACCGGTACCTGGCGGCTTTCGGCCCCGCGAGCGTCAAGGACATACAGGCGTGGTCCGGACTGACGAGGCTGCGCGAAGTGGTCGACCGGCTGCGCCCCCGGCTGTGGGTGCTCCGCGACGAACGCGGCACGGAGCTGTTCGATCTGCCCGACGCCCCGCACGCCGACCCCGACTCCGCGGCCCCGGTGTGGTTCCTGCCCGCCTTCGACAACCTCGTCCTCGGGCACGCCGACCGGACCCGTGTGATCAGCGATGACGACCGTGAACGCGTGATGCCCGGCCAGGCACAGGTCCTGCCCACGTTCCTCGTCGACGGCTTCGTCCGCGGAACCTGGGCCCTGGAGCCGTCCCGGCTGCAGGTGTCGCCGTTCCGGCCGCTGTCGAAGACGAAGCGCATGGCGGTGACCGATGAGGCGGCGCTGCTGCTGCCGTTCCTCGTCGGCGACACCACGGGGTACGACATCCATGTGGGCTGATCCGGCCGGTTCCGGCCATCTTGTCCTCCCCGGCGTCGAACGTGCTTCGAGCCCGAGTCGAGCGGTGAGCGGCATGGCCGGCCGCCGCCTCACACCACCGCGGTAACGTTTTGTTGTAAGGCAGGTCCCTGCCCGACACGGGAGCCCCCGTACCTCCCTGGAGGATTGCCTGATCGCGGGGGCCTCTTGCTGTGTCTTCATGGGAGAGACCTGCGCCAATTCGCGTGAAACTGTGGGTCTATGCGTTTCCTCGAGGCCAGCACCGGTCGCTACGTAGAGTCATCTCCGGTTCCCTACGACCTGACGTACGACGATGTCTTCATGGTGCCGAACCGTTCCGCGGTCGGCTCGCGGCAGGACGTCGACCTGGCGTCGCCGGACGGCACCGGCACCACGATTCCGCTGGTGGTCGCGAATATGACGGCGATCGCGGGCCGCCGGATGGCCGAGACCGTGGCCCGCCGCGGCGGGCTCGTCGTCATTCCCCAGGACATCCCGATCGACGTCGTCACCGAGGTCGTCTCCTGGGTCAAGGGCCGTCATCTGGTGCTCGACACCCCGATCGTCCTCGCGCCCCACCAGACCGTCGCCGACGCGCTGGCGCTGCTGCCCAAGCGGGCGCACAACGCAGGCGTCGTCGTGGACGAGGACGGCAAGCCCGTCGGCGTGGTCACCGACGCCGACCTGCGCGGAGTCGACCGCTTCACACAGCTGGCCGAAGTCATGTCCCGCGACCTGCTGCTGCTCGACGCGGACATCGAGCCGCGCGAGGCCTTCAACACGCTCGACACCGCCAACCGCCGTTACGCGCCCGCCGTCCACCAGGACGGCCGCCTCGCCGGAATCCTCACCCGCAAGGGCGCCCTGCGCGCGAACCTCTACACACCGGCCACCGACGCCAACGGCAGTCTGCGCATCTCCGCCGCCCTCGGCATCAACGGCGACGTCGCGGGCAAGGCCAAGCAACTGCTCGACGCGGGGGTGGACACGCTCGTCATCGACACGGCGCACGGCCACCAGGAGTCGATGGTCACAGCGATCAAACTGGTACGCGCCATCGACCCGCAGGTCCCGATCGTCGCGGGCAACGTCGTCGCCGCGGCCGGTGTGCGGGACCTGATCGAGGCGGGCGCGGACATCGTCAAGGTGGGCGTGGGCCCCGGCGCCATGTGCACCACGCGCATGATGACGGGCGTCGGCCGGCCGCAGTTCTCGGCCGTCCTCGAATGCGCCGCCGAGGCCAAGAAGTACGGCAAGCACGTGTGGGCCGACGGCGGCGTCCGGCACCCGCGCGACGTGGCGATGGCACTCGCCGCCGGTGCGTCGAACGTGATGATCGGCTCCTGGTTCGCCGGCACGTACGAGTCGCCGGGCGACCTGCACCAGGACGCCGACGGCCGCCTGTACAAGGAGTCGTACGGCATGGCCTCGGCCCGCGCCGTCCGGAACCGCACCAGCGAGGAGTCGGCGTACGACCGGGCCCGCAAGGGCCTGTTCCAGGAGGGCATCTCCACCTCGCGCATGTACCTCGACCCGGACCGCCCCGGCGTCGAGGACCTCATCGACGCGATCATCGCGGGCGTCCGCTCCTCCTGCACCTACGCCGGCGCGAACTCCCTGGAGGAGTTCGCCGAGAAGGCGGTCGTCGGCATCCAGAGCGCCGCCGGCTATGCGGAGGGCATGCCACTGCATGCCAGCTGGAACTGACGTTGCTGGGCGATGCCGCCGCGCGTCCAAGGAGGCCGCAGGCCTCTTGGGGGCGCGGGGCAGTATCAATTTGCGGCTCCGCCGCGCGGGCGCGACCAGCCACAGCGAACCCGCAGCTTCGAAACCGCCTCACCCAGCGGAGCGCTCACGTGCTGAACGAACTCGACGAACGCATCGTCCACGCCCTCGCCGAGGACGCCCGCCGCTCCTACGCCGACATAGGGCAGGAGGTCGGCCTGTCCGCGCCCGCCGTGAAGCGGCGCGTGGACCGGTTGAGGGCCACCGGAGCCATCACCGGTTTCACGGTTCGGGTGGACCCTGCCGCGCTCGGCTGGGAGACCGAGGGGTTCGTCGAGATCTACTGCCGCAGCAACACTTCGCCCGAGACCATTCGACGTGGTCTCGAGCGCTACCAGGAGATCGTGGCCGCGTCCACCGTCACCGGTGAGGCGGACGCGGTCGTTCAGGTCTTCGCCTCCGACATGCGCCACTTCGAGCGGGTGCTGGAGCGGATCGCCGGGGAGCCGTTCGTGGAGCGGACGAAGTCCGTGTTGGTGCTGTCGCCGTTGCTGCGGAGGTTTTCTTCGGGGGCGCCTGGCTGACTACGGGCCACCGTTATCCCCTGGGCCGGTGGCTCCCGCGCGTCTAACATCGGTGCCATGACCTGGCGACATTGATCCACCAGCCGTGCCTCCCGAGGGCCGCCTCGGGCGCTGTACCTCCGGCGTCCGATTCGTCCCTGCGGGAAGGCCTCATGACAATCTCACCTGCGCGCGTGCCCGAGACCACCGGTGTACGGCGGCTCACGGCCACGTTGTACGGCTACGCGTTCCTCGACGACCTCGTCCTGCTCTACCCGGTGTACGCCCTGCTGTTCGCCGACACCGGGATGTCCCTGTGGCAGATCTCCTCCCTCTTCGCCCTGTGGTCACTCACCGGCGTACTGCTGGAGGTCCCCTCCGGTGCCTGGGCGGACACCTTCTCGCGGCGGACTCTTCTGTGGGTCGGCCCGCTGCTCACCGCCGCCGGCTTCGCCCTGTGGGTGCTCGTCCCGTCGTACGCGGCCTTCGCGCTTGGCTTCGTCCTGTGGGGCGCGGGTGGAGCGCTCGGCTCCGGCGCGCTGGAGGCGCTGGTCTATGAGGAGCTGGACCGGCTCGGCGCCGCCGACCGCTACGCCCACGTCATGGGCCGTTCCCGGGCGGCGCGGCTGCTGGCCACGATGGCGTCGATGGGGCTGGCCGGACCGGTGCTCGCGCTGGGCGGTTACCCGGCCGTCGGCGCGGTCAGCGTCCTGGCCTGCCTGCTGACCGCGGCGTCGGCGACCCGGTTCCCGGAGCACCGTGTGCCGCCGGAAAGCGGTGACGACGGTTGGGCGACGACCCTGCGCACCGGGCTCGCCGAAGCACACCGGGACCGCTCCGTGCGCGGCGCCCTGTTGCTCGTGCCGGCCGTCGCCGCAGTGTGGGGCGCGCTCGACGAGTACACGTCGCTCCTGATCCGCGACACGGGCGTGGCCGACCAGACGGTGCCCTACCTGCTCCTGCTGGTCTGGGCAGTGGTCGCGGCAGGCAGCCTGCTCGCCGGAGCGGCCGAACGCCTCGGGACGACCGGGCTTGCGGCGGTGATCGCGGGCGCCGCGCTCGCCCTCGCCGTCGGTGCGCTGACGCGTACGCCTGCCGGTATCGCCCTCGTCGCCGTCGCCTTCGGCGGTTTCCACCTGGCCGAGGTGCTCGCCGAGGTCCGGCTCCAGCACCGCATCGACGACACCCGCCGGGCCACCCTCACCTCCGTCGCGAGCCTGGGCACCGAGCTGGCCACGGTCGCCGTGTTCGGCGTGTACGCGGTCATCGGCGCGCAGGCGGCGCACAGCACGGTGTTCGCGATGCTTGCCGTGCCGTACCTGCTGACAGCGCTGATCCTGCTGGCCAGAGCCTCGACCGCCAAGTTCCGACCGTGAAACCACCCGTGCGCAACGAATCGCCGCCTGGCCCCCGAAGTACGCAACGATCCGCCCTCAAACACGCAACAACACCGCCTTGTCCGGCCGAAGCCGCCGCCCGTACCGTCGATCTGGCCCCCGAACCCCCCTCCGCCCCCGGTGAGGAACACCCATGCGCACCGCCCTGCTCCAGAGCTCCGGACGCCCCGGCTCCGTCGCCGCGAACCTCAAGGTTCTCGACGAGGCCGCGGGGCGTGCCGCCGCCGCGGGCGCCGGGCTGCTGGTGGCACCGGAGATGTTCCTGACCGGGTACGCGATCGGAGCCGACGTGCGACGCCTTGCCGAGCCCGCCGACGGGGACTGGGCCGACGCGGTCGCGGAGATCGCAGGGCGGCACGGACTCGCGATCGCGTACGGATACCCGGAGCGGGACGGCGACACCGTCTTCAACTCCGCCCAGCTGATCGCCACCGATGGCGTGCGTCTCGCCAACTACCGCAAGACGCACCTCTTCGGCTGCTTCGAACGCGACCACTTCACACCGGGCGACGCCCCGGTCGTCCAGGCAGAGCTCGGCGGCCTCCGCATCGGCCTCATGATCTGCTACGACGTGGAGTTCCCGGAGAACGTCCGCGTCCACGCCCTGGCCGGCACCGACCTCCTCGTGGTCCCCACGGCCCAGATGCACCCGTTCCAGTTCGTCGCCGAATGCGTCGTACCGGTGCGCGCCTTCGAGAACCAGATGTACGTCGCGTACGTCAACAGGGTCGGCGCGGAAGGGGAGTTCGAGTTCGTCGGGCTCTCCACGCTGGCCGGCCCTGACGGGGTGGCCCGGGCCCGCGCGGGCCGTGGCGAAGAGCTTGTCCTCGGTGACGTGGATCCCGTCCTGCTGGCCGCTTCGCGCGAGGCGAACCCGTATCTGAAGGACCGCCGTCCCAGCGTCTACGGGCCCCTGAGCCGAACGATCTGAACGACTCGCCCCCCCAAGCCCCACCCCGCAGCTTTCTCGCAAGGAGTCCGCACCCCATGACGTCCACCGTGCCCAACGCCATCGAGCACGCAGACAAGCATCAGCCGCCGATCACGATGTTCGGCCCGGACTTCCCGTACGCGTACGACGACTTCCTCGCGCACCCCGCGGGCCTCGGCCAGATCCCGGCGACCGGACACGGCACCGAGATCGCGGTCATCGGTGGCGGCCTGTCCGGCATCGTGGCGGCGTACGAGCTGATGAAGATGGGCCTGAAGCCCGTCGTGTACGAGGCCGACGAGATCGGCGGCCGGCTGCGGACGGTGGGCTTCGACGGGTGCGATCCCTCTCTCATCGCCGAGCTCGGCGCGATGCGCTTCCCTCCGTCCTCCACGGCACTCCAGCACTACATCGACCTGGTGGGCCTCGAGACCAGGCCGTTCCCCAACCCCCTTGCCGAAGTGACGCCTTCGACGGTCGTCGACCTCAAGGGCGAGGCCCACTACGCCCGGACCATCGACGACCTGCCCGAGGTCTACCGCCAGGTCGCGGCGGCCTGGAACGCCTGCCTCGAAGAGGGCGCCGACTTCTCCGCCATGAACCAGGCCATGCGCGAGCGTGACGTCCCGCGCATCCGCGAGATCTGGGCAAGGCTGGTCGAGAAGCTCGACGACCAGACCTTCTACGGCTTCCTCTGCGACTCCGAGGCCTTCAAGTCCTTCCGGCACCGCGAGATCTTCGGCCAGGTCGGCTTCGGCACGGGCGGCTGGGACACCGACTTCCCCAACTCGATCCTCGAGATCCTGCGTGTCGTCTACACCGAGGCCGACGACCACCACCGCGGCATCGTCGGCGGGAGCCGCCAACTCCCGCTCCGGCTCTGGGAACGCGAGCCGCAGAAGATCGTGCACTGGCCGTACGGGACCTCGCTCGCGAAGCTGCACGACGGGACCCCCAAGCCCGCCGTGACGCGCCTGAACCGCACCGCCGGCAACCGGATCACCGTGACGGACGCGCACGGCGAGATCCGTACGTACCGAGCGGCGATCTTCACCGCGCAGTCGTGGATGCTGCTCTCCAAGGTCGACTGCGACGACTCGCTCTTCCCGATCGACCACTGGACGGCCGTCGAGCGGACTCATTACATGGAGTCGAGCAAGCTCTTCGTGCCCGTCGACCGGCCCTTCTGGCTCGACAAGGCCGTCGACGACAGGGGAAACGCAACCGGGCGTGACGCGATGTCGATGACCCTCACCGACCGTATGACGCGCGGTACTTACCTCCTCGACAACGGCCCGGACCGCCCCGCCGTCATCTGCCTCTCCTACACCTGGTGCGACGACAGCCTGAAGTGGCTGCCGCTCTCCGCCAACGAGCGGATGGAGGTGATGCTGAAGTCGCTCGGAGAGATCTATCCGAAGGTCGACATCCGGAAGCACATCATCGGCAGCCCGGTGACCGTGTCCTGGGAGAGCGAGCCTCATTTCATGGGCGCGTTCAAGGCCAACCTGCCCGGCCACTACCGCTACCAGCGGCGCCTGTTCACGCACTTCATGCAGGACCGGCTCCCCGAGGACAAGCGAGGCATCTTCCTCGCGGGCGACGACATCTCCTGGACGGCAGGCTGGGCCGAGGGCGCCGTCCAGACCGCGCTGAACGCGGTCTGGGGCGTCATGCACCACCTGGGCGGGGCGACCGACCCGGCCAACCCCGGGCCCGGCGACCTCTACGACGAGATAGCGCCGGTGGAACTGCCCGAGGAGTGAGGCGAGGGCCGGCCGGCCGCCTCAAGAGAAACGCGGAACCTCAGATCCCGGCCGCCCTCGCCGCCGTGAACACCTCGGCGGCCACATCCTTGAGCTCCTGGGCGTCCCGTGTGGAGGCCTGGAGGTCGAGGAAGAACTCGTCGAGGCCGATCTCGGCATGGGCTTTGAGGTCCGTCACGATCTGCTCGACATTGCCCTGGAACGGGGCGCGGTCGGCGCCGTCGTACGCCTTCGCCGTGTACTGCACGCCGTTCACCCGCACTGCGGTCTCGATCGGCTTCGTCCGGCCGCGCTCGGCCGCCATGTCCTGCACCTGCCGCCACTGTGCGGCCAGTTGCTCGGCCCCCATGGCGATCGGCATCCAGCCGTCGGCGCGGTCGATGAGCCGGGTCAGCGCCTTCTTCGTGTTGGCGGGCAGCAGGACCGGGATGGGCCGGGCGGGCTTGGGCCCGACCACGGCAGACTCGATCTTGGTGAGGTTGCCCTCGTACGACACCGGGTCCGGGCCCCACACGGCCTGGCACACGTCGAGGACCTCGTCCAGGACCTTGCCGCGCTCCTCGAACGGCGCGACGCCCGCCGCCGCGTACTCGTCCAGCGACCAGCCCGTGCCGAAGCCCGCCACCACCCGGCCGCCACTGGCCGCGTCCAGCGTGCCGAGCGTCTTGGCCAGCTGGAACGGGCCGTGCAGCGGGGCGACCAGGACACCCGTGCCGAGCCGGACCCGCTCGGTGGCCGTGACCGCCAGCGTCAGCGTGACCAGCGCGTCGGGGACGCTGCGGTAGTGCTCGGGCCAGGGCAGGCCCGGGACGCCGTACAGGCCCTGCGTCGCGGGCTCCGGGAACAGGGCGCGCTCGTACACCCACAAGCTCTCGTAGCCGATCTGCTCGGCGGTGCGCGCCACATCGGGCACGTCCCGTCCCATGTCGTACTGCGGCGCCTGAGGAAGACAGAGACCCAACCTGGTGGCCATGCGTATGCTCCTTCGCGTCGGTTCGCCTAAGGCAGTTCAACGGTCAACCTAACGCCCGCGTACCCCGATTCGGCGGTGCCGAGCCGGTGTGGCCGGATCAATCCGGCAGAGGAGAGACCGGATCAATCCGGCAGGGGAGTGAGCAGCATCCGGCTTGCCAGACCGACGGCCGCATCCAGGCGGCGGGCGAACTCGTCCGCGAGGTCGGGCAGTGCGCGCAGGGCCCACAGCGCGCGAGCCGCCGACCACGCTCCGTCCCGCGCCCGCTCCAGGCTCCACGAGCCGATCAGATGGGTGAGCGGATCGGCGATCTGGAGGACGTCGGGGCCCGGCATCAGATCTTCGCGGATGCGCTCCTCCAGCGTGCTGAGGATGTCGCCCACGCGGTCGAACTCGTCCTCCAGGTGGACGGGTTCGCAGTCGAGCGTACGACAGGCGTCTACTACGGCGAGCGCCAGATCGTGCCCGATGTGCGCATTGATGCCCGCGAGCGCGAACTGCAAGGGGCGTACACCGGGATGGCGCCGGAACTGGAACAGCGGACGCCAGCAGGCGGGTGGACGGCGCTCTTCGGCCACCGCCTCGACGGCAGCGAGGTAGCGCTCGGCGAACCGCACATCCAGCGTGATCGCGGCCTGCGCGTCGGGGAATTGGCCGGCGTCCACGTGCCGGTCGACCTCCTCCGTGACGGTGAGGTAGACGCGGTTGAAGACCGCGACGCCGTCCCGCTCGGGCCAAGTCGCGCTCAGCGTGCGCAGACGAGATACGACCTTGTCCACGGGTGTCGCGAAATGTTCCAACTGGACCATGGATGCAGCGTCCCACCCTTAGGGTGACTAAAGGTCCGACGGGCCGAACGCTTCCCCAGAACGGGGGAACGTGCCCGATCGGGAAGCGGAGGGGGAGCACCGAGTGTCAGGCAAACGTGCCCGGCGCCTTGCCGAACGCAAGGCCGAGCGCAGGCGCGCCGCCCGGCGTGGCGCCATGGTGTCGGTGGCCTGCGCAGTGGTGGCGGTCGGCACCGCGACGGGGATGATGTCCGCACTCGATGACCGAGGCGGCAGCGACGAGGCCCGCCCGGAGGTGACCACCTCCCCGTTCCTGGAGCCCGGTCCGGCCGTGCCGACCTCATCGCCCACGAAGGCGTCTCCCTCGCCGTCCTCCTCGCCGTCCAAGTCCTCGGCCAAGCCGAGCCCCAAGCCGTCGAAAGTCCCGAAGCCCGAGGTGAAGAAGCCGAAGGCCGTCGAGGCGTCCACGAATCTGTACCGCTACCCCGGTTCCAAAGTGCTCGAGTGGGTCGCCGCGAACCGCAACGACCCTCGTGCCGCGCTCATAGAGTCCCGCATAGCGGACCATCCGCAGGCAGTGTGGTTCGCGGAGTTCGCTCCGGACACCATCACCTCGCGGGTCCGTGCGGTCACGTCCGCCGCCGCGGCCAAGGGGAGCGTCCCGGTCGTGGTGCCGTACGCGATTCCGCAACGCGACTGCGGCGGGCCCTCCCAGGGTGGGGCGGGCAACCTCGGCGAGTACGACGCGTGGATCGACAAGTTCGCGGCGGGCCTCGGCTCCGGCGAGGTCGTCGTGATCCTGGAGCCCGACTCCATCGCCCTGTCCGACTGCCTCTCCGAAGGTGAACGGGGCGCCCGCTTCGCCTCGTTGGCCCGCGCCGGCCGCGTCCTCAAGGCCGCGAACCCGAACGCCCGGGTCTACTACGACGCGGGCCACTCCGACTGGCACCCCGCCTCGGAAGTGGCCCCGCTACTGCGCCAGGCGGGTGCGGCCTCGGCCGCCGGCTCGGACGGCATCTTCAGCAACGTCGCCAACTTCAACGGTACGAGCGGTGAGATCGCGTACGTCCGGCAGACCCTGGACGCGCTCGGCGGCCCCGCGAGCCTCGGCGCAGTCATCGACACCAGCCGCAACGGCAACGGCGCCCCGCCTCCCGGCGTGTGGTGCGATCCGGCGGGCCGCAAACTGGGCCAGTCACCGACCCTGAGCACCGGCGAGGCCCGGATCGACGGCTACCTGTGGATCAAGCTGCCGGGCGAGTCCGACGGCTGCCTGGCCGCGCCGGGGACGTTCGCCCCGGACTACGCCTACGACTTGGCGCGCTGAACCGGCTCGTGTGAGGCGACCTCGGCAGTCTGCCGGGCGCCGGTGCGCAGCACGCCCGCGAACGCGGCGAGCCCGAAGGCCAGGGCCGTCACCAGGCCGAAGGACACCACCAGGCTCGACGCGTCCGCGATCGTGCCGATGGCGGAGGGGGCGATCAGGCCCGAGGTGTACGTGATGGTGGCTACGCCCGCGATGGCCTGGGCGGGGTTGGGGCCGCTGCGTCCGGCCGCCGCGAAGCAGAGCGGTACGACGACGGCGATGCCGAGGCCGAGCAGCGCGAAGCCGCTCATCGCCACCACCACGTTCGGGGCCGCCACGACGAGCAGCCCGCCGAGGGTCGCGAGGACGCCTCCGACGCGTACGGTGCGGACCGGGCCGAAGCGGTCGATCACCCTGTCGCCCGCGAGGCGCGCGATCGCCATGGTGAGGGTGAAGCCGGTCGTGGACGCCGCCGCCACTCCGGCCGAACTGTCGAGCACATCCCGAAGATAGACCGCCGACCAGTCCAGGCTCGCCCCCTCCGCGAACACCGCGCAGAACCCGACCGCGCCGATGAGCAGCGCGGACCTGGGGGGAAGCGCGAACCGCGGCGGCGCCTCCTCGTCCTGAGTGGGCCGCAGATCCAGTACGCCCTGACAGGCGGCCACACCGATCAGCGTGAGCGCCACGGCGGCCAGGGCGTGATGGAGGCGGGCGTCGGAGCCCAGGTGGGCGGCGAGGGTGCCGGCCGCCGAGCCGATCAGGGCGCCCGCGCTCCACATGCCGTGCAGTCCGGACATGATCGACTTGTCGAGACGGGTCTCCACCTCGACGCCCAGCGCGTTCATCGCCACGTCGGACATGCCCGCGGTGGCGCCGTACACGAAGAGGGCCACGCACAAGGTGAGCAGATTCGGCGCGAGTGAGGGCAGTACCAGGGCCAGCGTCCACAGCGCGAGCAGTCCGCGCAGGGCCGCACGGGCACCGAAGCGATGGCTGATCCCGCTGGCCAGCGGCATCGCCACGGAGGCGCCGATCGCGGGGAACGCGAGCGCCACCCCCAGTTGACCCGCGCTCACCGAGGCGTGGTCCTGGATCCACGGAACGCGGGTCGCGAACGAGCCCGTCACGGCGCCGTGAACGGCGAAGACCGTCGCCACGGCGTACCGGGCGCGCCTCAACTCGCGTTTGCCGTAGACCACTTCGCTCACGTCCCCGGGCCCTCCCTCGCGCCTGTCCGCTCTGCCGATCCGCCGACGTAAACTATCAGGGTCCCTGCCTGATAGATAGCGGATATCGGGCCGTGGTCGCCTTGCCCCTCCCATCTGGAAGGATCCCGGCATGCCCGCATCCCCGAGTACTGCCCGGGCCATCAACGACCGGCTCGCCCTGCGGCTGCTGCAGCAGGAAGGCCCTTTGACGGCAGGGCAGTTGAAGCAGCTCACCGGACTGTCCCGGCCCACGGTCGCCGACCTGGTGGAACGCCTCACGGCCGCCGGGCTGATCGCGGTCGTGGGGGAGGCGGGGGAGCAGCGCCGTGGCCCGAACGCCCGGCTGTACGGGATCGTCGCAGGCCTCGCGCATCTGGCCGCGCTGGACGTCCGCACCGAGGGCGTGTCCGTGGTCGTCACGGACCTGCTGGGCTCGGTGCTGGCCGAGGCGTCGGTACCGATCGGGGACGAGACGGGCACCGGGTCCGCGGTCGAGCAGGCGGTCACGCTGGTTGAGCGTACGGCCAAAGAGGCGGGCGCCGACCGGCTGCACACGGTGGGGATCGGCGCGCCCGGTCTGATCGACCCCGCCACCGGCGAACTCCGTGACTCCTCCGGCCTGCCCGAGTGGCACCGGCGTCTCGTCGCCGCACTTGACGACCGGCTCGCGGCCCGCGTCCTCGTCGAGAACGAGACGAACCTCGCGGCCCTCGCGGAACAGCGTGTCGGCTCCGCCCGCGACCGGGACACCTTCGTCCTCCTCTGGCTCGGCCACGGCATCGGCGCCGCCGTGGTCCTCGACGGCACCCTGCGCCGGGGCGCCTCCGGCGGCACCGGCGAGATCGGCTTCCTCCCGGTACCGGGAACCGCGGGGCTGCCGTCGGCGACGGCCTGCGACGGCGGCTTCCACTCCCTCGCGGGGGCGGCGGCGATCGTCGAACTCGCCGAGCAGTATGGCGTGGTGGCGCCCCCGTCACCTCAGGAGCCGCATGCGGCGGCACTGGTCCGGGCGGCGGCGAGTGGTGTGCCGGCGAGTGGCGCTGCGGGCAGCTTCCTCGATGCGCTCGCCGATCGTGTTGCCATCGGGGCCGCGTCCGTGATCGCCGTGCTGGACCCGGGGTGTGTGGTGCTCGCGGGGGAGATCGGGCAGGCCGGCGGCGAGGCTCTGGCAGGTCGCGTCCAGGAACGGCTGACCCGGTTGTCGCCGCTGCCCACCGAGGTGCGGGCCAGTTGGCTGGGGGGCGGAGCGGTGCTTCGGGGGGCGTTGCTGATGGCGCGGGAAGGGGCGCAGGACGAGCTGTTCGCGCGATGACGCTCCGCTGGGTGCGGGGTGAGACGTGCGGGGTGGGAACTGCGGCGTGGAAACCGCGGGTCGTTTGTGGCTGGTCGCTTCCCCCCACTCTCGGCTCCGCTCGAGCGGGGGCCCCCTCGCGGCGGAGCCGCACATGTCACAGCCCCGTGCCCCTGACGGGGCGCGTCACGAGCGCACTCCGTCGAACCGAGCCGCCAGATACTCCTCGAACGTGCCCTTCCCCACGGCCCTTTCCGGAGTCAGGTGGCCGCCCGTGCGGAAGGCGCGGTACGCCCTGCCGAACAGCGGGACGTTCACGATCGGCCGACGGCGACCCGTCGCCTTCAGGTAGGCGCGGGCCAGGTCCGGGAGCGTACGGACCTCGGGACCGCCCATGTCATCGACGCGTCCGGCGGGTCGGCCCGTGGCGAGGCCGGTCAGACGGTCGGCGACCTCGGCCACATCGAGGGGCTGGTCGCTGACCCCGGCCGGCAGGAACAGAACCGGGAGCTTGGAGAGGGCCTGGAGGAGTGTCGCGACAAGGTCGTGGAACTGGGTCGCGCGCAGGATCGTCCAGCCGAGCCCCGATGCCTCGATCTGCTTCTCCACGGCCAGCTTGGCTTTGTAGTAGCCGAAAGGCACCCGGTCGATGCCGACGATCGAGATGTAGACGAGGTGCCGTACGCCCGCCCTCCGCGCTGCCGTGATCAGATGGCGCGCCGCCTGCTCGTCGCCCCCGCGCGCCGTGGTCGCGCAGTGCACGATCGTGTCCACGCCCGCCACCGCCGCGTCAAGCCCGCTGCCGCCTTCGCGTAGATCGACGGCGTACGGCCGGGAGCGCCGGCTGAGCACCCGCACCTCGTGGCCGTTCGCGCGCAGCCGCTCGACGACGAGCCGGCCGAGCGTTCCGGTGCCGCCGGTCACCAGGATCGTGGTCATGCTGATCAGCTCCTTACGCCTCCAGCAAGACCGTAGCGGGCAGGAGACCCGGCGGCGGGGCAAGGGCCTCCGTCACCGCCGCCGGGTCGCTCTTGGGGCGGATCGGTGAAGGCAGACCCTAAGAGGACTGAACTGGTGCGTCAATAGGTATGGACCAATGGCAAGGCGCCGTGCCCGTACGGAAGTTGGGCCGTCATGAGTGTCCCGTGAAGTCCATCGAGATGCGCTGTGAGCCAGCCCACAGGCATCGGGCCCGTGGGCATCGATCAGGCGTGGCACACTGGCTCTGTACCAGAAGCAGCGCACTCCGGGGTCGGTGAAACTCCGAACCGGCGGTTAAAGTCCGCGACCCGGTCGCTTCCAGCGGCCGGTTGACCAGGTGAAATTCCTGGACCGACGGTTAAAGTCCGGATGGGAGGCAGTGCGCGGCGGGCGGGCATTCGTGCGCGCCGCCGTCTGTTTCGACGTGTCCCGTGGACATGTCTCATTCGGCGTCGTTCCCGGTGTCGTCGTCCGTTCATATCTGTCGTCATCGACAGGCCCCGGAGTCCGTGCCCGAAGAGGCAGGAGGACCCGGGAAGTGTTCACCGGAATCGTCGAAGAGCTGGGCGAGGTCACGGCCGTCGAGAATCTTGACGACGCCTCCCGCTTCCGGCTGCGTGGACCCGTCGTCACCGAAGGCGCGCGCCATGGCGACTCCATCGCCGTCAACGGCGTATGCCTCACGGTCGTCGACCACGAGGGCGACGAGTTCACCGCCGATGTGATGGCCGAGACCCTGAACCGTTCCAGCCTCGGTGTCCTCACCGTCGGCTCCCGCGTCAACCTCGAACGCCCGATGGCCGTCGGTGAACGTCTCGGCGGCCACATCGTGCAGGGCCATGTGGACGGCACGGGCGAGATCATCGAGCGCAAACCGTCCGACAACTGGGAGATCGTGAAGATCTCGCTCCCCGAGGACCTCAGGCGATACGTCGTCGAGAAGGGCTCCATCACCGTCGACGGCATCAGCCTCACCGTCGTCGACGCGGGCCCCGACTACTTCACCATCAGCCTCATCCCCACGACCCTCGCGCTGACCACGCTCGGCCTCAAGCAGCCCGGCGACCCGGTCAACCTCGAGGTCGACGTCATCGCCAAGTACGTCGAGCGGCTGCTCGGCAGCCAGGGGGCCGGGCGGTGAACTGGCTGAACTCCGAGGCCTTCACGGTCTTCGGACAGCACATCAAGTGGGCGGACATGATGGGCAACACCATCGGTCTGATCGCCCTGGCTCTCGGCTGGCGACGCTCCCTGTGGACCTGGCCCGCCCAGTTCCTCTCCGGCGTCATCCTCCTCACCGCCTTCGCGACCGCCCACCTCTCCGGCAGCGCAGGCAAGCAGGTGGTCGTCATGGCGGTCGCCGCCTGGGGCTTCTGGCAGTGGAACCGCGGCGAGCGGAAGGCGCAGGACGGCTCGGTCGCCGTACGGTTCGCGACCTGGCGTGAGCGCGCCTACCTGGCCGGCGCCGCCGCGCTCGGCACCCTCGCGGTCGGCGGCCTGTTCACCGCGTACCCGACCCTGTCGTGGGACCCCTGGCCGGACGCGTACATCTTCGTCGGCACGATCGTCGCCATGTACGCCCAGGCGCGCGGCATGGTCGAGTTCTGGTTCGCCTGGCTGCTCGTCGACCTCGTGGGCGTGCCGCTCAACTTCGCCAACGGCTTCGCCTTCTCCGGCTTCGTCTACATCATCTACGGCGCACTCGTCCTGTGGGGCATGCGCGACTGGTGGCTGCGCTCGCGGCAGAGCGCGCAGCCCGTCCTGGAAGGAGCCCCCGCATGACTGCGGCACCCATCCTGTACAGCACCGAAGGCTTCGAGGACCTCACCCTCGACCCCATCGAGCAGGCCATCGCCGACATCGCGGCGGGCCGCCCGGTCGTGGTCGTCGACGACGAGGACCGGGAGAACGAGGGCGACCTCGTCATCGCCGCCGAGAAGGCGACCCCCGAGATCATCGCCTTCATGATGAGCGAGTGCCGTGGCCTGATCTGCGCCCCCATGGAGGGCGAAGAACTGGACCGGCTGCGGCTCCCGCAGATGGTCGACGACAACACCGAGTCGATGAAGACCGCGTTCACCGTCTCCGTGGACGCCTCCGCCGCACACGGTGTGACCACCGGAATCTCCGCCTCCGACCGGGCCGCCACGCTTCAACTCCTGGCGAGCGGTACGGCCGAGCCGACGGACCTGGTCCGCCCCGGCCACATCTTCCCGCTGCGCGCCAAGTCCGGCGGCGTGCTCGTCCGCAACGGTCACACCGAGGCCGCCGTTGACCTCGCCCGCCTCGCGGGCCTGCGCCCGGCCGGCGCCATCGTCGAGATCGCCGGCGAGGACGGCCAGATGCTGCGCCTGCCCGAGCTGATCCCCTTCGCCCGCAAGCACGGCCTGACGATCATCTCCATCGAGGACCTCATCGCCTACCGCCGCACCTCCGAGCCCACCGTCCGCCGCGAGGCCCAGACCCAACTCCCCACCGCCTTCGGTGAGTTCACGGCATACGGCTACCGCTCGACCGTCGACGGCGTCGAGCACGTCGCCCTCGTCCACGGTGAGATCGGCGACGGCGAGGACGTCCTCGTCCGCCTCCACTCCGAGTGCCTCACCGGCGACATCTTCCACTCGCTGCGCTGCGACTGCGGCCCCCAGCTGGAGGCCTCCCTGGAACGCATCCACGCCGAGGGCAGGGGAGTGGTGGTCTACCTGCGCGGACACGAGGGGCGCGGCATCGGGCTGCTGTCCAAGCTGCGCGCGTACGAGCTCCAGGAACGCGGTCGCGACACCCTCGACGCCAATCTGGAGCTGGGCCTGCCCGCCGACGCCCGGGACTACGGCGCGGGCGCGCAGATCCTCGAGGACCTCGGCGTACGCAGCCTGCGGCTGATGACCAACAACCCCGACAAGACCGACGCCCTCGTCCGTCACGGCCTCAAGGTCACCGACCGCGAGCCGATGCCCGTGAAGGCGGGCGAGCACAACCTCCGCTACCTGCGCACCAAGCGGGACCGGATGGGTCACGACCTGCCCTGGCTGGACACGACCACCGTGTCCCCCTGCGGCAACCAGTAAGAGCACGGAAAGCACGAAAAGAGCGCTGAGGAGACACGTGAGCGGCAAGGGTGCACCTGAACTGTCCGTACGCAACTGCGGCGACCTGCGCGTCGCGGTGATCGCGGCACAGTGGCACGAAAAGGTGATGGAAGGCCTCGTCGACGGCGCCCTGCGCGCCCTGCGCGAGTTGGGGATCGACGAGCCGACCGTGCTGCGCGTCCCCGGCAGCTTCGAGCTCCCGGTCGTCGCCAAGGTCCTCGCGGGCCGCGGCTACGACGCGATCGTCGCCCTCGGCGTCGTCATCCGCGGCGGCACCCCCCACTTCGAGTATGTGTGCCAGGGCGTCACCCAGGGCCTCACCCAGGTCTCCGTGGACACCGGCGTCCCCATCGGCTTCGGCGTGCTGACCTGCGACACCGAGGAACAGGCCCTCGACCGCGCGGGCATCGCGGGCTCCAACGAGGACAAGGGACACGAGGCGGTGACGGCCGCCGTCGCGACCGCGGCCACACTGCGCTCGGTATCCGAACCCTGGCGCTGAGGAACGGGCGGCTGCGCGTAAAGTGGGCGCCACCATGTCCAAGAAGACGTTCGAGGAGCTCTTCACCGAGCTCCAGCACAAGGCCGCCAACGGCGACCCCGCCACCTCCCGCACCGCCGAGCTGGTCGGCAAGGGCGTCCATGCCATCGGCAAGAAGGTCGTCGAAGAGGCCGCCGAGGTCTGGATGGCCGCCGAGTACGAGGGCAAGGAAGCAGCCGCCGAGGAGATCTCGCAGCTGCTCTACCACGTCCAGGTGATGATGGTCGCCCGCGGCATCTCCCTGGACGACGTGTACGCCCACCTCTGAGCCGTCACGCCGTAAAGACGCAACCCCAACTCCCGCACCGTACGCACGAACAAAGGAAGCCGACCTCATGCTGCGCATCGCCGTCCCCAACAAGGGTTCCCTGTCAGGCCCTGCGGCGGAGATGCTGCATGAGGCCGGCTACCAGCAGCGCCGGGAGTCCAAGGAACTCCGGATCGTCGACCCGGAGAACGACGTCGAGTTCTTCTATCTCCGCCCCCGCGACATCGCGATCTACGTCTCCTCCGGACAGCTCGACATCGGCATCACCGGCCGCGACCTGCTCATCGACGCCGGCGCCGACGCCGAGGAGATCCTGCCGCTCGGCTTCGCCCGCTCCACGTTCCGCTACGCCACCAAGCCCGGCACGGCGAACGGCGTCACGGACCTGAACGGCATGACGGTCGCCACCTCGTACGAGGGCATCGTGGCGAAGCACCTCGCCGACCACGGCATCGACGCCTCCGTCGTCCACCTCGACGGCGCCGTCGAGACCGCGATCGAGCTGGGCGTCGCCGAGGTCATCGCGGACGTCGTCGAGACCGGCACCTCGCTGCGCAACGCGGGTCTCGCGGTCATCGGCGAGCCCATCATGAAGTCCGAAGCCGTCGTCATCCGCCGTACGGGGACGGACGGCGAGGAGCCGAAGGTGCAGCAGTTCCTGCGCCGCCTTCAGGGCGTCCTGGTGGCGCGGACGTACGTGATGATGGACTACGACTGCCGCGTCGAGGAACTGGAGAAGGCCGTGGCCCTCACGCCGGGTCTGGAGTCGCCGACGGTCTCGCCGCTGCACAACGAGGGCTGGGTCGCCGTCCGGGCGATGGTTCCGGCCAAGGAAGCGCAGCGGATCATGGACGACCTGTACGACATCGGCGCGCGGGCCATCCTGACCACGGCCATCCACGCCTGCCGTCTCTGACCGGGATCCGGAGCACGCCCATGTCGGATCTGCCCGCTCTGCCCGCTCTTCCCGTCACTTTCAGGCCGGGACGCACCCGTGCCGTCCTGCTGACCGCCGGTGCCGCGATCTTCGTGGTCATCACGACGGTCGCGATGCTGCTGGAGAAGCTCAGCCTCGGGGAGCGCCTCAGCTTCGTCTTCACCGGGGCACTGCTCTTCGGGGTGCTCGTCCTGCTCTCGCGGCCGAAAGTCGTCGCCGACGAGTCCGGAGTCACCGTCGTCAACATCGCCAGCCGACGGCACCTTGCCTGGGCGGAGATTCTGCAGGTCAACCTGCGTCCCGGCGACCCGTGGGTGTTCCTGAACCTCAGCGACGGCACCAGCCTGCCCGCGCTCGGCATCCAGCCGGGGATCGCGAAGCAGCAGGCGATCAGGGACGCCCGTACGCTGCGGGCGCTGGCCGAGGCCCGCGCGATCGGCGATGCCGACGGACAGCACGAAGGACCGGGCGACGGCCGGTCCGGCGAACATCACGGCTGATCGCAGGAATTCACCCTGCCGCTTTCGCCGGTGTCTTGATTAATCTGGTGCCGGAGGCGTTTTCGTTGCGCCTCCGCCCCTGATGTTCCGCCCCGGAAGTCAGGGGCTCCTGCTACTCGAGGAGTGACTCCCTCCAGCGATGGACGGATCGTCCTGTAGTACCTGCGCCGCCCCCTCCCGGCATATCGAGGCGGCGGCATGACCATCCCCCTGCTGCTCCTCGGGGCGGCGTTCCTCCTGATCCTCGCCAACGGCTTCTTCGTGGCGGCCGAGTTCGGCCTCGTCACGGTGGAGCGCCCCGACGCCGAGAAGGCCGCGGCCGAGGGCGACCGAAGGGCCCACCGGGTCGTCGAGTCGCTCAAGGAGCTGTCCTTCCAGCTCTCCGGCACCCAGCTCGGCATCACCATCACCTCCCTCGTCGTCGGCATGCTCGCCGAACCGGCGCTCGCCGAGCTGCTGCACGGCCCGTTCACCTCGATCGGCATACCCGAAGGTGCCGTCCCCGGTGTCTCCGTGATCGTCGGCATGCTGCTGGCCTCGGCCGTGCAGATGGTGATCGGCGAGCTCGTGCCCAAGAACTGGGCGGTGTCCAGGCCGATGCAGGTCGCGCGCTTCGTCGCGGGACCTCAGCACCTCTTCTCCCGTCTGTTCAGGCCGGTGATCGCCGGCCTGAACTCCGTCGCCAACCGGCTCGTCCGTGTCTTCGGCGTAGAGCCGGCCGCGGAGCTGGCCTCCGCCCGCACCCCCGGCGAACTCGTTTCCCTGGCCCGGCACTCCGCCCGGGCCGGCACCCTGGAACAGGACACCGCCGACCTCTTCGTCCGCACTCTCTCGCTGGCGGACCTCACCGCGCAGCACGTCATGACACCGCGCGTGAAGGTCAGCACCCTGCAGTCCTCCGCGACCGCCGAGGACGTCGTCAACCTCACCCGTGCCACCGGCCTGTCCCGCTTCCCCGTCTACCGGGAGCGCATCGACGAAATCGTCGGCATGGTTCACCTCAAGGACGCCCTCGCGGTGCCCACACAGGAGCGGCTGCGCACGCCCGTCGGCCGGATCGCGCAGCCTCCGCTGCTCGTCCCGGAGACGCTGCCGGTGAAGCCCCTCCTGGAGCGGCTGCGCAGCGAGCAGCCCATCGCGGTCGTCGTGGACGAATACGGCGGCACGGCCGGTGTCGTCACCCTGGAGGACATCGTCGAGGAACTCGTGGGCGAGGTTCGCGACGAGCACGACGGACACGACCTGCCCGAACTCGCCGTGGCCCCGTCCGAGGACGGCTGCCCCGCCTGGGACGCCGACGGCAGCTGCCGCGTCGACATCCTCCAGCGCATCGGCCTCGAGGTGCCCGAGGGCCCGTACGAGACCGTCGCCGGCCTCGTCGCCGATCTGCTCGGCCGGATCCCGGCGCCCGGTGACAAGGCCGAGCTCCCCGGCTGGCGCCTGTCGGTGCGGCAGGTCGGGCACTACCGGGCCGAGCGGGTACGTCTGGTCAAGGCCGCGGACGCCATGGTGGAGGCCGTCCGATGAGTCTGCTCCAACTCCTGTTCGCCGCCCTGCTCGTACTCGCCAACGGATTCTTCGTCGGCGCCGAGTTCGCGCTCGTCTCCGTACGCCGCAGCCAGATCGAACCGCTCGGCACCGCACGCGCCCGGCAGGTCATGTACGGCCTGGAGAACCTGCCGCAGATGATGGCCGCCGCGCAGTTCGGCATCACCGTCTGCTCGTTGACGCTGGGTGCCGTCGCCGAGCCCACCGTGGCCCGCCTCCTGGAACCCGTCTTCCACGCGGTGAACCTGCCCGAGGGCATGATCCACCCCCTCGGGTACGTCATCGCCCTCGCCGCGGTCGTCTTCCTCCACCTAGTCGTCGGCGAGATGCTGCCGAAGAACCTGGCGATGGCCGCGCCGGAGAAGACCGCGCTGTGGCTCAGCCCCGGTCTGGTCGCCTTCGCCCGGCTGTGCAGGCCGGTCACCGCGGGCCTCGGCGCCTGTTCCCGCATGATCCTCAAGCTTTTCCGTGTCGAGCCGAAGGACGAGGTCGAGGCGGTCTTCACCAGCGAGCAGCTCAACCGCCTGGTGGAGGACGCGGGCCAGGCCGGGTTCCTCGACCCCGAGGAGCAGGAGCGCCTGGAGGACGCCCTGGAGCTGGGCTCCCGCCCGGTCACGGATGTGCTCCTGGACCGCGAGTCACTGGTGGCGGTCGGCCCCTCGGTCACCCCGGGCCAGGTCGTCGCGCTCACCGCCCGCACCGGCTACTCCCGTTTCCCGGTGTGCGCGGAGAACGGCGCCTTCATGGGCTATCTGCACGTGAAGGACGTACTCGACCTGGAGGAGTCCGAGCGGGCCGTGCCGCAGCAGGTCTGGCGCCCCATGACCACCCTGCGTTCCGAACTCCCGCTGGACGACGCCCTGACCGTGATGCGCCGCGCCGCGACGCACCTCGCCCAGGTCGCCGACGCCTCGGGCCGCGTACTCGGCCTGGTCGCTCTGGAGGACGTACTGGAACTCCTGGTCGGCGAGGTACGCGACCCGGCACACCGGGCCGTTCCGGGGACCCAGCAGGCTCAGCAGGTGACGACGCTGGCGGAGCCCGTCCCGGGCGGTGCCCCTGAGGAGGCTCTGGCGAGCTGAAGGGCTGGGGGTGGGGTGGGGCCGAAATCGTGACACTTGCACGTCACAGCGTCATAATTTCGCGCCCACCATGGCCCCCGGGAAGCCGCCCGTTCACAGCGCCGACGGATCCTGAGGCCCCCGGCCCGACAGGACCTCGCCGTACGCCTGCATCAGGTCCGGCAGGCGCAGGGTGGACAGATCGTCGCGGGTCAGCTCGCTCGTGTAGCCGGACAGTCGCAGATCGCGGTAGGCGCAGCTCTTCTCGTACAGAGTGCGCAGGAAGCGGCCGTTGCCGAGTTCGTCGATCCAGCCCTGGTCGACGACATGCCCGCTGATGGAGCGCAGTTCGTCGAGCGCCTCCTCGTCCCATACGTCGCCGTTCTCGGCGGCCAGCACCTCGCCGATCGAGGTGAGTTCGAGGGGACGGTACGAGGGGAAGTCGACGCGGGTCGTGAAGCGGGACGAAAGTCCTGGGTTGGCGGCGAGCAGGCGGTCCATGCCCTCGGGGTAGCCGGCGAGGATCACCACGAGATGGTCGCGGTTGTCCTCGGCGCGCTTGAGCAGCACCTGAAGCGCCTCGTCGCCGTATGCGTCGCCCTTGCCGTAGCCGGAGTTGGAGAGCGAGTAGGCCTCGTCGACGAAGAGGACGCCGCCGATCGCGGAGTCGATCAGTTCGTTGGCCTTCACGGCGGTCTGTCCGAGGTACTCGCCCACCAGGTCGGCGCGCTGGGCCTCCACGAGGTGGTCGCCGCCGAGCAGCCCGAGCGCGTAGAAGACCCTGCCCAGGATGCGGGCCACCGTCGTCTTGCCGGTGCCGGAGGGCCCGGAGAAGACGAAGTGCCTCTTCGGCGGCTGCACGGGCAGGCCCTGGCCGGCGCGCAGCCGGGCCATGTTCAACTGCGCGGACAGTGCCTTCACCTGCCGCTTCACCGGCTCCAGGCCGACCATCCGCTCCAGCTCGGCGAGCGCCTCATCGAGCAGCGCGGGGTCGGTGGGACCGGTCGGCAGCTGCGGAGGCCGGATCGGCACTATGGCCTTCTCGCGAACCGTGTCGGCATCCGGCGGCAGCCCGCCCGACGGCGGCAGATCGGGCTCCGAGAGCTTGAGGTCCCGGCCCTCCGGGCCGAACAGCGCGTCCACGCCGTCCGGTCCGTCGATCATGTCCTGGACGCCGGTGAGCGTGATCGCCGCGAGATCCGCCGCGTCGTCGTACCCGTCGCCCTCGGCGATCGCCGCGAGCCGCGCCGAGGTGTCCATGAAGGCGGGATCCACCCGGTGCACCGCCCGGTACAGCGGCAGCGCCGCCGCCGACCGTCCCGTGCCCTCGTGCGCCCGCGCCAGCCAGTACCGCAGCTCCTTGCGCTGCGGCTGCTCGCTGCGACAGCGCATCAGCGCGGCCGACAGCAGCGGCTCGGCCTGCCCGTACATCTCCAGGCGTACGCGCGCCATGCCGCCGAAGAGCCCGGCCTCGATGCCCAGCATCGGATCGTCGATCAGCGGATCGGTGTGCCGGACCAGCTGCTCCCAGTCCTTGACGAGGTAGGCCCGGCAGGCGTGCAGAAACCGCACCTGCCGGTCGGCGTCCACCGGCGGCAGTCCCGCGAGCGCCCGGTCCAGCTCCGGGACATGGCGTCCGTCGAGCCAGTGCGAGGCGTGCGCGAGCAGCAGATCACGCGGGCTCTCAAGGACGGGCTGTACCCACCAGCCCAGCCAGTACCAGGAGTTGAGGGTGCGCCGGTGGCGGGCGCGCTGTTCCCCGAAACGCTCCCGGTGCCGGAACATCCGCAGCAGCGCGGTGGTGGTGTCGATGCGCAGCGCGTGCAGCCCGAGCCAGCCGTCGGCCATCCCCGGATCCATCCGGACCGCCGCGCGGAACTCCTCCTCCGCCTGTGGATAGGCCCCCATCGTGTAGGCGTCCACACCTCGCAGCCAGGCGAGGTCGGCCGGGGCCTCGGGGCCCTGCGTGCCGAAGTCCATCACGTCCCCCACATACCGTGCCCCCGTTGAGTGCCGGGCGGGCAGGTGCCCGTCGGCAGCCTTCGTCGAACCGCTGTGCTGTGGACGGGAGTTGCGCGTTCGGTGCGGAGAGCAGCCGTCCGAAGGTCGCACCGAGAGGCATCGTACCCGCGGGGTGTACCCGGCCGAAGAGTGCCCGCACGACGGGTTCTTCGAGGTGGGAGCACATGGGGCGCACTCGGTTCGGTGACCGAGGGTGAGCGAAACATTTCGCCGGGCGTCCGGAATCCGGAATGAGGACAGAACGAAGCCCCCGATCACGGGGGAACAACCGGGGGCTTCGCGTCTGTCGGCGACTTCGAAGAGCCGCACATTGGAAACGTAAGACCTGTACGGCCCCCCGGTCAAGCCGAGTTGAAGCACTTGGGGCAGTTCTCGGACACACCTCTTCACAGGTTCAGCACACAGGAGACGGCCCGTCACGGTGCGTGACAACCTGGTCTGGTCCAGCGGTCCCAGCAGGTCCCGGAAGTACCTCAAATCCCTCTGAAAACCCCCGCACCAAGAGATCGGCATAGGGCCGGGAAGGGTCCTCGGTGAAGTGGCGGCACTCGGCGATGACCCAGCCTGCCCAGAAGTCCCTCTGCTCCGAACCGTCCCGCTGACGCCCGCGCGCCCAGGCGTCCTCGGCAGCCAGCTCCATCCACAGCAGGCACGCCAGAAACGGCCGCAACGCACGGCGTCCCGCGCCCACACCCTCGACGAGCACCACGGGCGCGGGCGGCAGGGCGCGGACCGGCCCGAAGCGGCGCGCCTGCCAGTCGTACGCCCGGTAGTGCGCCTGATCGCCGCGGCTCAGCGGCTCGACGACGTCCCGGAGCAGCCGGCCCGCCCACGCGAACAACTCCTCGTGCGTGGCGATGTCGTCCAGATGCAGTACGGGTGCACCGCTCAGAGCCTCGGCCAGCCGCCCCGCGAACGTCGTCTTTCCGGAGCCCGCGTGCCCGTCGACGCCGACAAGGCGGACGGGTCCGCACGACGGGGGCAGGCGGAGGAGGCGGGAGGCGAGGGCGTCTGGCGAGGTGTGCACATTGCCAGGGTATTTCCCGAACGTTGTGCCATTGGTTGTGACCAATATTGATCGGTGCCACGGCCCTCGAAGTGCTGGCAGCCGACAGCACGGCCATCCATAGTGGGCCGCACACCCGCACTTTGCACTCGACCGTTCCGGAAACCTGGGGGTCACCCGCACATGACCAGAGCCGAACAGCCCTCCCGCAGAAGCCTCTTGGCCGTGGCGGTGGCCGCGGCGGCGGTGGGTGCCGCGAGCCCGGCAGCCGCTGCCGGCTCCTCCGCCCGCACCGCGCACGCCCCGTCGAAAGCGCCGTCCGGCCAGGTCGACAACCGCGCCTGGACCTCGTACACCGACTGGCGCGGCGGCACCGCGAAGGGCACCCGAGCCGTCTCCGGGAAACGTCCGGGCCTGGTGATCGCGACCCCCGCGGGGCGCACCGACTACGCAGACCCGCACACCGGCAAGACGACGACCTGGGAGTACGCGCGCTGGACCTCGCCCGTCCACCGCCTCGCCGTGCCCTCGACCGAGGTCATCGCCTCCTGGAACGCGCACACTCCGGCGGGGACCTGGCTCCAGGTCGAGCTGGCGGGCACGTACTCCGACGGCATGGACGCCCCCTGGTACGTGATGGGCCGCTGGGCGGCCGGCGACCAGGACATCAGGCGGACCTCGGTGGACGACCAGAGCGACGGCAAGAGCAGCGTCTGGACGGACACCTTCGCCATCGACGACGCGGCCTCCGGCCTGCGTCTCGTCTCGTACCGGCTGCGGCTGACCCTGTACCGCAAGCCCGGCGCGAAGATCACGCCCACCGTGTGGCGGCTGGGCGCGATGGGCTCCGACATCCCGGACCGCTTCACCGTCCCGGCCTCGAAGCCCTCACTCGCCAAGGAGCTGACGGTCCCGCGGTACTCGCAGGAGACCCACATCGGCCAGTACCCGGAGTACGACAACGGCGGCGAGGCCTGGTGCAGCCCCACCTCCTCGCAGATGATCATCGAGTACTGGGGGCGGAAGCCCACGGCCGAGGACCTGGCCTGGGTCAATCCCGACTTCGAGGATCCGCAGGTGTGCCATGCCGCCCGGTTCACCTACGACTACCAGTACGAGGGGTGCGGCAACTGGCCCTTCAACGCCGCGTACGCCGCCATGTACAAGGACCTCCAGGGCGTGGTGACGCGCCTCGGTTCGCTCACCGATCTGGAGACGCTGATCGCGGCGGGCATCCCGGCCATAACGTCCCAGTCGTTCCTCGAGTCCGAGCTGCCCGGAGCGGGTTACGGCACCGCGGGCCATCTGATGACGGTCATCGGATTCACGGCCGCCGGTGACGTGATCGCCAACGACCCGAACTCACCGAGCAACGAGGCCGTGCGGCGGGTCTACCAGCGGCGCGCCTGGGAGAACATCTGGCTTCGTACCAAGAGGTACAACGCCTCCGGGAAGGTGACCTCCGGCACCGGCGGGGTCTGTTACCTCTACTTCCCTGCGCATCCCACGGCGCGCCAGCGGAAGGCGCTGACAGCGGTCGGCATCCGCTGACCCGGGGGCCGGATGGCCTGGGCATTCGGGAGGTGAGCAAGGTCTCCCCCGCAAAAGCCGATCCGGGTGGCAAGGTGGACAGCCCCCGGGACCCCGGAACGCGGGGGAGCCCACCGACCGAAACCAATGCGAGCGAGCTGCCATGACCGCGACCTCTGCCACCGCCGGACGCCTTCAGACCGGACGCTCTCAGACCCGTACCGGCGGTCCCAAGGACGACGGCCCGAAGATCCTTGAGCACCTTGCCGGGTGGACCTTCGTGGTAGTGCTCGCGATGCTCGTCACACAGCTCGGGATGATCTGACGGCCGACCTGCGGGACTACGGCAACAGTCGAATGGTGTCGAACGGGCCGGTGGCGGGGGTCTGACATACTGCCAGCGAAAGTTTCGGAGGCAGTTGAAGACCAGGGCTGGAATTGAACCATAGTCAACGGCACGCCGGCCGCCCACAGACACGCGGCACCGACCGCTCCTTGGCGCGTCGTGCCGAACTCATCGCCATCGGGCGGAAGTTATTCGCCGACACGTCCTACGACACCCTGTCGATGGACGACATCGCCAAGCAGGCACACGTCGCCAAGGGCTTGATCTACTACTACTTCAAGTCCAAGCGCGGCTACTACCTGGCCATCATCGAGGACTCGGTCGCCGACCTGATCTCCCGTGCGGCCGGCGGCCTCGAACTGCCGCCCGAGGAACGGGTGCACCGCACGATCGACAGTTATCTGTGCTACGCCGAGCAGCACCAGGCCGCGTACCGCGCGATCATCACCGGCGGCGTCGGCTTCGACGCCGAGGTCCTCGCCATCCGCGACGGCGTGCGCGAGGCCATCGTCGAGGCCATCGCCGAGGGGGCGTACGGCCGGCGCAAGGTCGCTCCGCTGCCCCGCACGGCGCTGCTCGGCTGGCTGTGCAGCGTCGAGGGCGCCACCCTCGACTGGATCGACCACCAGGCGCTCCCGCGCGACGTGATGCGCGAACTGCTGGTGAAGATGCTCGGCGGTGCCCTGCGGGCGATCGAGGACCTCGACTCCTCGTACCCGGCGCCCCCGGCCGCCCGCCGGGCGTGAGCGAAGAGCGGGGGGTCCGCCGACCCCCGCCCCAAGTGACGTACGGAACAAGCTAGTTGATCGCCTTGATCAGCTCGCCGTTCGAGCTGTCACCGCTCAGTTCCCAGAAGAAGGTGCCTCCCAGGCCCTGCTGGTTCTTGTAGGCCATCTTCCCGGCGATGGTCGACGGGGTGTCGTAACTCCACCAGTCGCCGCCGCACTTGGCATACGCCGTGCCGCCGACCGTGCCCGTCGCCGGGCACTTCGACTTGAGCACCTTGTAGTCGTCGATGCCCTGCTCGTACGTCCCCGCCGCCGGACCGGTGGCGGAGCCGCCGGGCGCCGCCTGGGTGACACCGGTCCAGCCGCGCCCGTAGAAGCCGATGCCGAGCAGCAGCTTCGAGGCCGGGATGCCGAGACCCTTGAGCTTGTTGATGGTCGCGGAGGTGTGGAACTGCGCCTTCGGAATCCCGGAGTACGAGGTCAGCGGCGAGTGCGGAGCCGTCGGACCGGCCGCGTCCCAGGCGCCGAAGAAGTCGTACGTCATCGGGTTGTACCAGTCGACGTACTGCGCGGCGCCCGCGTAGTCCGCCGCGTCGATCTTGCCCCCGCTGGTGGCGTCGGCCGGGATCGCCGCCGTGACCAGCGAGGAGCCGCCGAACTTCGCGCGCACCGCCGACATCAGCTTCCTGTACGCCTCCCTGCCGCTGGTGTCACAGGTAAGGCCGCACGCATTCGGGTACTCCCAGTCGATGTCGATCCCGTCGAAGACGTCCGCCCACTTGGAGTTCTCGACCAGGTCGTAGCAGGACTGGGCGAAGGCGGCCGGATTCCTGGCTGCCTCGGCGAAGCCGCCGGACCAGGTCCAACCGCCGAAGGACCAGAGGACCTTGAGATTCGGGTGCTTCTTCTTGAGCTCACGCAGCTGGTTGAAGGTGCCGCGCAAGGGCTGGTCCCAGGTGTCGGCGACGCCGTCGACGGACTCTGCCGCTGTGTACGTCCGTTCCGTCGCCGCGTAGGAGTCGCCCATGGCGCACTTGCCGCCGGTGACGTTGCCGAAAGCGTAGTTGATGTGGGTGAGCCTGGCCGCCGAGCCGGACGTCTCGATGTTCTTGACGAGGTACTGGCGCTGGTAGGTGCCCCACTCGGTGAAGTAGCCGACGACCTTCGAGCCGGCGGCGGCTTTCCTTGCCGATTTCCCTGCCGAGTCGGTTGCCTTGGCCTCTTGTGATGCCGTTGCGGGGCCCGCGCCGGCGAGCAGTCCGGCACCGAGGACGGCGCAGCACACGGCGGAGACGAAGGTCCGGAAGCGGGCTGGGGGACGTTGCGGTCTGAGCATCGGGACTCCTCGTGGGGAGGGGAGTGCGGGGGGAGTGGTGCCGGCCCTGCCGGGTGGCGCTCGGGCAGGACAGTACCGCTTGGCATGAACGCGTTCGGTGTTGGGGGAACAGTAGGAGGACTAGACCAGTGCGTCAATGGTTCGGACCAATCCGGATGTGTTCTAATTAACGACCGTTAACCGGTGACGCGCTGACGCGGATCGGGCATACTCACAGCGCACAGCCGCTGGTCAGCTCCTTCCGCGACCCGGGAGGACAGCATCGGCTGGGCACTGTGAGACCCGGTGGACCCACCGCATCCAAGGTCGGCGTCCGCCGAAGTGCCCGACAGGGAGGAGAGCGTCGCCATGCCCGACCGCGCCCCGCAGCCGGTGGACCGGCAACTGCCCACGGACGAGGCCCGGGATCTGATCTCGCTCGTCCGCGACATCGCACAGGGCGAGATCGCCCCGAAGGCGGCCGAGGAGGAAGACGCCGGGCACTTCCCGCGCGACGTCTTCACACTGCTCTCCGAGTCGGGCCTTCTCGGCCTTCCGTACGACTCCGAGTACGGCGGCGGTGACCAGCCGTACGAGGTCTACCTCCAGGTCCTCGAAGAGCTCGCCGCGGCCCGGATGACCGTAGGCCTCGGCGTCAGCGTGCACTCGCTGTCCTGCCACGCCCTCGCCCACTACGGCGCCAAGGAGCAACAGGTCGAGCATCTGCCGGCCATGCTCGGCGGCGGGCTCCTCGGGGCGTACTGCCTCTCCGAGCCGTCGTCGGGCTCCGATGCCGCCAGCATGCGTACGAAGGCCGTACGGGACGGGAACGACTGGGTTCTCACCGGCACCAAGGCCTGGATCACTCATGGTGGGATCGCCGACTTCTACACCGTGTTCGCGCGCAGCGGCGGTGAGGGGACGCGTGGCATCACGGCGTTCCTGGTTCCCGGTGACGCCGAGGGGCTGAGTGCGGCGGCGCCCGAGAAGAAGATGGGCATGAAGGGCTCGCCCACCGCCCAGGTGCACTTCGACGGGGTGCGGATCTCCGACGACCGGCGCCTGGGCGACGAGGGCCAGGGCTTCGCGATCGCCCTGTCCGCGCTCGACTCCGGACGGCTCGGCATCGCGGCCTGCGCGATCGGCGTGGCCCAGGCGGCGCTGGACGAGGCAGTCGCGTACGCCACCGGGCGCGAGCAGTTCGGGCGGCGGATCGCGGATTTCCAGGGCCTGCGCTTCATGCTCGCGGACATGGCGACACAGATCGAGGCGGGCCGGGCGCTCTATCTCGCGGCCGCCCGGCTGCGCGACGCGGGGCGGCCGTTCTCCAAGCAGGCGGCCATGGCGAAGCTGCTGTGCACGGACGCCGCGATGAAGGTCACCACGGACGCCGTCCAGGTGCTCGGCGGGTACGGCTACACCGCGGACTTCCCCGTCGAGCGCTACATGCGCGAGGCCAAGGTGCTGCAGATCGTCGAGGGCACCAATCAGATCCAGCGGATGGTCATCGCCCGTCACCTCGCTGGTCCCGAGTCGCGGTGAACAACCGCCCGTAGCCATATCCGTACATGGCTGAGGGCGCAACGAGCCGGGCCCACTCGGGGTCGTGACGCCCCGGCAGGGTCCGGCCGCGGTTGGCCCAAGTGCGCATCAGGGCGCGGTAGATGGGCGGATCCTGGGACTGCCGCACCGCTTGTGGTTTCTGTGCCTGCGGTGTCTTTGCCGGTGGCGTTTTGGCCTGCGGCGTCTTGGCCTGGGGCTTTTCAGGCTGCTGCTGTGTGCTCTGGGCTGCCGATTCCGCGGGTGCCGGAACGATAATCCTGCGGCGACGGCTCGTCTCTGCATAGGTGGAGGTCATACCGGGGCCAACGCGTCGAGGCCGGACAAGTCACCGGCCGCGGATTCGCCCGTGAGTTCACGCCGGAGCCCGTACGGGGGTCTATCGCGCCCCGTCAGGGGCGCTGGCCTGTGCCAACTGCGACTCCGCCACGCTGGGCTGCGTCAATGTGCGACTCCGTCGCGTGGGGCGCGACCAGCGTCCCTTTAGGGGCGCGGGGCTGTATCGATTTGAGGCTCCGCCGCGCGGGCGCGACCAGCCGCAACGAACCCGCAGCTTGGAAACTGCCTAACCCAGCGGAGCGCTTACGCGGCCTGGCGCCGACGCATCACCGGCACCCGGATGGGCCGTGAGCCGGGGCCGCCGACGTGCGAGAAGGGCTGGGTGCGCCAGTCGAGCCCCTGAGGGAGCGTCAACAGCAGGGCCATTTCCTGCTCCTGAGCCTCCATCGACTCGTCGGCGGGCCGGGCCTCGGCCGCGGCGCGGCCCGTACCGGCACAGACCGTGAGCCCGAACGGGTTCCACGGGGTGGCGCACAGCGCGTGCTCCGGCAGGACCTCCTCGTCCGCGAGGAGCGCGATGGGTTGCGCGCAGTCCGGGCAGATCACCCGGTACATCTCGAAGGTGTCGTACGCGTCGAACTCGTCCTCTGCCGGTTCAACACCCTCCGGCGCGGGCTCGACGACCGGCTGCTGCCGCTTGGGTGCGGTACGACCGGGGCGCTTCAAACTCTGCATAGATTTTCTCCCCCTCGGGTGGGCCGACAAGGCGCTGCGGCCTCGACCACAGCAAGCACTTCCCGTCCGGTCTCGGCGGTAATCACGAGAACATCACGGAACCTGTGACCATACTGTGGCGTTCGTCACATGCCGCCCGCAGGTGCCGGACGCGGTGCATTTGTCCCCGCACGGCTTGCCGGGTCGTCCCCATCAGATCACAAACCGGGTATGACCTGCGCCGCTGAGGTACCGGTGAGGATCAAGGGCCCTGTAGGTTCCTGCCATGGAGGAGCTCGACCGACAGATCGTGCAGCTGCTCGTCGAGGACGGGCGGATGAGCTACACCGACCTGGGCAAGGCCACCGGTCTGTCCACGTCGGCCGTACACCAGCGGGTGCGCCGCCTTGAGCAGCGCGGCGTGATCCGCGGCTATGCGGCGGTCGTCGACCCGGAGGCCGTGGGGCTGCCGCTGACGGCCTTCATCTCGGTGAAACCGTTCGACCCCAGCGCCCCGGACGACATCGCGGAACGCCTGGCCGGCGTCCCCGAGATCGAGGCCTGCCACAGCGTCGCGGGCGACGAGAACTACATCCTCAAGGTCCGCGTCTCGACCCCCCACGAGCTGGAGGAACTGCTCGCGCGCCTCCGCTCGCTGGCCGGAGTGTCGACGCGTACGACGGTGGTCCTCTCGACGCCGTACGAGGCACGGCCGCCCAAGATCTGAGGCCCGGAAGAGCCCCGGACGAGGGGTGCGGGCGTCGAGGGGCGAAACTGTTCTCCATGAGTGAGAGCACCGCCACCCCACGTACCGTGCTGCTGCGCGGCGGGGAAGTCCACAGCCCCGCCGACCCGTTCGCCACCGCGATGGTCGTGGAACGCGGGCAGGTTGCCTGGGTCGGCTCCGAGGGCGCGGCCGACGCGTTCGCGGACGGGGTCGACGAGGTGGTGGACCTCGAAGGCGCCCTGGTCACCCCGGCGTTCACCGACGCCCATGTGCACAGCACGGCCACCGGGCTCGCACTCAGCGGACTCGAACTGTCCGACGCGCCCTCCCTGGCGGCGGCCCTCGATCGCGTACGGGACTTCGCGGCGGCCCGCCCCGGCGACCGGGTCCTTCTCGGCCACGGCTGGGACGCCGCCCGCTGGCCCGAGCGGCGCCCGCCCCGGCGGGACGAGCTCGACGAGGCCACCGGCGGTCGCCCGCTCTACCTCAGCCGGATCGACGTGCACTCCGCCGTCGTGACCACGGCGCTGCTGGATCTGACGCCAGGGGTGCGGGAGAAGGCGGGCTTCGAGGCCGGGCAACCGCTCACCCGGGACGCACACCACGCCGCCCGCGCCGCGGCTCTGGGGGCCGTCACCCCCGCCCAGCGCACCGAGGCCCAGCGCACCGCGCTCGCCCACGCCGCCTCGCTCGGCATCGGCTCCGTCCACGAATGCGCGGGACCGGAGATCTCCTCCGAGGACGACTTCACCGGGCTGCTGCGGCTTGCCGCGGAGGAGACCGGGCCGAGGGTCGTCGGTTACTGGGCCGAGCAGGACGTCACCAAGGCCCGCTCCCTGGGCGCGCTCGGAGCCGCGGGCGACCTCTTCGTAGACGGCGCGCTCGGCTCGCACACGGCCTGCCTGCACCTGCCGTACGCGGACGCCGGCCACACCGGTACCTCCTACCTGGACGCCGCCGAGGTCGCCGCCCATGTAGTGGCCTGTACGGAGGCGGGGCTCCAGGCCGGCTTCCACGCCATCGGGGACGCCGCCGTGACCGCCGTGGTCGAGGGAGCGCGCGCTGCCGCCGAGAAGGTCGGCCGGGCCCGTGTCCGGGCGGCCCGGCACCGCGTCGAGCACGCCGAGATGCTCACTCCGGAGACCGTCGCGGGTTTCGCCGAACTCGGCCTCACCGCCTCCGTCCAGCCCGCCTTCGACGCGCTGTGGGGCGGTGAGGACGGCATGTACGCCGAGCGCCTGGGCGCCGAACGGGCCCGTAAGCTCAACCCGTTCGCGGCCCTTCTGCGTACCGGCGTGCCGCTCGCCTTCGGCTCCGACAGTCCCGTCACGCCGCTCGACCCGTGGGGCACCGTCCGTGCCGCGGCCTTCCATCGCACACCGGAACACCGGATCTCCGTACGCGCCGCCTTCACGGCCCATACGCGGGGCGGCTGGCGGGCGATCGGCCGGGACGAGGCGGGTGTCCTGGTGCCGGGCGCACCCGCCGACTATGCCGTGTGGCAGGCCGATGAACTGGTCGTCCAGGCCCCGGACGACCGGGTCGCCCGCTGGTCGACCGACCCCCGCTCCGGCACCCCCGGACTGCCCGACCTGACGCCCGGGACACCCCTTCCCGTCTGTCTGCGGACCGTCGTGGGCGGGCGCACCGTGTTTGTACGGCCGGAGGGGTGATGTGCCGGGGCGGCCCGGCACCGGTCTTCCACCAGGCACTCTGTCCTGCCACCTGCGTATCCTCCGCGCTGACCAGGCGGTTGAGCGAAAGTCCGCAGCTCGAACGGCTGTTGACAGCAAGCGGCGGGTGGCCGGTAGGTTCGGCCGGGTCCACCACCGGACGTCCGACCGCGGAGGTTCCGAGCAGCCCTCGAAGCGCCGCTGTGTCAGGGGTGGTGTGCCGCACCGGCGCACCACCACTGGGAGCCAGGCCCAGCGCTCGCGCCACGGGGGCGGGGGAACGTTCCGCCGGTCGGCAGGTGTGACCCGGGTGGGGCCCGGCGCTCAGTAGACAACGGCTCTAGGTCGACCCGCAGCCAGCGGGTCCCAGGTCGGCCCGAAGGGCGCCGGGCCCCGATCCGCAGTACCTTGCCCTTCTCAGGTCTCCCGGAGCCGCCACCCCCACCTCCGCGGGAGGGACGCTCGCTAGGGTGGAGCCCTTCGCACGGATGTCTTAAGGGGAAGCTGTGAACGACGGCGGTGGGCGACAGTTCGGTCCGCTCGGCACCACCTTGGTGATCATCCCCACCTACAACGAGGTGGAGAACATCAAGGCGATCGTCGGCCGGGTGCGGGCCGCCGTGCCCGCGGCGCACGTCCTGGTCGCCGACGACAACAGCCCCGACGGCACCGGCAAGCACGCCGACGAGCTGTCCGTCGAGGATGACCACGTCCATGTGCTGCACCGCAAGGGCAAGGAGGGCCTCGGCGCCGCCTACCTCGCGGGCTTCCGGTGGGGCCTTGAGCACGGTTACGGCGTACTGGTCGAGATGGACGCCGACGGTTCGCACCAGCCCGAGGAGCTGCCCCGGCTGCTCACCGCGCTCAAGGGCGCCGACCTGGTCCTCGGCTCCCGCTGGATGCCGGGTGGGCGGGTCGTGAACTGGCCCAAGTCCCGGGAGTTCATCTCCCGCGGCGGCAGCCTCTACTCGCGCGTCCTGCTCGACGTGCCGATCCGTGATGTCACCGGCGGCTATCGCGCGTTCCGCCGGGAGACCCTCGAAGGGATCGGCCTCTCGGACGTCGCCTCCCAGGGCTACTGCTTCCAGGTCGACCTGGCGCGCCGTGCCGTCAAGGCCGGCTACCACGTCGTCGAGGTTCCCATCACCTTCGTCGAACGGGAACTGGGCGACTCGAAGATGAGCCGCGACATCCTCGTGGAGGCACTGTGGCGGGTCACGACGTGGGGTGTGGGGGAGCGGGCAGGGCGGATCCTGGGACGTAAGTCGCCCTGATCCTCGGAGTCGCGGGCGGAGTTGATCGCCCCCTTATCCCGTACTGAGCACTGGCCAGGCACACTGGACGCATGACGACTGGCGCTCCGACTCCGACCTTCCCCGCGCGACCGCGGCGCTCTCGGCTGCGTACGTACCTGCCACTCGGTATCGCCGCATGGCTGGTCCTGGAGATCTGGCTGCTGACCATGGTGGCCGGCGCGGCGGGCGGCTGGGCCGTGTTTCTGCTGCTCGTGGCCGGATTCGTGCTGGGCTCCGTGGTCATCAAGCGAGCCGGACGCCGGGCCTTCCGGGCCCTGAGCGAGGCCCTTCAGCAGCAGCAGAGCGGGGTGCTGCCGCAGGGCGAGCGGGGCAGCGAGGGCAACGGTCTGGTGATGCTGGGCGGCCTGCTCCTGATGCTGCCGGGCCTGATGTCCGACGCGTTCGGCCTGGTCCTGCTGATCCCACCGGTCCAGAAGTCCCTGAGCCGCTACGCAGAGCGCACCTTCGAACACAAGATGCGCGAAGCCACCCCCGGCACCCTGGGCGACGCCTTCCAGCAGGCCCGCATGCACCGCCCCGACGGCAAGGTCGTACCGGGCGAAGTCATCCGCGATGACGAGCGCCGGGGCCCGGAGGGCGAGCCGGGACCGCGCCCGCCGCTGACGGGCTGAGGCCCGGGTTCTTCGCCCCCGCAGCCCCTACCCCGCTCTCGGCTTCGCTCGAGCGGGCGGACCCCATCATCCTTCTGGGGCTCCGCCAGGGGGCTCCGCCCTCTGGACCCCAGTCCTCAAACTCCCCGGCTACCTTCTCCAGCCGGCTCTGGGGGTGCCCCCGGACGGGCTGATCTTCAGCCCATCCGGCATTTGAGGACGAGCCCGCCAGGGCGATGGAGGTCTGGGGCGCAGCCCCAGGGACAGCAATCCACCACTCAGCCGCACCATCAGCACAACAGAACCGCGGGTGCCGTGCACCAAAGCACGGCACCCGCGGTCCCGGGTGCGCTCTCTATGCCGCCCAACCCCCGAAGGGGCTACGCGGACTTGCGGCTGTCCCGCGGATGTACCGCGATGTTCATGGCGCCGGATCGGAGAACGGCCAAGCGCTCCTCGAGGACCTCTTCGAGTTCCTCGCGTGTGCGCCGCTCCATCAGCATGTCCCAATGCGTGCGCGCGGGCTTGGCCTTCTTCTCTTCGGGGCCGTCGCCGTCCACGAGGAGTGCCTGGGCCCCGCAGACCTTGCACTCCCACTCCGGCGGGATCTCCGCCTCCACCGAGAAGGGCATCTCAAAGCGATGACCCTTCTCGCATGCGTACTCCACGGCCTGGCGCGGGGCCAGGTCGATGCCGCGGTCCGTCTCGTAGCTGGTCACCACGAGGCGCGTGCCGCGAAGAGCTCGCTCACTCATGAATCGTGCCTCCCGGGCTTGTCGCCCACAGGACAGGTGTCGCTGTCGTCGTCATCCGGTCAACGTCCGGTCGGCGGTAAAGATTCCCGTTGCGGGTCATGCGTCGCCGTCGTAGCCGCCCCTTGTTGTACCCACCAGCGCCCGGTTTGTCACATCTGAGACCAGATGTCACCCACCGTTTCGGCATCTTTGACGCGCAGTAACGGTACGCCTGGCAGGCCAAACGCGTACACTACCGGCCTTTGGTCCCAGGTGCTAAATCGGTGATGGCGGCAGGCCCTAGATCCGGTCCGGCACCGGGTTGCCCGCATCCCGCACGGCCTCGCGCACCGCGACCCGCGCGAGCAGCAGAAATCCGATGACGAAGAAGGCCACGAGCGAGACGATGGCGTCCCTATAGCTTCCGGTCAGCTGGTATGTGAGACCGAACACAAGCGGGCCCAGCCAGCTCATGCCGCGGTCGCTCATCTCGTACGCCGAGAAGTATTCGGCCTCCTTGCCCGGCGGCACCAGATGCGAGAACAGCGAGCGGGACAGCGCCTGGCTCCCGCCGAGTACGAGTCCGATGCCGGCGGCGAGCACGAAGAACCACGCGGACGAGCCCGCGGGCAGGAACCAACCCGCCCCGATCGTCACCGTCCACGCCACGAGCGAGCCGAGAATCGTGCGCTTCGCACCGTACGCGCACGCGAGCCGGCCCATGCCGAGGGCGCCGGCCACGGCCAGCAGCTGGACGAGCAGTACCGCGACGATGAGGGTCGACTGGCCGAGTCCCAGCTCTTCGGAGCCGTACACGGATGCCTGTGAGATGACCGTCTGGATGCCGTCGTTGTAGACGAGATAAGCCAGCAGAAAGGCGAGTGTCCGGGGCTTGCGCCGCATCTCCCGCACGGTGGCGGCCAGTTGACGCCAACCGTGCGCGGACGTCCCCTTCGGGGTCGTCGCAGGGCGGTCGCGCAGCCGCTTCAGCGGTACGAGTGTGAAAGCGCCCCACCAGATGCCCGCGGAGGCCAGACAGATGCGTACCGCCGTCGCCTCGGAGAGGCCGAAGCTGTCATGGGCCGTGAACAGCACCAGGTTCGCCACCAGGACCAGTGCGCCCGCGGCGTAACCGAAGGCCCAGCCCCTGGACGAGACGGCGTCGCGCTCCTCGGGCGGGGCGATCTGCGGCAGATAGGAGTTGTAGAGCACCATCGAGACGGCCACCGAGGCATTGGCCACGATCAGCAGGAAGCCGCCCAGCAGATAGCGGTCGCCGTCCAGGAAGAACATGCCGGTGGTGGCAGCGGCGCCCACATAGGCGGCGGTCGCGAGCAGCGGCTTCTTGCGGCCGCTACGGTCGGCCGCCGCGCCCGCCAGCGGCATCACGAAGATCGACAGGATCACGGACGCGGACACGGAGTACGCGAAGAAGGAACCCGCGCGGACCGGAATCCCCAGGGGGTGCACAAAGCCGTCCGGGTCCGCCGCCGACTCGGCGACCGACGTCAGGTAGGGGCCGAGGAACACCGTCAGGACACTCGTCGAATAGACGGAGCAGGCCCAGTCGTAGAAGTACCAGCCGTGTTGTTCGCGGCGCCGCCCGGCCGCGTCGTCGGCCGCCTCCGTCCGCACGGTGTCGGTGCCCACCCGTGCCCTCGCTTCCCCGTCACAGTCCCCGTAGGCGGACGTGGCGGGATGCGCCGGGCCCGTCAGACCCAGGTGCCGCGGTCCTTGAGGACCCCGCGCAGCGTCTCGATGTGATCGGTCATGATGCCATCGACTCCGAGGTCCAGGAGACGGTGCATCCGCTCGGGCTCGTTGACGGTCCACACGTGGACGTGCAGACCGCGCGCGTGTGCGGCACGTACGAAGCGGTGGTCGACCACAGGGACCCCCGACTGAGACTCGGGCACCTGCGCGCAGACCGCCGAACGGCGCAGCGCCGCGGGGACGCCCCACGACCGCAGGCGCAGCCCCAGGACACCCCGTGTGCCGTACGAGGTCGCCAGCCGCGGCCCGGCCAGTCGCTGGGCGCGGGACACGCGCGCCTCGGAGAAGGAGCCGACGCAGACGCGGTCCCAGGCGTTGGTTCGGGCGATCAGGTCGAGCAGCGGGTTCAGGGCGGGCTCCGCCTTGATGTCGACGTTCCAGCGGACGTCGGGGAACGTTTCCAGAAGCTCCTCGAAGAGGGGCACCGGCTCGGCACCGGCCACGCGCGCGTGCCGTACGTGATCCCAGGGGAGGTCCGCTATCCGGCCCGCTCCGTCGGTCATCCGGTCCAGCGTCGCGTCGTGGAAGGCGACGAGCCGGCCGTCGGCAGTGGCGTGTACATCGGTTTCGATGTACCGGTAACCCGCCTCGACCGCGCGCCGGAACTGGGCCACGGTGTTCTCCAGTCCGTCCGCCGCCCCGCCCCGGTGGGCGAAGGCGATCGGGCCGGGATGGTCGAGGTAGGGATGGCGTATCCGGGTGGTCACCCGCGCAGTATCGCCCCCTCCGGTTGACCCGCGGCAACGACGGAGCTGCCGTCTGCCGAGGGAACGGCGAACAACCGCAGCAACAGCCGGGCGATGGTGGTAGTGGCCTGACCCATGACACCCTGTGGCTTGGCAGGACATGCCATCCATGGCCAATTCGGGGAAGGTGGACTGAGGATCATGGCGCAGTGGACTTCGGCGGTCGGGGCCGCGCAGCTGGCTCGGCTGCTCAACTCCCAGCAGGAGCGCCCTGCCGGTCCCGGTACGCGGCGCCCGCCCGCCTATCGCGCACTTGCCGACGGCATCCGGCTGCTCGTGCTCGAAGGACGCGTCCCCGTTGCCGCGCGGCTCCCCGCCGAGCGCGAACTGGCCCTCTCCGTGTCCGTCAGCCGCACCACCGTGGCCGCCGCCTATGAGGCGCTGCGCAGCGAGGGGTTCCTGGAGTCCCGCCGGGGAGCGGGGAGTTGGACCGCCGTACCGGCCGGCAATCCGCTGCCCGCACGGGGCCTGGAACCGCTGCCGCCCGATGCGCTCGGCTCCATGATCGACCTCGGCACTGCGTCCCTGCCGGCGCCCGAGCCCTGGCTCACCCGTGCCGTCCAGGGCGCCCTGGAGGAACTGCCGCCGTACGCCCACACGCACGGCGACTATCCGGCGGGGCTGCCCGCGCTGCGCACGACGCTCGCCGAGCGCTACACCGCACGCGGCATTCCCACGATGCCCGAGCAGATCATGGTGACCACCGGCGCCATGGGAGCCATCGACGCCATCTGCCACCTCTTTGCCGGGCGAGGCGAACGCATCGCCGTCGAGTCGCCCAGTTACGCCAACATCCTCCAGCTGATGCGGGAGGCGGGAGCCCGCCTCGTGCCGGTCGCCATGGCCGAGGGGCTCACGGGCTGGGACACGGACCGCTGGCGGCAGGTACTGCGCGACGCGGCGCCCCGGCTCGCGTACGTCGTCGCGGACTTCCACAACCCGACGGGCGCGCTTGCCGACGAGGACCAGCGGCGGCGGCTCGTCGACGCCGCGCGGTCGGCGGGCACCGTGCTGGTCGTGGACGAGACCATGAGCGAGCTGCATCTGGACGACGGGCTCGAACTACCGCGCCCCGTCTGCGGTTTCGACCCGGCCGGGTCGACGGTCATCACGGTCGGCTCGGCCAGCAAGGCCTTCTGGGCCGGTATGCGGATCGGCTGGGTGCGGGCGGCGCCCGAGGTGATCCGCAGCCTGGTCGTGGCACGCGCGTACGCCGATCTGGGCACCCCCGTCCTGGAACAGCTGGCCGTGAACTGGCTGCTGAGCACCGGGGGTTGGGAGCAGGCCGTGGACGTGCGCCGCGGCCAGGCCCGCGAGAACCGCGACGCGCTCGTGGCCGCCGTACGCCGTGAGCTGCCCAGCTGGGAGTTCGAGGTCCCGCACGGCGGGCTCACGCTGTGGGTGCGTACCGGCGGGCTGTCGGGCTCACGTGTGGCCGAGGCCGGTGAGCGGGTGGGCGTACGGGTGCCGTCGGGGCCGCGCTTCGGAGTGGACGGAGCCTTCGAGGGCTATGTGCGGCTGCCGTTCACCGTCGGCGGCGCGGTGGCCGATGAGGCCGCGGCGCGTCTGGCCGCGGCGGCCCGACTGGTGGAGACGGGAGTGAACGGGGCGACGGAGACACCGCGCACCTTCGTGGCGTGACGCTGCGCGTCGGACGTCTCCGTCGTCTGACCCCGAGCGTCCGGGTGTCTCGTGGCGCGGCCCCGCGTGTGCAGTCCTCTCGGGGCGTGACCCCGCGCGTCCAGCTCTCTCGGGGCGCGGATCCGTGCGACCGGACATCCGGGCCGCCGCTGCGGCCGGTCAGCCTTCCGCCGCGACCTTCGCGACCGCGTCGAGGCCCGTTCGGTCTTCCGCCGTGACGTCCGTGACGTCGGCGGGCTCCCCGTCTGCCGGGGCGATGCGCTCCGGCAGAAGGCTCAGGACCGCCTGGCGGTGGGCCTCACTCGTCGCCTCGTCGTACGGGTCCGGGGTCGCCGGGACCTGGAGACGGTGCACCGGACCCGTGCCCAGCCGGGCGTAACCGCGGCCGGCGGGCATGTCCGCGGTCACTGTGGTGGGCGGACGCGTCCCGAGCACAGCTTCGAGCTGTGCGGCAGAAGCCGTGCCGAGTGCGACACGCGCGCGCGTGTGCTGACGTACCGGGTCGCTGAGGCACTCCATGCCGTCGAACTGCTCGGCCACCACCACCGTCACACCGGCCGCGCGCCCGTGCCGCAACGGCACCTGGAGAAGGGACTGCGGGTCCCTGCGCCCGTCGGCCGCCGCCAGCTGCCCGAGCACCGTCGGGCGGTCCAGGAAGAGCCAGAGCGGACGCCGCGTGTCGTCCGGCGGGGGCTGGCCCGCCTGACGGGCCCGGTTCATGGTGATGAGGCGTCGCTCCGTCTCGTGCGCCGCCCACTCCAGACCGGCCAGGGCGCCCGTCAGATCGCACTCGACGGCCAGTACGCCGGCCCGGCCCGCGAGGCACGCGTACTCGCCCGTGCCGCCGCCCTCGACGATCAGCACGTCACTGTGTCGGAGGGTCTGCAGAGCGATCGACCTCAGAAGGGTCGTCGTGCCACTCCCGGGACCGCCGACGGCGAGAAGGTGCGGCTCGGTCGAGCGCAAGCCCGTGCGCCATACGACCGGCGGAACGTCGCGCCTGTCCGTACCGGCCGTGACGGGAAGCGTGCGCTGGACGCCCGCCGGGTCGGTGAAGCCGAGCACGGTCTCGCCCGGAGCCGTGACGAAGTGCTGGGCGGCGATGTCGACGGGAAGCGGCGGCAGAGCCGTGACGGTGAGCTGATTGCCCTCCTCGTCCCACTCGAAGCGGTACTCCCGGCCACGGCCCGACTTGGTGTGCAGCAACTGCTCGATACGCGCGCGGGAGGCCGCCTCCCCGTCCGTGAAGTACGCCGGGTAGCGGATCGTCAGCTGGGAGACGCGGCCGGTGCCGTCGAACGCGTACGAGACGAAGGCCTTCGCCCAGTCCCCGCCGTGGGTGAACAGGGGAGCGGGGTCCTCGGGGACCGAGAAGTAGGGGACGAGCGCCTCGTAGAGCGACTGCAGGCGCTTGGCCTGCGCCTCGTCGGGGCCCGTCGGCCGGGACGCGGTGCGGTCCCGGCCGTGCCAGGCGGCAGCCGCCATGAGGGTGATGGTGGCGAGCAGCGGCCCGAAGGGCAGGAAGGCGACGACCAGCACGATCGAGGCCAGCAGGAACAGCAGCGGCCCTCGCCGGTCCTTGGGGGTGCCGGACCATCTGTGCCGCCCTGCCGCCGCCAGCCGGCCCAGTCCACGGGTGATCGTGATCAGCGGGTGGAGAACGTCGTTGGCATTCTCGGCGGCCGACCGGGCCAGCTCCCGGCCGCGGACGATCCGGTCGTTGCCGTTGCTGAGAATGCGGGGGAGAGGGCGCCGGGCCACTGCTGTCTCCTGACGATGCGCGCGGAGGGGAGGGCGTCAGAACTTGATTCCGCCGAGGAGGCTGGCCAGGCTCTCGCCGCCCGCCTTGATGCTCGGGGCGACGGCCGTGCTCGCCAGATAGAACCCGAACAGCGCGCACACCAGCATGTGCGAGGCCTTGAGGCCGTCCTTGCGGAAGAAGAGAAAGACGATGATGCCGAGCAGGACGACACCTGAGATGGACAGGATCATGATGGTTCTCCTGGTCGATTGGGACGTCGATGGGGACAGTCACCATGAGTACTTCCAGGCTCACAGCATGTATCCATAGGACAAAAGGCGCAACTAGGTGAATTTCCCCTCGTTTCGCCCTGATGGTCCTGGTCAACCGGCCACTCGGGCACCAGCGGTCGCCCGCCTGCTGCGAGGTGATCTTTGCCTCGGTCGGGCCCGGTCATGTGCCCGCCGAAGCCAGTACGCTGGCGATTCACTCGTACGGCCGCACCGCTCGTGGTCGTACGGACCCGAAGTACCCGAGTTCGCGCAGCGAGAGGTGGTCCGGCCGATGAGCGAAGCCCCTGACCCCGAGGTAGTGGAGCTGGCGACCAGGATGTTCGATCTGGCGCGCCGGGGTGAGACCGAGGCGCTCGTCGCGTATGTCGACGCGGGCGTGCCGGCCAACCTCACCAACGACCGCGGCGACTCGCTCGTGATGCTCGCCGCCTATCACGGTCACGCGGAAGCGGTGCGCGCCCTCCTGGAGCGCGGCGCCGAGGCCGACCGCGTCAACGACCGGGGCCAGACACCGCTCGCCGGAGCGGTTTTCAAAGGCGAGGACGCGGTGGTCCGGGTCCTCCTGGACGCCGGCGCAGACCCCTCCGCGGGCACGCCGTCCGCTGTGGACACGGCCCGGATGTTCGGCAAGGCCGAGTTGCTCGGCCTTTTCGGAGTGAACTGAAGCACCCGCCCTGACCAGGCGCAACAACGATTTTGGGGGAGGCGGTACCCAGCCGCCGGAAATGCGGTCGCGGTAGCGAGAACCGCTGGGTCATCATGACGTCGTGATTCACGGACGCGATGGCTGGGCAGGTGTTGCCGCACCGCGCGGGCCGTGATGCGGCCCCTACGGGCACCGACGAGAGGCAGAGGAAGATGGTCTACAGCAAGCAAGAAACGACGGGCGTCCCGACGTGTTGTCACGCGACCAGGTAAAGCACGATCCCCGGTTGCGCCGACGCTTGATGTGAGGCTGTTTCCCATGTTCGATCCGGTCATAGCGCCCAGCGGTACGCTGCTCGGCCTGCTCCAGAGGGGCCGCGGCGACGGCACGCTGCACGCGCTCACCGCACCGCGCCCCGAGGCGCTCGCCGCGCTCAACGCGTGTGTGCTGCACGACCCCCGCCACGACTGGCAGGTGGAGAACCGCTCCCTGTTCTACGCCCGTCTCTATCTCGACCTGAACGGCGAGCTCGACGAGATCGAGGCCCACCTCTTCGACGCCGAGGACATCCTCGACACGGACGAGTCACGCACGGGCCTCGCGCTCGCCGTGCTCGGGCATCTCGCCTCGTACGGCAGGCGGGACGCGCTCGAACTGCTGCGGCGGTACGCCGCCCGCGGCAGTAATTGGGCCTGGGCCCTGGACGAACTGGCACTGCGCGACGACGACGCCGGACTGCGCGCCCTCGCTGCGCCGGTCCTCGCGCGCTTCCCGGCAGACCCCGAGGGCGAGGCCGAACTCGCCGCCGCCGTGCGCGACGCCTTCGAACCCCGGCCCTGGCGGCTGTGGGCCGAGGACTCCCGCACATCCATCGCCACACGCGTGCGTGCCGCCCAAGAAGCAGGCTCCTTCGACCGCTGGCAGCGGCAGATGCAATCCTCCGGGCCCCGTCCGGGGTGGAGTGTTCGGGCCGTCTTCGAATGGGCACAGCAGGGCGTCGAACGCGGAGCAGCGCTCCATGTCCCGGCCGCCCGCTGCCTCACCGCCGTCGCAGGGCCCGACGACCGTCCCGAGATCATCGACGCGGCCCGGCACGGCGACGACGGCGCGCGCTGCACGGCCCTGCGCTATCTCGCCGACAGCCACGATCCCGACGTACTGGACCTGATCGAGGCCGCTCAGACCGCCGGCTCGCGACTCGTCGTGGACGCCGCCGTGGACGCCTTCGAGCGGATGCGCAGCGTCGCCGCCGTGGAGCGGGCGCGACGGTGGGCGCACCGGCCCGACGCGCTCGGTCAGGCTGCGGGACGCGTGCTCGCCTGTCGGGGCGGTGCACAGGACCGCGAGCTGGTGCTGGCCGCCCTGCGCGAGGCCGTACGGGGAGACGGGCCGGACGCGCCGACCTTGTGCACCCTCGTCGACGGCGCCGGACGGCTCGGTATCGCGTGTGCCGCCCCCGTGCTGCGCCATGTCTACCGTGAGACGGCCTCGTCGCATCTGCGCGGGCGCACGGCCCGCGCGCTGGCCGCCACCGATCCGTCCTTTCCCGCCGGGTTCGCCGTCGAGTGCCTCTGGGACTGTGAGGAGACGACCCGGGAAGTCGCCGCCCGGCACGCCGAGACCGGTGACGCCAGGGTGGTCGACCAGCTCCGGCGGCTCGCCGCCGATCCCGCCGAGGAGGCCGAGGTGCAGACAGCGGTCCGAAGCAGAATCGGCCCGGACACGACTGCCGTGTGAAGGCCCGCGCGTCCACAGTGTGAGACCGGGCATCTCCGCGGCGTGGGGCGGGATGCGACCGTGGTGTGAGCGTGTTGTCGCCCGCCCGTAGCCCGTTGGTACGAGCCTGGATGCCGGGGCGTGACCGGGTCGTGATCCGGGGGCGCACGCAGCGCAACGCTCATGGGACGTTCCCTCTCCGGAAAGATCCACGTTGACGCGGCCACGTCCAGCACGACGACAACACGGGTATGCGTGTCGTCATCGTGACCGAGTCCTTTCCCCCCGACGTGAACGGCGTGGCCCACTGCGCGCTCCAGACCGCCCGACACCTCGTCGACCGCGGTCACGACCCCCTCGTCGTCGCCCCGGCCACCGCCGCCGGCAACGGGCCCGACGCCCTCGCGCCGTGCCCCGTCGTCCGAATCCCCTCCCTACCGCTCCCCGGCTACCCCCAGGTCCGTGTCGCCCTCCCCAGCCGACGCGTCGCCGCCGCGATCACCGAACACCGTGCCGACCTCGTCCACCTGGCCAGCCCCTTCGTCCTCGGCGTGCGCGGCATGGCGGCCGCCACCCGGCTCGGCATCCCCGCCGTGGCCATCTACCAGACCGACCTCGCCGGATACGCCCGTACCTATGTGCACGCGGGCGAGGCGGCTGCCTGGCGGCGCATCCGCTCCGTCCACGCCGCCGCCGACCGGACGCTCGCCCCGTCCAGCGCCGCTCTGCACGACCTGGAGGCGCACGGTGTGCCCCGGGTGCGACTGTGGCCGCGCGGCGTGGACACCGTCCGGTTCCGCCCGGAACACCGGGACGACGCACTCCGCCGTGAACTCGCGCCGAACGGCGAGCTGATCGTCGGCTACGTCGGCCGGCTCGCCCCCGAGAAGCAGGTCGAACTCCTCGCCGGGGCCTGCGGCCTGGACGGCGTACGCGTCGTGGTCGTTGGCGACGGCCCGAGCCAGACGAGTCTGACCGGGGCACTTCCCGGAGCCGTTTTCCTGGGCCGTCGCACCGGTGACGAACTCGCCCGGATCTTCGCCTCGTTGGACGTCTTCGTGCACACCGGACCGTTCGAGACCTTCTGCCAGACCGTGCAGGAGGCGATGGCCAGCGGCATCCCCGTGGTCGCCCCCGCCGCGGGCGGACCGCTCGACCTGGTGGCCCACGGGCGCACCGGACTGCTCGTCCCGCCGCGCGACGAGGACGCCGTACGCGACGCCGTGGCGGCGTTCGCCGCCGATCCCGCGCTGCGGGCCGCGTACGGCGCCGAGGCGCGCCGTACCGTCGAGGGCCGCACATGGGTGGCCGTCGGCGACCAGCTCATCGGGCACTACGCCGACGTGCTCACCGGAAGGGCGGTGGTGGCGGCATGAGCGAGTCGCTGCGGATCGTCCGGCTGGCCAACTTCGTCGCCCCCGCCTCTGGCGGCCTGCGGACCGCGCTGCGGGAGCTGGGCGCCGGTTACCGGGACGCCGGGCACGAGCCCGTGCTGATCGTGCCCGGTGAGCGCGCCACGGACCGCGAGACCGAGCAGGGCCGGGTGATCACCCTGCCCGGACCGCTGCTGCCCGGGACCGGCGGCTACCGCGTGCTCACCGACAAGAAGCGTGTGGCCGCCCTCCTGGAGGAGCTCGCGCCCGACCGGCTCGAGGTCTCCGACCGTACGACGCTGCGCTGGACCGGCGTGTGGGCGCGGCGCGCCCGGGTGCCCGCCGTGATGGTGTCCCACGAGACCGCCGACGGCGTCCTGCGCACCTGGGGCCTGTCCGAAGGCATGGCCCGGCGGGCCTCCGACGCCCTCAACATCCGTACCGCGCACCACTATTCACGCGTGGTATGCACCACGGAGTTCGCGGAGCGCGAGTTCGTCCGCATCGGCGCCCGCAATGTCGTACGCGCCCCGCTGGGCGTCGACCTGGAGGGCCGGCACCCCTCGCTGCGGGACCCGGGGCTGCGCGCCCGGCACGCGCGCGTGGACGAGACCTTGCTGGTGATGTGCTCCCGGCTGTCCGTCGAGAAGCGGCCCGGCACCGCGCTGGACGCCCTGGAGGCACTGCTGCGCCGTGGGCAGCGCGCGGTGCTCGTTGTCGCCGGTGAGGGGCCGCTGCGGGCCCGGCTCGAACAGCGGGCGCGCGAGCGGCGGTTGCCGGTCACCTTCCTCGGGCACGTGGGCGACCGCGCGCTCCTGGGCGGTCTGCAGGCCTCCGCCGACGTATGTCTGGCCCCCGGGCCCGCCGAGACCTTCGGGCTCGCGGCCTTGGAGGCGATGGCCTGTGGTACGCCCGTCGTCGCCAGCGCCTCCTCCGCGCTCCCGGAGGTCATCGGCTCCGCCGGAGCCACCGCCGCCGACAACGGAGAGTCGTTCGCGGACAAGGTACGGCTGCTGCTGGACCGTCCCGAGAGCGAGCGCCGGGAGGCGGCACGCGCGCGTGCCGCCTGTTTCGGCTGGCCGGCCGCCGTGGAGGCGTTCCTCACGGCGCACGACGCGGCCGTACGGGTCGACCGGCCGTCGTCAAAGGCGGGCACCTCCTCCGCGCGAAGGGCTCGGGAGGGCGTGGCATGAGACCCCTGCGGTTCGTGGCACTCGGGGACTCCCTCACGGAGGGAGTGGGCGATCCCGTCGGTGAAGGGTGGCGTGGCTGGGCCGCGCTGCTCGCCGACGGGCTCGCCCCTGCCGACGCTCCCGCGCAGTTCGTCAACTTCGCGGTCAGCGGCGCCCAGACGCGTGACGTCCTGGAGCGTCAGACCCCTGCCGCGCTGGCCGTACGGCCGGACGTCGCCTCGGTCGTCATCGGAGTCAACGACACCCTGAGGTGCACCTTCGACATCCACGCGGTGGCCGCGCGGCTCGACGAGGTGTACGCGGCGTTCACGCGGCAGGGGGCGGTGCTGCTCACCGCCTGCCTGCCCGACCCCGGCGCGATGCTCGGGCTGCCCGGGTCGCTGGCCCGGCCGCTCGCACGGCGCCAGCGGGCCGTGAACACGGTGGTGCACGCGCTCTCGGAGCGGTACGGCGCCGTCCATCTGCACGCCGCGGAAGGGGCGTGGCTCACGGACCGCGCCATGTGGAGCGCGGACCGGTTGCATCCGGGCGAGCGGGGGCACCGGCAACTCGCCGTACGCTTCCACGCGCTGCTCGCGGAGGCGGGCATCGCGACGGGGTGTGCGCCTGCTTCGAAGCCCGAGTTCCCCGCGCCCACACGCTCGGCGAGCCTGTGGTGGCTGGCCACCGCCGGCACCGGCTGGGTGGCCCGCCGCTGCACCGACCTCCTGCCCCAACTCCTCACCCTCGCCGCCGACGAGATCCGTCACCGCGCCCGCGGCACGAGCGCTCGGCTCGACCTGAGCGCGTCGCATGCGGTGGCGTCCGCGCTGGCGGCGTTGTCGGTCACGGAGCAGCCCGATGCGGCGTAAGCCCGGTCAACGGCGCCGCACGGCCACGAACCGCACCGGCGTGCCCGGCGCGGCCTGGGCCGCGCCGGGGAGGTCCGTGGCCCGGACGACGGCGATGACCGGGTAGCCGCCGGTGGTCGGGTGATCGGCCAGGAACACCACGGGCCTGCCGTCCGGGGGCACCTGGATCGCGCCGAGGACCATGCCCTCGCTGGGGAGTTCGCCGGGGCGCGCCCGCTCCAGGGCGGGCCCTTCCGTGCGCAGGCCGATGCGGTTGCTCGCCGAGGAGACCCGGTACGTATGCGTCGTAAGGGTGCGTACGGCCGTTGCCGTGAACCAGTCGTCGCTGGGGCCGAGGGTCACTCGGAGCGGGACGCGACCACGCCGGAGTCGGCGAGGCGCACGGAGCGTTCCACAACGGCTCCGGGGTCGGTGATCACGGCGCCGTCCTGACTGCGCGGCACGAGCGTGCCCTCGTCCGTGTAGGCGCGGTCAGCGAACGCCTCGGTGACGACCGGGAGTCCGGCCTTCTCCGCCACTTCGAGGAAGCGCGATCCGGGCAGCCCGAGCACGTGGAGCGTGGCGTCCGCCAGGAGCACCCCGTCGACCACGGCCCGGGCCTGCTCCTCGTCGTGCACGACACGGTTGTAGAACGCGCCGTGCGGTTTGACGTAGGCCACGCGCGCGCCCGCCGCGCGCGTGAAGACCTCCAAGGCGCCGATCTGGTACGCCACTTCGGCCGCCAGCTCGTCGGGCGGCACATCCATCGCGCGCCTCCCGAAGCCCGCCAGGTCGCGGTAGGAGACCTGGGCGCCGATCCGTACGCCGCGCTCGGCCGCCAGCTCGCACACCCGCCGCATGGTGGCCGCGTCCCCGGCGTGGAAGCCGCAGGCCACATTGGCGCTCGTGACGAAGGACAGCAGCTGTTCGTCGTCGGTCAGGCGCCGGCGGCCGAAGCCCTCGCCCAGGTCGGCGTTGAGATCGATCGAGGTCATGGAGATGTCGATTCCTCCTGTCAGGCCACGCGGTACTGCTCGTCGCGGGCGTCGGTGATGAACATCTGTCCCGGTGCGTGGGTGATCGCGAACGGCGGGCGCGAGGCCATCACCGCGGCCTGCGGCGTCACCCCGCAGGCCCAGAACACCGGAATGTCGCCGGGGCCGGCGTCCACAGGATCGCCGAAGTCGGGGCGCGTCAGGTCCTCGATGCCGAGCCCGGCCGGTTCGCCGCAATGGACCGGGCTGCCGTGCACCGCGGGCAGCAGACTGCTCTCCCGGATCGCCGCGGCCAGGTGCTCGGGCGGGACCGGGCGCATCGACACCACCATGGGGCCGTGCAGCCGCCCCGCGGGACGGCACTGACGGCTCGTCACGTACATGGAGACGTTGCGTCCCTGTTCGAGGTGGCGCAGCGGCACACCGGCCTCGGTCAGCGCCCACTCGAAGGTGAAGCTGCACCCGATGAGGAACGACACGAGATCGTCGCGCCAGTGGGCCAGCACGTCCGTGGGTTCGTCGGCCAACTCGCCGTGCTCCCAGACTCGGTAGCGCGGCAGATCGGTGCGCAGGTCGGCGCCCGGGGCGAGGACGGTGGTCCAGGAGCCGGCGTCGGTGACGTCGAGGGCCGGGCAGGGCTTCGGGTTGCGCTGGCAGAACAGCAGCATCTCGTACGCCCAGTCGGCGGGCACCGAGATCAGGTTCGCCTGGGTGTGTCCCGCCGCGCAGCCCGCCGTGGGGCCGGACAGGCCCGAACGGAAGTGGGTGCGCGCCTGGTTGGGGCTCCACGCGAGCGCGTGCTCGTCGAGCACGTTCTGGTGCCGGAGTTGAGTGTGGTTCACAGGATCTCCTTCCCCCGCGTCTCGGGCAGCCCCAACAGGGCCAGCGCCGCGAGACCGTAGCCGATCGCGCCGAAGACCAGCGCACCGCCGACACCCCAGCTGTCGGCCATGTACCCGACGCAGGTCGGGAAGACGGCGCCCACGGCGCGGCCGGTGTTGTACGTGAAGCCCTGCCCCGTGCCGCGCACCGCCGTCGGGTACAGCTCACTCAGGAACGAACCGAAGCCGCTGAAAATCGCCGACATACAGAAGCCGAGCGGGAAACCGAGCACAAGGAGAAGGGTGTTGGCACCGGTGGGGATGTTCGCGTAGACCAGGATGCAGAGCGCCGAGAGCACCGCGAAGAGCCAGATGTTGCGCCTGCGGCCCAGCTTGTCGGTGAGATAACCACCGGTCAGATAGCCGAGGAAGGCTCCGCTGATCAGGAACGCGAGATAGCCGCCGGTGCCGACGACGGACAGTTCGCGCTCCGTCTTCAGGTACGTGGGCACCCAGGTGGCGAGTGTGTAGTAGCCGCCCTGGACACCGGTGGAGAGCAGGACCGCGAAGATCGTCGTCCGGAGCAGTCCGGGTGATTCGGCCGTGCCCGGTTTGAAGATGGCCTTGAACGAGCCCTTCTCGGTGCTCTGCTCACGGCGTTCGGTCGCCTGGGGGGCGTCCTTCACCTGTCGGCGCACCCAGATGACGAGCAGGGCGGGCAGCGCGCCGGTCCAGAACATCACCCGCCAGGCGATGTCGTCGTCCATGAACTCGAAGACCAGCGTGTAGACGATCACGGCGAGTCCCCAGCCGACGGCCCAGGAACTCTGGATCGCGCCGAGCGTGCGCCCCCGGTGCTTCGGGCTCGCGTACTCGGCGACCAGGATCGCGCCGACCGCCCACTCGCCGCCGAAACCGAGCCCCTGAAGGGCACGGAACACCAGCAGGGTCTCGTAGTTGGGTGCGAAGCCGCTGGCCACGGTGAAGACCGCGTACGTGATCACTGTGATCATCAAGGCCTTGACGCGCCCGATCCGGTCCGCAAGCACCCCCGCGATGGCGCCGCCGATCGCGGAGACGACCAGCGTGACGGTCGTGAGGAGCCCGGTCTGGCCGCTGTTGAGGCCGAAGTACGCGGCCAGGACGACCATGCTCAGCGGCAGCGTGAAGTAGTCGTACGAGTCGAGGGCATAGCCGCCGAACGCGCCGCCGAAGGCGCGGCGGCCTCGCGGGCCCAGGGCCCGCAGCCAGGCGAAGGCGCCCTCGTCGGCGGGGGGTTCGCCCGGACCGGTGCCGGCGTCGGCGGGCCGGGCCTGTGGTGGAGGGGTCGTGCTCATGGTGCACCTCGCAGTTGAGGACGGAGGGTGCTTCAGGACTGATGAGCCGTGCCGTGCGGGCATGCCGAGGTACGGAACCGGCGTGCGAAAGCCGTCGGCGCCGGGACGAGCGGTCGGCGCCATTTCCAGCAAGGTAGAGTATTGTTGAACGATCCCTCAATACCTATGTTGTTTCGTTCTTGTATCTACGGTTGAATCCGGATGTGGCCGAACTGAACGGACTGGCGGACGATCGAGCACTACTGGGACGAACCAGCACTGCGGAGCGGGTCTCGGACATCCTCAGGAGCCGGATCGCCGAGGGGTTCTTCCCGCCCGGCACGCGGCTGTCCGAGGACAGCATCGGCGGCGCCCTCGGCGTCTCGCGCAACACGCTGCGCGAGTCGTTCCGGCTGCTCACGCACGAACGGCTGCTGGTGCACGAGCTCAACCGGGGCGTGTTCGTACGGATCCCGACCGTCGAGGACGTCGAGGACATCTACCGCACCCGGAGCCTCGTCGAGTGCGCCGTCGTCCGCGGCCTCGGCAAGCCGCCGTACGCCGTGGACGGTCTTGCCCGAGTCGTCGCCGACGGGCAGCGGGCGACGGTCGAGAAGGACTGGAAAGCCCTGGGCACGTCCAACATCCGCTTCCACCGGGAGCTGGTGGCGCTCGCCGGAAGCGCCCGCACCGACGAGCTGATGCGCAGGGTCTTCGCCGAACTCCGGCTCGCTTTCCACCTGGTGGACGACCCACGACGGCTGCACGAGCCGTACCTCGCCCGCAACGGCCAGATCCTCAAGGCCCTCCAGGACGGCGGCCGGGACGAGGCGGAGCAACTGCTCGCGACCTACCTCGTCGATTCGCGCAGCCGGGTCGTGGAGGTCTATGGGCGACGGGTGGAGGAGAAGAAGCTCGGGTGACGCGGGGGCCCTTCTTGGGCGTTTGGGGCGTTGTCAGACCCAGGACCTAGTCTTTGCATCGTGACTTCGCCTGCAACGACGGACAGCGTTCCGCCCCAGCTCAGCGCGGGGCCGCGCCCCGCACCGGGCCCGGCCGCCGACGAGGGGCTGGCGCGGCGCCTGCGCGCGCTCGCCTGCACCGCACCCCTGCACGACCTCGATGTACGCAAGGCGAACCTCGCGGGTGAGTACTCCGTGTACGGCATGGCCGAGGTGGCCCTCGCCGCCATCGACCTCGTCACACTGAACATGGACTTCGACACGGGCGCCGACCACGACCAGATCGTGGCCAGGCTCATCCCGCGCATCGCCGCTCAGGCCCCGCGCCGCCCCGTCGCCGAACACGAGCGCGTGGCCCGCTGGGTCCTGGAGAACCTGATCAACGTCGGCAGCGTCGACCGCGGCTTCCGGGCCGTATACGGCACGTTCACACCCGACGGCTCCTATGTGCGCCGCGATTACGACTTCAAGCTGATCGAGGAGGTGCCCGGCTACGGCGGAAGCGTGTATCTCCGCACGACGGACGAGGCGGTCAACGTCCTCGTGGGCGCCCTCGACACGGACGTCACCAGCGCGCAGATCGCCGCCGAGGTCAAGCTGGAGGTGCTGATCAGCCGCGGCAGGCTCGCCGACGCACAGCTCGCCGCCGAGCAGGCCCGCTATCGGACCGTGCAGTACTCCGAGACGCTCCGCAGAGCCCTGGACGCGACACGGCGCAACGTCCGCGCGGTGGACTGGCTGCAGGCCGTCCCCGACATGATCGCCGAGGCACTCGACCACGTGGCCGACCGCTATCGCCACGAGAACGCGATCCTCACCAACATCCGCAAGGCGCGCGACGAGTCCGAGGACCCCGAGCACAAGCGCCGTGCCGCCGAGCTCGTCGACATCGTCAAGGACTGCATCCGCCGTCATACGCAGTTGCAGTCCCGGCTCCTGGAGGCCGGCCCGCTGTTCCGCGCCGAGCAGGACCGACAGGCCTTCGCCGCGCCCATGGCGACGTCGGGGATAGATCTGTACGGGCACCTTGTCGCGCCGGTGCTGCCCCTGCCCGTCGAGCAGGCGCTGCGCGTGACGGACGCGTTCTTCGCGCGCGGTACGGGGCTGCGCACTCCCGTGTCCGTACGGGTCGGGGATCTGGTCGACATTCTGCTGACGCCGCCCATGGAGCGGGAGCATCTGGGGGCGGAGATGCCGGAGCCGGATCTGATCGCCACGCCGGATGACAGCCGGTTCAGCGAGGAGCAGTTGGCTGCCGCCATGGAGCTGCTGGATCTGCCTGCGGATGCGCCGCGGCGGCTGTCCGGGATCCTTGACGACGCCCGGCGTCAGGATCCTGAACTGCCTTACCTCGTCGCGCTGTTGGCCGTCCACGCGGCAAGTCCGCCGGTGGGGACCGCCTGTCGCCAGGGTGAGGAGAAGCTGTTGTTCGCCGTGGACGACGGGATGGAGCTGGACGATCCCGAGTTCGGCGGGGCCGATTTGATCGTGGGTACGGCGACGCTCCGCTTGGAGGGCCGATGAACTGCGGGTCGTTCTTTGGCTGCAGGCCGTCGGTGGCTTGTCGCGCCCGCGATGAGGTCCCCCCGGCTCGAGCGAAGCCGAGAGTGGGGGAGGAGCCGCATGATCACGCCCCGCGCCCCTGGAGGGGCGTTCGCCCACACCCCGACAATCAGATCCCCAAGGAGCCTCAGCCGTGACCGAGCACGTCGAGTGGAGTGAGCCGGAAGCCATCGCCGTGCCGGCGTCCGCCGCTGTCACTCCCGCCGACGCCGCCGACGCGGCCCGGCTCGTCGCCTTCGGGCTGCAGCCCAAGCTGCAGCCCGCCCGCGACCAGGAGTACGCCGAGCTGTTGCGGCGGTATCGGGAAGACCCGGCGTTCGCCCGGCTCGCCGATGCCGTTGCCGCGGGGCTCGGGCTGGTCGTGCTGGAGGTGTCGACGCGCGCGGGGATGGCGGTGACCGCGGCCGAGGACTCGGTGTTCGCCGTGCGTATGGGGGACTACGCACGGCGGGCGTCCGCGGACGCAGGGGACAGGTTCCTGCACGGGCTCGCGCATCTCGCCGTCGCCGCGATGGCGTTTCCGCGGCCCGAGGATCTCGCCGACGACGGGTACATCGGGCGGGTTTCGGTCAATGGAGTGGACGCCTTCGTACGGCAGGCCTGCCGCCGCCTGGAGGAGCGGGCCGAGGAACAGGGGGACAACACCGACCCGGCCACCGACGCGCCCGGCCTCGAGGCCGCCTGGCGGATCTGGGCCAGACGCAGCGCGGCCGGGGCGACCAAGGACGCACGCCGCCTTGCAGGTTCGACCACCGGCATCGTCGGCAAGGCCGTCGCGTTCCTCACCGACTCCGGGTTTCTTCAGCGCACCGGGGACGACGGCGGAGGGACATACCGCACGACCGCCCGCTACCAGCTCCAGGTGCGCGACATGGCGGGCAGCGCCGCCATGGCCGAGCTGCTCGAGCTGGGCATCGTGCCGGTCACCGACGGCACCGCGACCCTGCTGCCCGCCGAGGACACCGACGACCTGGAGCTGGCGGCCGACGCGGGGCTGCCGTTCCACTCCTGACCTCGACGATTCCCGACCACGACCACTCCCGGCTCCGATCCCGGCTCCGACCGCCCCCGAACCTGATCCCTCCCGACCGCGACTGAGCCCAACTCCCTTCCGAACACGTCCGACTACGTCCGATTACGAGAGTCCGCCGCCATGTACGAGCTGTCCCGGGTCCGCCTCTACTCCATCGGGCCGGCCGGTGCGCGCTACGCCGACACCGTGCTGGACCTGCGGGGTGTCGGCGAGCCCGTGCCCGACCCCGCGCCCACTCAGGCGGAGTTCTTCGAGGAGGAGCCGACCGGGCCGCCGCGCCGTCCCGCGCCCGCGGGTGTGCTCTTCCTCGAGAACGGCGGCGGCAAGTCCGTACTGCTCAAGCTGATCTTCTCGGTGATGCTGCCGGGGCACCGGAACACGCTGGGCGGGGCCAGTTCGGGTGTGCTGCGGAAGTTTCTGCTCGCCGACGACTGCGGGCATGTGGCGCTGGAGTGGCAGCACACGCTGACCGGTGAGTGCGTCGTGGTCGGCAAGGTGAGCGAGTGGCGCGGGCGTCAAGTGTCCAACGATCCGCGGAAGTTCGCGGAGGCGTGGTACTCGTTCCGGCCCGGGCCGGGGCTGAGCCTCGACAATCTGCCGGTCGCCGAGGCCACCGCCGTACGGCCGCACGTCGAGGGCGTGTCCGGGGCGCAGGGGCGGCGGCGCACGATGAAGGGTTTCCGGGACGCGATCACGGAGGCGGGGAAGGCGTACCCGCATCTGGAGGTGCACTGGGAGGAGATCCACGACCGCTGGAACGAACACCTCGGGGATATCGGTCTGGATCCCGAACTCTTCCGCTACCAGCGGGAGATGAACGCCGACGAGGGTGAGGCAGCCGGCCTCTTCGCGGTCAAGAAGGACTCCGACTTCACCGACCTGCTGCTGCGCGCGGTCACCGACACCCGGGACACCGACGGGCTCGCGGACCTGGTCGGCGGGTTCGGCAACAAGCTGGGGCGTCGCGCCGAGCTGATCGCCGAGCGGGAGTTCACGGCGGGGTCCGTGGAACTGCTCGGGCGGATCGTGGAGGCGGCCGAGACCCGTTCGCGTGCGCGGGACATCCACACGGCCGCCGAGCGGCGTACGCGCACGCTGGCCCGGCGGCTGACCGCGCGCGCCGTGCGGGAGCGGGCACGGGCCGCCGATCTCGCCCAGCGGGTCACCGCCGCCGCGCACACGGTCACCGAAGCCGAGGGGGCTCGCTCCGAGAGCGCGCTGATCGCGGCCGAGCTCGCCTACCGGCACGCCTCCTTGGCGCTCGCCGGCGCCGAGAAGGCAGCGGCGGCGCAGAAGCGCGAGCTCGCCGACGCGCGCACGCTGCACTCCGCCTGGCAGGCCGCCGAGGCGGTGCTGCGCCACCGGGCCGCTGCGGACCGCTCGGCGCGCGTGGCCGCCGCGATCCGCGAGGCCGAGCGGGATGCCGCGCCCGCGCTCGCCGCGCGCGCGAAGGCCGCCGTCGACCTCGTCCGCGCGCTGCACGCCGCGGCCGAAGGAGCCGAAACGGTCGCCAACGAGGAAGAGGAGCGCTCCGCCGCGCTCCAACAGACCGGCGAGGCCGCCCACCGCGACTCCACGGCCGCCGCCACCGAGGCGCAGCGCGCCCGCAGTGAGGCCGGTCACCTGCGGCAGCGGCTCGGCGAGGTCGAGCAGGAGACCGCCGAGGCGGTACGCGCCGGCTGGCTCGACGACACCGCCCCCGACGCCGACCCCGCGCGCGCGGCCCTGGCGGCCAGCGACGCCGAGAAGTCCGCCGTCGCCGCCTGGGACACCGCACGCGAGGCGTCCCGCCGCGCTTCGGAACACGCCCGAGAGTCCGCAGCCACCGAGTCCCGCGCCGAACTCACGGCGGCCCGCGCTTCGGACGCGGCGACGGCCGCCGAGCGTGCGTACGACGCTGAGCGGCGCACCGCCGAAGCCCTGGCGGAGGAGGAACGGCTGGCCGAACTGCTGAGCCTGCCGGGGGCAGCTGTCGCGGGCCCGGGCCGCGGTGGGGTGCCGATGCCCCGAGCGGCGGCGGACGGCTCCGGAGAGCCCGCGCAGGGTGTGGCTTCCGCGCAGGGGCCGGCCGGCGGCGCGGGTGTGCCCGGCGTCAGCCGGGATGCGGGGGCTGCCCACGGCCGGAGTACCGCCGCGCGACAGATGGCCGAAGGCGCCCTCAGTGCCGAGGAATTGGACCGTTACGCCGACGAACTGCGGGAGTTGCTCGACGACGGGGTCGCCTCCGCCGAGCGGCAGCTCTTCGAGTTGCGGACCGCGGCGGCCGATGACGCGCGGATTCTCGGCGCCCTCGGTGACGGCGGGCTGCTCCCACCGGGGCCGGACGTCGTGGCCACCGTGGAGTACCTGGGGGAGCGTGGTATCCCCGCGCTACCCGGCTGGCGCTATCTCGCGCAGGCCGTCGACCCCGTCGACCACGCACGCGTGCTGACCGCCCGGCCCGAGCTGGTGGACGGCGTCATCATCACGGATCCGGAAACCCACGCACGCGCACGCGAAGCCCTCGCCGATGCCGCGCTGCTGCCCCGGTCCGCCGTGGCCGTCGGTACGGCCTCCGCGCTGCTCGCACCGACGCCGGCCCACGAAGCGGGCGACGGCGGCCGTAGCGACGTATTCCTCGTACCGCCGAACCCGGCCATGCACGACGAGCACGCCGCCGACGAGGAACGGCAGGCGTTGCGCACGCGCGCGACCGAACGGGACGAGGAGATCCGGGAGTTGGCGGCCCGGCTGGCCAAGGACCGTGAGCTGGCGGCGCGCCTCGCCTCCTGGCGGGCCGGGTGCCCGGCAGGCCGGCTCGCCGAACTGGCCGCGGCGGCCCGCGATGCGCGAGCATTCGCCGAGGAGGCCGAGGCCGAATTGGCCGAGGCGCGCACGGTGCGGGCCGAGGCCGACGAGGCCGCGTCCGACGCGGCCCGGGTACGGGACGAGCGCCAGGACGCCGCACAGCGGGCCCGACGCGCCGCCGACGCGCTCGCCGGCCTCGCCTTCCGGCTGCGCGAGCGGGCCGGCTGGCAGGCCAGACTGCGCGAACTCGCCGACGAGGCTGCCGAGTCGGAGGCCCGCGCACAGTCCTGCCTGGAGCGGGCCCGAGCCGCCGACGAGGACCGGCGCGCCGCCCAGCGCGCCGCCGACGACGCCCGCCGCACGGCCCGCACCCTGCGCGCCGAACGCGCGGAGATCGCGGGCGTCCCCGACGACGTACAGGAGGACGCGGCGACGGAGGGCGAGGGCGCTCCCCAGGCAGGCGCAGCAGGAGACACACCAGCAGACTCGTCAGGCGACAAGGCCCCCGGTCGCGCCCAACCCAAGCCGTCCCTCCCCGCCCTCCGCGAGGCCTACCGCGCCGCGTCGCAGCTCTACGAGAAGGTCGGCGTCGGTGCCGATCTGCGGGCCGAGCAGGCGCGGGCCGAGAGCGACGAGAGCGCCGCGCTCGCCGAGCTGGACCGGCTCAGCAACAAGGTGCGTACACGCGCGGCCCAGCTTCTGGAGTCCACGGACGGTTCCGACGGGCCGTCCCGGCAGGCCGCTGCCGCCCGGGCCGAGGAACTCGTCCAGCTGCTGGAGACCCGCATGTCGACCGCGAGCGAGCAGCTCGGACGGTTGCGCGGCGAGGCAGAGCGGCACGCGCCCGAGGACGGCGGGGCCCACACCGAGCTGCCTGAGGAGCTTGTCCCGCGAGACGCCGAGCATGCGCAGAGCCTGCTGCGTACCGCCACGTCCGAACTCGCCTCCCGCACCGAGGCGTTGAGCCAGGCGCGCGAGGTCCACGCCGAACTGCTCGACGCCCACCGAGCCGCCGAGGACGCGGCCGGCGGCTTCGACGAGACGGCCGCCCTTCTACGGGACCTCCTGCGCGAGCACACGACGGACGAGGAGCAGGAGGAGCCCGAGCCGTACCCGGGCACCCTCGAAGAGGCCCGGCAGTCCGCCGCCGAGATCCGCCGCTCCCTCCGGGGCTGCGCCGCCGACCTCTCCGCCGCCGAGTCAGCCGTACGCGACGCCAGCGACGTACTCGTACGGCATGCCAACTCGACGCGTTACGAGCAGGTCCGCACCCCCGCCCGGCAGCAGATCCGCGAGCTGCCCGCCGCCGCGCTGCCCGAGCACGCCCAGAAGTGGGCGGACGCCTTCGCACCTCGACTCCGGGTCCTCACCGACGAGCTGGCGCAGCTGGAGCGCAACCGGGACTCGATCGTGGACCGGCTGCGAGGGCTGGTGGAGTCGGCGCTGGCCACACTCCGGTCTGCCCAGCGGCTGTCCCGTCTCCCTGAAGGGCTCGGCGAGTGGTCCGGGCAGGAGTTCCTGCGCATCCGCTTCGAGGAGCCCGACCAGGCCACGCTCACCGAGCGGCTCGGCGAGGTCATCGACGAGGCGACGCGAGCGGCCGTGAAGAAGAACTCCGACCTTCGCCGCGACGGCATGACGCTGCTCCTGCGCGGCGTCGGTGCGGCACTCCAGCCGAGGGGCGTCGCCGTCGAGATCCTCAAGCCGGACGCCGTACTGCGCGCCGAGCGCGTCCCCGTCGGGCAGATGGGCGATGTGTTCTCCGGCGGCCAGCTGCTCACCGCCGCCATCGCCCTGTACTGCACGATGGCCGCCCTCCGCTCGAACGACCGGGGCCGCGACAAGCACCGTCACGCCGGCACGCTGTTCCTCGACAACCCCATCGGCCGCGCCAACGCCACGTACCTGCTGGAGCTGCAGAGGGCGGTCTCGGACGCGCTGGGCGTCCAACTCCTCTACACCACCGGCCTGTTCGACACGACCGCGCTGGCGGAGTTCCCGCTGGTGATCCGGCTGCGGAACGACGCCGACCTCAGGGCGGGCCTGAAGTACATCAGCGTCGAGGAACACCTCCGGCCGGGACTGCCACAGCAGCCTCCGGCCGGCGAGGGGGAGTCGGTACACAGCGAGATCACGGCGACACGGATGTACAAGAGGCCGGCGGCCGGCGCCCCTTAAGGGGCGCGGGGCGGTATTGATTTGCAGCTCGGCCGCGTGGGCGCGATCAACCACAAAGGACCCGCAGCTCGGACGCCCGCTCCTGGCGCCGTGCCTTGCGGCGCTCACGTCGCAGGACACGCGCCGTGCTGCTCGGCGTCCTGTCCGCTCCTTGGCGCGCTGGGTTTGACCGTGATCACGTAATAACGGTGGTCCTGGTCCTCCGCGACCGAGGGCAGCTTCGCGAAGCCCCCGCTGCCGTCGTCGGTGAACCCCCTTGACCCCGTCGCCGGACTCGGCGCCGTGGCCCACGTAGTTCCGGGCGGCGTATCAGCCGGCGAACTCCGGGAGTACATCGGTGAGACCGTGCGCCCCGTGCCCTGCTTCCGGTCCGACCAGTACGGTGCGCGCCGGTTCGCGGGGCGGTGGCTCGCCACTGACACCGTCCGCACCGCGGAGGGCTCGATCATCGGCGGCGCGCCGGACGAAGGCGGCTTCCTCGCGAGGTGCGAGCGCGACGGCCGCACAACGGCGGTGCTCTCCGTGGACCGCCCGCGCCCCTTCATCGGCCAGGCGCGAACTGGCGCGCGGTGGAGGCGGCAGTCGCCTCCCGATGAGCCGGCCTTGAGTTCCGGACCAGCTCACCGGGAGCTCATCAGGAGTGCGACAACTGCCCCGCGCCGCCCCGACGGCGTATCCGCTCCTTGGCGCGCTCGGACGCCCGCTCCTGGCGCCGTGCCTTGCGGCGCTCACGTCGCAGGGCACGCGCCGTGCTGCTCGGCGTCGACACCACGCCGTTCCGCTGCATCCACACCTGTCGGGTCACCCACACGTCCAGCGCGCCCCATGTGGCAACCACCGTGCTCGCCACGCTGCTCAGGACCATGGGGAACGCGAGCCAGGAACCGGCCAGCGTGCACAGGAAGGCCACCATCGCCTGGATCAGCGTGATGGCGATGATGATGACGGCCCGCACCGCGGACGTACGCACCGGATCGGGCAGCCGTAGTCTGCGCGCGGGCTCCTCGACCCACAACGGCCGGTAGTACGCCCGCTCTTCCTCCTGTTGCTCCTCCTGCGCCGGAATGTCGCGATCCGGCGCCTCTGCCTGGGCGTCCCGCTCCGCCACCGCCGTTGCCCCGACGCTCGGATGGGGCGCCTCGTGCCGCTCTGCCGTGCCCATCAACTTGTCACTCCCCACCGCCCAGCAGCCCCTCGCTTCGGTGTCACGAGACATCAACATCCCACGGCTGCCCGGCTTGCGCCGTTTTATGCCACCCGGGTGCGGCATGCGGCGCCTGAGCCGATTCCGTCCCCAACTCCCATACAGACAGACGATCGACGCACGCCGAAGATTCCCAACGAGAGGAAAATTTCAGCCAACTGGCCAAGCCCCCTGAGAGGTTGGCGTTCGGTGTTCTGTGCCGGAATCGGGGAGGCAATCTCCCCCAATGAACGGACAACTGCGGATGTCTTGTTCCTGTCGCGTCGGCGAAACGGAAGGGGTCCGTCCGGACAGGCCTTCGAGTTCCCTGTGTGTCGGTAGTAGGCTCACGCCGTTTGTTGACGCACATGTGTACCCCCATCCGGAGGGGGTCGAGCTGGGGGAGGCCATGCGCTTTCGCGGGAAGTCCATCCGCCGGAAGATCGTGGCGCTGCTCATCGTGCCGCTGGTGTCCTTGACGGCGATCTGGGGCTTCGCCACGGTACTCACCGGGCGCGAGGCAGGCCGACTGCTCGACGCTTCGTCCGTGGTGGAGAAGGTCACCTATCCCACTGAGGACACCGTCCGCGTCCTGCAGCAGGAACGCCGTCAGACCCTCGTCTATCTCGCCGACCCTCGCGCCTCCGACGGTCTCGCCGCACTCCGTCACAGCCGGGCGGCCACCGACGACGCCATCGCCGAGATCCGCAGGAACGCCGAGAACTCCGACGTACGCGACGCGGTGAGCGAGGGCACCGGCGGCCGGCTGACGGCCATGCTGGACTCCCTGGACGACATCGACTCTCTGCGCCGCAGCGTCGAAGAGGGCACACTCACCCGGGCCCGGGCCCTGGAGCGCTACAACAACCTCGTCCAGCCCTGCTATGTCGTGCTCGAAAACCTCCATGTGGTCGACGACGTGGAGATGGACAAGCAGGCCCGCGCCCTCGTCGACATTGCCTTCGCGCGCGAACTGCTGTCCCGAGAGGACGCCCTGCTCGGCTCGGCGTTGGTCGTCGGCACGCTCTCCTCCGACGAGATCCGCGACATCTCCGACCTCGTGGCCCAGCGCGAGCTGATGTACGACAGCAACCTGCCGCTGCTCCCTTCCGGGGAGCGCGAGCGCTACGAGCGCTTCTGGAGGAACACCGCCGCTCCGCTGCGGGTGGCCGAACAGGCCGTCATCTCCTCCGAGTCCGGCAAGCCCCGTGGCGTCACCGCGAAGAGCTGGGACACCGAGGCCGGCCACGTCCTCGACGAGCTGGGCACCCTCAACGACGAGGCGAGCGACCGCTACCAGGACCGCGTCAACCCGATCGCCGTCGACGTCATCGTCAGGGCGGCCATCGCCGGCGTCCTCGGCCTGATCGCCCTGCTGGTCTCGCTCTTCCTGTCCGTACGCATCGGCCGCGGCCTCATCCGCGACCTGCGCGGGCTGCGCCTGGAGGCCCACGAGGCATCCGGAGTGCGGCTGCCCAGCGTGATGCGCCGGCTCTCCGCGGGCGAACAGGTCGACGTGGAGACCGAGGTGCCGCGTCTGGAGTACGACAAGAACGAGATCGGCGAGGTCGGCCAGGCACTCAACACCCTCCAGCGCGCCGCGGTCGAGGCCGCCGTCAAGCAGGCCGAACTGCGCGACGGCGTCTCCGAGGTCTTTGTGAACCTCGCCCGCCGCAGCCAGGTCCTGCTGCACAAGCAGCTCACCCTGCTCGACAGCATGGAGCGCAGGACCGAGGACACCGACGAACTCGCCGATCTCTTCCGCCTCGACCATCTGACCACTCGCATGCGCCGCCACGCCGAAGGCCTGGTGATCCTCTCCGGCGCGGCCCCCTCCCGGCAGTGGCGCAAGCCCATCCAGCTGATGGATGTCGTCCGCGCCGCCGTCGCCGAGGTCGAGGACTACGAACGTATCGAGGTACGCCGACTGCCCCGTATGGCCGTCACCGGTCCCGCGGTCGCCGACCTCACCCACCTCGTGGCCGAACTCCTCGAGAACGCCACGGTGTTCTCGCCCCCGCACACCGCGGTCCAGGTGCTCGGCGAACGCGTCGCCAACGGCTTCACGCTGGAGATCCACGACCGCGGTCTGGGTATGGCCCCGGAAGCGCTCCTCGACGCCAACCTGCGGCTCGCCGAGACCCCGGAGTTCGAGCTGTCGGACACCGACCGACTCGGGCTCTTCGTGGTCAGCCGCCTCGCCCAGCGGCAGAACGTACGCGTCTCCTTGCAGCCGTCCCCGTACGGCGGGACGACCGCCGTGGTGTTCATCCCCGACGCGTTGCTCACGGAGGACGTGCCCGACACCAACGGCGTGGGCTTCCGGCTCGACCGGGCGCTCCAGCCGAAGGAGAGCGACGACAACCGCAAGGCTGCGCTCTCCCAGGTGCCAGTCCAGCTTCCAGGCCTGCCGGCCTCCATTCTGGGCGGTCCCATCGAGCTGGAGTCTCCCGTCGATCTCGACGCCCTCGACGACTTCCCGGGCGGCCTCGATGACGAGGACAGTGAGCGTGGCGGCATCTTCCGCCCGCGCCGCTCCATCGCCGGAGTCCCCGTGGAGCAGCACCAGCAGGCACGCGAGGCCCCGGGCGAGTCGGCTCGCCCCGGCGATGGCGACCACCCCGGCGAACCCGTACCGCTCCCGCGCCGCAGGGCCCCGAAACTCGTCAGCTCCCACGGCCGCCCCGTCACCCAGACGAAGCCATGGCGCGCGGAGCCGTCTGAACGCGCGGACGCCGAGGAGCCGACGCAAGCGGCGGAATCGGCCGAGGAGGCGCCCGGACGACCGGGCGCACTGGAGGAGCTGCCGAAGCGGACGCGCGCCGCCAAAGCCGATCGGCTGCCGCCGCGTCGGGAACCGGCGGATCCGCTTCCCACCCGCCGGGGCGAGCCTGGTGCCCTGCCCGATGCGGGCACCGAGCCGGCGGACGGTGGGGCCGGGCTCGGCCGGACACCGGACCACGGCGCCGAGATCGACAAGATCCCGGACCGTGACACCGAGCCCTCGGGCAGCACCCGGCCGGCCGGCCGCGGCCCTGAACCGGGAGGCCGCCGCCTCGATCCCGGTGAGGCGTCCACCCGCGGACCCGAACGCACCGAAGCCTCGGCCCGAGGCGGTGAGCCCGCCGAAGCCCCGCCCCTCCCCAAGCGGGCGTCGAGTCGCGGCACCGCGACGGGCGGCGGCCGCACCGGCACCCCGCCCTCGGGCGGCGGCACCGGCCCGCTGCCCCGACGCGTACGGCAGGCCAATCTGGCCCCGCAGCTGAAGGACGGACCCGACCGGCGCGCCGAGCGCGATCCGACCCGCGCCGGGAACGGCGCGGAGGCCACCGAGCGTGACGCCGACCAGGTACGCAACCGCATGGCCTCGCTCCAGCGCGGCTGGCAGCGCGGCCGTGAGGAGAACGCCGCGGGCGACGGGGCCCAGGGCGGCACAGCACAAGGAACGACTAAGGGGGACGGTCGATGACCGCACCGAAGGACGCCGGCCACATCAGGACCAACAAGGTGTCCGGCGAACTCAACTGGCTCCTCGACGACCTGGTGGACCGTGTCGCCAGCATCCGCAAGGCACTCGTGCTCTCCAGCGACGGTCTGCCCACCGGGGTCTCCGAGGACCTGACCAGGGAGGACAGCGAGCACCTCGCCGCCGTCGCCTCCGGATTCCACAGCCTCGCCAAGGGCGTCGGCCGCCACTTCGAGGCGGGCAGTGTCCGGCAGACGATCGTCGAGCTCGACGACGCGTTCCTGTTCGTCACGGCCGCCGGCGACGGCAGCTGTCTCGCCGTCCTCTCGGACGCCGACTCGGATGTCGGGCAGGTCGCGTACGAGATGACGCTGCTGGTCAAGAGGGTCGGCGCACATCTGGCACAGGCTCCGCGCACCGATCTGCCCGCAGGCGGGTAGTGGGATGGCATGAGCGCAGACGGTCAGGGGATGTCCCACTGGTTCGACGACGAGGCCGGACCGGTGGTCCGTCCGTATGCCATGACACGCGGCCGCACCACCAGCGCGGCCCAGCACCGCCTCGACCTGATCGCGGTGGTCGTGACAGAACCGCATGCCGACGAGCCGGGGGCGGCCCAGACACTGTCCCCGGAGCACGAGGACATCGTCGGACTCTGTCGCGACGCCCCGCAGTCGGTCGCCGAACTCGCCGCCGAACTCGACCTCCCCATCGGGGTGGTACGTGTCCTCATAGGAGATCTCGTGGCTGACGAAATGGTCCATGTGACGCGTCCGGTACCCCCCGCCGAACTGCCGGACGAGAGTATTCTGCGCGACGTGATCAATGGGCTCCGGGCGCTCTGAACAGCGCGGAAGCGGGAAACAGACGTGACAGGCTGGCAGTTCTGGGTCGACCGAGGCGGCACCTTCACCGACATCGTCGCGCGTCGCCCCGACGGCCGCCTGCTCACGCACAAGCTCCTCTCCGACAACCCGGCGCGGTACGCCGACGCCGCCGTCGCGGGCGTACGGGAACTCCTCCGCGACGACGGCCCCGTCGACGCCGTCCGCATGGGCACCACCGTCGCCACGAACGCCCTTCTGGAGCGCAAGGGCGAGCGCACCCTCCTCGTCGTCACCCGCGGATTCCGGGACGCGCTGCGCATCGCCTACCAGAACCGCCCGCGGATCTTCGCGCGAGCGATCGAACTGCCCGAGCTGCTCTACGAACGGGTCGTCGAGGTCGACGAGCGCATCGCCGCCGACGGAACCGTCCTGCGCGCCCCTGATCTGGACGCCCTCGCCGGGCCGCTCCAGGAGGCGTACGACGACGGAATCCACGCCGTGGCCGTCGTCTGCATGCACAGCCACCTCCATCCCGTCCACGAGCGGGCCATCGGCGAACTGGCCGCCCGTATCGGCTTCCCGCAGATCTCGCTGTCCAGCGAGGTCAGCCCCCTGATGAAGCTCGTCCCGCGTGGCGACACAGCCGTCGTCGACGCCTACCTCTCGCCCGTGCTGCGCCGCTACGTCCAGCACGTCGCCGATGAACTGCGGGGCGTGCGGCTGATGTTCATGCAGTCCAACGGAGGACTCGCCGAGGCCGGACAGTTCCGCGGCAAGGACGCCATCCTGTCCGGGCCCGCCGGCGGCATCGTCGGCATGGCGCGGATGTCGCAGCTCGCCGGCTTCGACCGAGTCATCGGTTTCGACATGGGTGGCACCTCCACGGACGTCTCGCACTTCGCGGGCGAGTACGAACGTGTCTTCACCACCCAGATCGCCGGCGTCCGGCTGCGCGCGCCCATGCTGGACATCCACACCGTCGCGGCGGGCGGCGGCTCCGTGCTCCACTTCGACGGCTCCCGCTACCGCGTAGGGCCGGACTCGGCGGGCGCGGACCCGGGGCCCGCCTGCTACCGGAACGGCGGCCCGCTCACCGTCACCGACGCCAATGTGGCCCTCGGCCGCATCCAACCCGACCACTTTCCCAGGGTCTTCGGCCCAGGCGGCGACCAGCCGCTCGACAACACGCTGGTCCGCGACCGGTTCGCCGCCCTCGCGCACGAGATCCGGGAAACCACCGGCGACGACCGTACCCCAGAGCAGGTCGCTGAGGGATACCTCCAGATCGCCGTCGCCAACATCGCCAACGCCGTCAAGCGGATCTCGGTGCAGAAGGGCCACGACGTCACCCGGTACGCGCTCACCACCTTCGGCGGCGCGGGCGGCCAGCACGCCTGCATGGTCGCCGACTCGCTCGGCATCCGCACCGTCCTCGTGCCACCCATGGCCGGTGTGCTCTCCGCGCTCGGCATCGGGCTCGCCGACACGACAGCCATGCGCGAACAGTCCGTCGAGGCGCCCCTGGAGGCGTCCTCGATGCCCGGTGTCCTGAAGACCGCGGACGACCTGGAGGGAGCTGCCCGCGCCGAACTCCTCGCCGAGGACGTGCCCGAGGACCGCATCCGGGTCACCCGCCGGGCCCAGCTGCGCTATGACGGCACGGACACGGCACTCGTCGTCGAGCTCACCGAGCCCGACACCATGACCCGCACCTTCGAAGACCGCCATCGCGCCACCTACTCCTTCACCCTCGACCGTCCGGTCGTCGTCGAAGCCCTCTCCGTGGAAGCCACCGGCCTCACCGACCCCCCCGATCTCTCCGCCCTCGCCACCCCCTACTCCACCCCCGCCGCCCCCGAGACCGTCAGCCTCCACACCGGCGGCGCCTGGCGCGACGTACCCCTGCACCGTCGCGAGGAACTGCCCCCCGGCGAAACCGTCACCGGCCCCGCGATCATCACCGAGGCCAGCGCGACGACCGTCGTCGACGACGGCTGGCAGGCGGCCATGACCGACGACGGGCATCTGATCATGGAACGCGCGGCGATCACAGAGAGTTCCGATCTCGGTACGGAAGCCGACCCGGTTCTCCTCGAGGTCTTCAACAACCTCTTCATGTCGATCGCCGAGCAGATGGGCGCCCGCCTGGAGTCCACCGCCCAGTCGGTCAACATCAAGGAGCGCCTGGACTTCTCCTGCGCGCTCTTCGACCCCGAAGGCAACCTGGTCGCCAACGCCCCCCACATCCCTGTGCACTTGGGATCGATGGGCACCAGCGTCAAGGAGGTCATCCGCCGCCGCGGCTCGGGGATGCGCCCCGGAGACGCGTACGCCGTCAATGATCCGTACCACGGTGGCACCCACCTCCCCGACGTCACGGTGGTCACTCCGGTCTTCGACACGGAGGGTGACCGGATCCTCTTCTACGTCGCCTCGCGCGGCCACCACGCCGAGATCGGCGGCATCGCCCCCGGCTCGATGCCCGCGAACAGCCGCGTCATCGAGGAGGAGGGCGTCCTCTTCGACAACTGGCTGCTCGTGGAAGGCGGCCGTCTCCGCGAGGCGGAGACACGACGGCTCCTCACCGAGGCGCCCTACCCCTCGCGCAACCCGAAGACCAACCTCGCCGACCTGCGTGCCCAGATCGCCGCCAACCGGAAGGGCGTCGACGAAGTCGCCCGCATGATCGAGAACTTCGGCCTCGACGTCGTCCAGGCGTACATGAAGCACGTCCAGGACAACGCCGAGGAATCCGTACGCCGCGTCATCGACGCCCTTGAAGACGGCGAGTTCACCTACGAGACCGACTCCGGCGCCGTCATCCGGGTGCGCATCTCCGTAGACCGCGAAAAACGCTCCGCCACCGTCGACTTCACCGGTACGTCGCCGCAGCTCGGCACCAACTTCAACGCACCCTTCTCGGTGGTCAACGCCGCGGTCCTGTACGTCTTCCGCACTCTCGTCGCCGACGACATCCCGCTCAACGACGGCTGTCTGCGCCCCCTGGACATCATCGTGCCCCCTGGCTCGATGCTCGCTCCCGAACCCCCGGCCGCCGTGGTCGCCGGTAACGTCGAGACCTCGCAGGCCATCACGGGTGCCCTCTACGGAGCCCTCGGAGTGCAGGCGGAGGGCTCCGGCACCATGAACAACGTCACCTTCGGCAACGAACGCCACCAGTACTACGAGACCGTGGCCTCGGGATCCGGCGCCGGCGAAGGTTTCCCCGGCGCATCCGTTGTCCAGACACACATGACCAACTCGCGGCTCACGGACCCCGAAGTGCTCGAGTGGCGACTGCCCGTCCAACTCGACGAGTTCGCCGTGCGACGGGGCAGCGGCGGGGCCGGACGGTGGCGCGGCGGGGACGGCGCCGTACGCCGCATCCGGTTCCACGAGCCCATGACCGTCTCCACGCTCTCCCAGCACCGTAGAGTCCCGCCCTACGGCATGGCGGGCGGCGAGCCCGGAGCTCTGGGCGCCAACCGCGTGGAGCGCGCGGACGGTACGGTCACCGAACTCGGCGGAAGCGACGCGGCGGACGTCGGCCCCGGCGACGTACTGGTCATCGAAACCCCTGGGGGCGGCGGATACGGTCCACCCCGCGCCCCATCCCCGTACGACACCACTGAAGCAGGAGAAGAGAACGATGATCTTCGGGCGTTCTGAGCGCGGCAAGGCCCCCGTCGAGCCCGTCACGCTCAAGATCCTCGTGGCGGGCGGCTTCGGCGTGGGCAAGACGACAATGGTCGGCGCGGTCAGCGAGATCAAGCCGCTGCGGACCGAGGAAGTGCTCACCGAGGCCGGCCGCCCGGTCGACGACACCAGCGGTGTGGAGGGCAAGCACACCACCACGGTCGCCATGGACTTCGGCCGCATCACACTCCGCGAGGACCTGGTCCTGTACCTCTTCGGGACGCCGGGACAGGACCGCTTCTGGTTCCTGTGGGACGAGCTCTCCACCGGTGCCCTGGGGGCTGTGGTTCTCGCCGACACCCGCCGCCTGGAGGACTGCTTCGCCGCGGTCGACTACTTCGAGCGGCGCTCCATACCGTTTGTGGTGGGCGTCAACTGCTTCGAGGGCGCCGCCCGTTACCCCACCGAAGACGTCCGCCAGGCCCTCGACCTCGACCCCGATGTGCCCGTCGTGCTGTGCGACGCGCGCGACCGGGAGTCCGTCAAGGAGGTCCTCATCGGCGTCGTCCAGCACGCCATGGCGTACGCGGCCGAGCGCCGCCAGACCGTCACCACCTGAAGCGCTCGCTCGCCACCCCGACCGCCACGCGTACGGCCCGTACCCCGCCGACTGGGGTACGGGCCGTAGTCTCAGCGGACTTGCCGAGTTCCGGTGCTGTACCGCGCCCCTTCAGGGGCGCGGGGCCGTATCGATTTGCGGCTCCGCCGCGATGGGGGTCCCCCCTCTCGAGCGCAGCCGAGAGGGGGGAGCGACCAGCCACGACGGGCCCGCCGTTTCGCAACCGCACTTCCCGCGGAGCGCTTAGCTGGGACCGTCCTCGTGCCAGCCGAAGCTCTTCTCCACCGCCTTGCGCCAGTTGTGGTATTCGCGGTCGCGTACCGACTCCTCCATCGACGGGGTCCACTCGACGTCCTTCTGCCAGTGCGACTTCAGCGTGTCGAGGTCGTTCCACACACCGGTCGCGAGGCCCGCCGCGTAAGCGGCGCCCAGGCAGGTCGTCTCGGAGACCTTCGGGCGGATCACCGGTACCCCGAGCACATCCGCCTGGTGCTGCATCAGGAGGTTGTTCTTGGTCATGCCGCCGTCCACCTTCAGGGTCGTGATGTGCACCCCGGAGTCCTGGTACATGGCGTCGACGACCTCCCGGGTCTGCCAGCTCGTCGCTTCGAGCACCGCGCGCGCGAGGTGCCCCTTCGTGACGTACCGCGTGAGACCGGTGACGACCCCGCGCGCGTCGGAGCGCCAGTAGGGCGCGAACAGGCCGGAGAACGCGGGCACGATGTACGCCCCGCCGTTGTCGTCGACGCTCGCCGCCAGCGTCTCGATCTCGTCCGCCGTACGGATGATGCCGAGCTGGTCGCGGAACCACTGCACCAGGGCGCCGGTGATCGCGATCGACCCCTCCAGGCAGTACACGGGCGCCTCGGAGCCGATCTTGTAGCCCATGGTGGTGAGCAGCCCGCTCTTCGAGGGGACCGGCCGGTTCCCGGTGTTGAGCAGCAGGAAACTGCCGGTGCCGTATGTGTTCTTGGCCGTGCCCACGTCGTAACAGGCCTGCCCGAAGACCGCCGCCTGCTGGTCGCCGAGCGCCGAGGCGACCGGCACCCCGCCGAGTTGGCCCACAGCGGTCCCGTACACCTCGGCGGAGGACTTGATCTCCGGAAGCATCGCTTCCGGGACGTTCATCGCGGAGAGGATCGAGGCGTCCCACTGAAGGGTCTCGAGGTTCATCAGCATGGTGCGCCCGGCGTTGGTCACGTCGGTGACGTGACGGCCGCCGTCCGTGCCACCGGTGAGGTTCCAGATCAGCCAGGAGTCGATCGTGCCGAAGGCGATCTCGCCCCGCTCGGCGCGGGCCCGCAGCCCCGGCACGTTGTCCAGCAGCCAGGCCGCCTTCGGCCCAGAAAAGTAGCTGGCCAGCGGCAGGCCGGTCTGCTCGCGGAAGCGGTCCTGCCCGTCAGAGCCGCCCAGCTCGTTGCAGAGCGCGGAGGTACGGGTGTCCTGCCAGACGATGGCGTTGTGCACGGGCTTGCCCGTGGCGCGGTCCCAAAGGACCGTCGTCTCCCGTTGGTTGGTGATCCCCAGGGCGCTGAGCTGGTCGGCGCGGAGACCGGCCTTCGCGATCGCCCCCGCCACCACGGCCTGCACCTTCGACCAGATCTCGGTGGCGTCGTGCTCCACCCAGCCCGGCTTCGGGAAGATCTGACGGTGCTCGCGCTGGTCGACGGCGACGATCGCGCCGGCTTCGTTGAAGATGATGCAGCGGCTCGAAGTGGTGCCCTGGTCGATTGCGGCGACGAACTTGTCTGTCATGACGTCCCCTTCGTCGGATTCTTCAGAAGGCTGCGTTGAAGATGAGCCCCGAGAGCGCCCCGCCGATCAGCGGCCCCACCACCGGGACCCACGCGTAACCCCAGTCCGAGGTGCCCTTGTTGGGTATCGGGAGCAGGGCGTGAGTGATGCGCGGGCCCAGGTCACGGGCTGGATTGATGGCGTATCCGGTGGGACCGCCGAGCGACAGGCCGATGCCGACCACCAGGAAGGAGACGATCAGAATCGCGGTGCCGGACTCGCCGAGACCCTTGGTCAGGCCGAAGGCCAGGATCGGCAGAACCAGGGCGATGGTGGCGATGATCTCGGTGATGAGGTTCGCCATGGGATTGCGGATCGCGGGTGCCGTGGAGAAGATCCCGAGCGTCGGTTGCGCCTTCTTCTCCTCGGCATTGGCCTGGAACTGGGCGAGGTAGACCAGCCAGCACAGAACCGCGCCGAGGATCGCGCCGATCATCTGTCCGGCGACGTAGAGGTGGACCTTGTCCCAGTTCCCGGTGTCGATGGCGATGCCGAGTGTCACCGCCGGGTTGAGATGCCCGCCGGACAGCGGTGCCGCGGTGTACGCCCCGGCCATCACACCGAAGCCCCAGCCGAACGCGATGACGACCCAGCCCGCGTCCTTCGCTTTGGAGTCGTTCAGTACAACGGCGGCGACGACTCCGGCGCCGAAGAGAATCAGAATCGCTGTGCCGATGATCTCACCGACGAAGATGTCTCCATTGCTCATGGCGGCTCCTAGGCCCTCGCCCGGGGCGATCGGCCCCGGTCCACCGTGCAGGGTGCGTTCCCATGGCTACTTCAGCCGAAGGCAGGGAGGGTCCCGAGCCCCGCCCGGCGTCCGTGACGAGCGTGCCGTGGCAGCCGAATCGCCCATGGGGGATGACCCGTTGGCGCAGGCGAGGGCCCGCGCGGCGCAGTGCGTGGATACGCCGGAATGCGGCGACGCCGACTGACATCCGGAAGTGTTCACCGGAGGTCAAGGACCGTCAAGGTCGCGGACGGCAATGGTTCTGGCCCACGAAGATGCTTGAACCGGGACGGCCGCGTTCCGCAACCGCTGTGCGGAGGTCCCCCACTCTCGGCTTCGCTCGAGCCGGGGTGGACCCCATCGCGACGGAGCCGCGTACGTCACTGCCCCGCGCCTCTTACGAGGCGCGATACCGCACCGGACTTCACGAAGGCCGCTCAGACCGCTCAGCCCAGGCTCGGCCCGCCCGCCCCGCATCCCGCCTGCGCGGGCGCCGCCCCCGAGCCCCGGCGGATCTCGTGGCCGGGCAGGCCGGCGTGGCCCAGCACCCAGCTTGCGCCCCGCAGGGACTTCGCGGCCTGTTTGAGCGGCGCCAGACACGCGGCCGCCTGACGGTGGTCGGTCACGCTTCCCGGGGCGCACAGCACCGTGGCCAGGGACAGCGTGACGGCGAGACCACCGGCCGACCACGGCGTGTCCAGCACCGACATGGCCAGCGGATCGAGCCCCTCCGGATCCGTCAGTACGAGGAAGTCGTCACCGCCGATGTGCCCCACGCGCGTGGCCCCGTACGCCGCCGCCTGCAGCGCCCGCCCCACCGCGCGGATCAGCTCGTCGCCCGCCGCGAACCCCGCACCGTCGTTGACCTGCTTGAAGCCGTCGACATCCAACCAGCTCAGCGCGAAGATCCGCCCGTCCGCAACCCGCCGGTCCACCTCTGTGGTGATCGCGTCTGAACCGGGCAGCCGCGTCAGCGGGTTCAGCCCGGCCGCCTCCTCGACGCGGCTCTCGGCCAGCGCCCGTACCAGATCGGCCAGTCGTACGACTCCCACGCACCGCCCGAGCCGGTCGACGACCGCGACGTCGTCGGAGGTACGGTCTCGGTCCCCGTCCGCCACCACGTCGAGGACCTCCCACGCGGTCGCGTCCACACCGACCGTACGCGGCGGATCGCCGAGCTTGGCGGCCGGCCGGTCGGCGTACAGCGCATGCCCGTAGCGGCCCGACAGCGACAGCAGAAACCGGGAACGGTGCACCGACCTCACCGGAACCCCGGCCGCGTCCACGAGCAGTACCCCGGACACCTCCGGCGACCCGGTCAGCAGCGCCCGCACCTGCCCCGCCGACGCGCCTGCGGGCAACAGCGCCGCAGGGCGTACGAACTGCCGCACCGACGGCCCGTACGGAGGCGTCGCCGCCGTGGCGTGGGAGAGCGCCGGAACGTATACGTCCGCTGCCGGACGGCGTGCCGGGGGACCGAACAGATCGCCCTGCGCCAGCTGCGCGCCCGCCGACAGGGCCGCCGCACACTGCTGTTCGGTTTCGACGCCCTCGATCGACAGCAGCGCGCCGAGCTGCTCGCACAGAGTCCGCATCGCCCGCACGACCGCGGGCCGCGTCAGCAGGGAAGCATCGAGCTTGACCAGGTCGGGCGCGAGATCCGCGAGCACCCGAAGAGGTACGTCGCCGTCGCCGATGCCGTCCGCGCAGACCCGGAAGCCCTCGCCGCGCAGCGCCGTGACCGCTTCGATGAGCGCCCGGTGCGGCACGTGGGTGAAGGGCGGGCCGACGTCGACCGTCACTTCCCACGGCATGCGCCCGGCCTCGCGCACGGTCTCCCGCAGCGCGGCGAGTCCCCCGAGGTCGGCGAGGGTGCCCGCGAACACGTTGACGTGGAGCGGGAGCAGCGTCTCCTGACGGGCGGCCGACCGGATCGCCAACGCGGCCAGCCGGCCGTCGAGTTCGGGATCGCGGCGGGCCTGTGCGAGGACGTCACCGGCCTCCGGGCGGGCGAGTATCTCCAGCGCCGCGACCCCTCCCGTCGTCAGGTTGACGATCGGCTGGAAGGCGAAGCGGAGAGTATCCGTCCAGGAGCGCACGAAAGCATGATGACGCTTCCGGCATGCGCTCAAGCCCAGTTCACGAGCTGTTCACGCAGGATTCCGGACCGATCACTCAGCGTACGGAATGCCACTTCAGCTCCCCGTACGGGCACCCTGCCCTCACCGGACGGCTATCACCGACGACCCGTGGCCGAACAGCCCCTGGTTCGCGGTGATCCCCACCCGTGCGCCCGCCACTTGCCGTGCGCCCGCCGAACCGCGCAACTGCCAGGTGAGCTCGCAGACTTGGGCGATGGCCTGCGCCGGAACGGCCTCTCCGAAAGAGGCGAGTCCGCCGCTGGCGTTCACGGGTATTCGACCGCCGGGCGCCGTCGCGCCCTCCTGCAGCAGCTTGGCCGCCTCGCCCTCGCCGCACAGCCCCAGGTCCTCGTACCACTGCAACTCCAGGGCCGTGGACAGGTCGTAGACCTCGGCGAGTGACAGGTCCTCCGGTCCGATGCCGGCCTCCTCGTACGCCGCCCGCGCGATCGACGCGCGGAACGTCTCGGCCGGCGGCTCCACCGCGACCGCGGAGTCCGTGGCGATGTCCGGCAGATCGAGCACCGTGTTGGGGAACCGCGGTGTCACCGTGGACACCGCGCGGATCCGCACCGGATCCGCGGCTCCATGGCGCCGCGCGAACTCCATGCTGGACAGCACGAGCGCCGCGGCCCCGTCCGAGGTGGCGCAGATGTCGAGCAGCCGCAGCGGATCGGCGACGACGGCCGAGGCGGCGACCTCCTCGGCGGTGACCCGCTTGCGGTACCGCGCGTTCGGATTCAGCGCTCCCAGGGCGGCGTTCTTCACCTTGACCTGTGCGAAGTCCTCCAACGTGTCCCCGTGCACGGTCATCCGCCGCCGCGCGTACAGTCCGAAGTACGCCGGATTCGTCGCTCCCAGGACCCGGAAGCGCAGCCAGTCCGGATCGTCGGGCCGGTTCCCGCCGGCCGGCCGGAAAAACCCCTTCGGAGCCGCGTCCGCACCCACCACCAGGACCACGTCGGCGAGACCCGAAAGGATCTGCGCCCGAGCCGTGTTGACGGCCTGGGCCCCCGACGCACACGCCGCGTACACACTCGCCACCCGGGCGCCCTGCCAGCCCAGCGCCTTCGCGAACGTCGCCCCCGCCACGTACCCCGGATAGCCGCCACGGACCGTGTCCGCGCCGACGATCGAGCCGACGTCCCGCCAGTCGACCTCCGCGTCGGCCAGTGCCGCGCGCGCCGCCGCCACCCCGTACTCGACGAAACCGCGTCCCCATTTGCCCCAGGGGTGCATGCCCGCGCCGAGCACCGCCACCTCACCCGTCATGCCCCCACCCCCGTCGGCCGCCAGTGCCACGTCATCCAGGTCGTCTCCGCGTCCTCGTTCAGCACGCCCGGGACGACCTCCACCTCCATGCCCACCGTCAGATCGGCGACGGTGACCCCGGGAACCGTCTGTCCGAGCACCACGATCCGCTCGGATTCCAGCTCCACAGCGATCAACGCGTAGGGCTGCCATTCGAGTTCCGGGTCGGACACATACGGTGACGGTGGCCGATACCTGCTGTCGGTGTACGACCAGACGCGGCCTCGCCGGGACAGCGGGACCTCGGCCAGCTCACCGCCTGGGCAACCCGGGTTGCGGCAGAAGGCGTCCTCACGGGGGAAGAACACAGATGCACAGGCCGAGCAGCGTGTGCCCAGAAGTCGGAAGTCGTCTCCCTCGCCGGTGAACCAGCCGGGGACCACGGGTGTGCGGGTGCGGGACAAGATCCCTCCAGTGCTATGTATCTGACGGTTCGTCAGAAGTTTGGCACGGGGCGCGCCGCTTGGGCAGGGCGTCAGCGGACAGGTCCCTGCGTCAAGGCGGAGGGCCGGAAGGTCGCGCGGTACTGACGAGAACCGCGCGGGCCCTCCTGGGCGTCGGTGTATCGGTAGGGGCGGCCGGGGCCCACGGGGGTGGTTCCGGCCGTCTCTCGTCTCCTCACATGGAGACGGCCCTCCGGAGGCGCCCATGTGATGATCGGCTACAGTCCCCGGCGTGTCCCCGTCACAGAACCCGCCCGCCGACTCCGCGCCGGACTCCCACTGTTCGAGCTGCGGCGCGCCCTACGGAGAGGGCGTCTCCGGCTGGCCCCGCACCTGCGCCTCCTGTGGCGCCCTGGCCTACCGCAATCCGCTGCCCGTCGCGGTTGCCCTTCAGCCCGTGTACGACACCAAGGGCACCGCCCTGGTCGTCATCACCCGGGCCATCGCCCCCGCGCGCGGGGGCATCGCTCTGCCCGGAGGGTTCATCGACCACCGGGAGGACTGGCGGCACGCCGTCGTCCGCGAGCTCAACGAAGAAACGGGCATCGAGGCGGCGAGCCGCGACGTACGGCTCGCCGACGCGATGAGCTCTGCCGACGGCCACCTCCTGCTCTTCGGCCTGCTTCCGGAGCGCCCGGCAGCCACACTGCCGCGGCCTTCCGCGACGGACGAGACCGAGGGCTGGCACTTCCTCCGCACAGCCACCGAACTCGCCTTCCCGCTGCACACAGTGGCGGTGCGGGCGTTCTTCGAGGGCCGGTACGTGTGACCGTCGTCCAGGGCGCCTAAAGCACCGCTCAGGAGTGCGTCACAGGGCCCCCAGCCCGCGGACCCGCACAGGGCGTGACGGTTCGCTCGGGCCGTCCTCCCCGTTCCGCTCGACGACCACGCGTTTTCCTTCCCAGCGCGTCACATACCGCTCGATCTCAGGCTCGTCCCATCCGTCACCCGTGTCCGGCACCACAAGCCCGCCTCCGGTATGTCCAGGGGCGGGCGCCCACGCCTCCAGCTCCAGACCGCCGTCGGTGCCGCGTACGGGCACGACGGCACCCGCGCGCACGAGCACCGGAATCCGTGACAACGGGGCATCGAGGAGCACCTGAGCGGGTCCCTCGTAGCACTCCTCGGTCACCGTGTCGTACCAGCACCCCCGCGGCAACTGCACCGCACGCCGGTCCGTTCCCGGGTCCAGCACCGGCGCCACCAGGAGGCAGTCGCCGAGCAGGAAGGTGTCGTCGCAGTCGCGCAGCGCTCTGTCCTCGGGCGCGCCCCACCACACCGGCCGCACATACGGCGCCCCCGTACGGTGCGCCAGATGCGCCAGCGTCACGAAGTACGGCAGCAGCCGTCGCCGTTCGACGAGCGCCACGCGCGCGTGACCGAGGATCTCGTCGCCGAACTCCCACGGCTCCCTGCGCCCGGCCCGCAGACTCGCATGGGTACGGAACAGCGGAAGATACGCGCCGAGTTGGAACCAGCGCAGATACAGCTCGGGCGACGGACTGCCGTCGAACCCGCCCACATCAGGGCCCGAATAAGGCACCCCGCACAGCCCGAGCCCCACGACCAGAGACAACGACGCCCGCAGCCCTGGCCAGCCCGTGGCCACGTCCCCGGACCAGGTCCCTCCGTAGCGCTGCATTCCGGCCCAACCGGAGCGCGAGAACATGAACGGCCTCTCCCCGGGCCTCAGTTCACGCAGCCCTTCGTAGCCGGCCCGCGCCATACAGAGCGCGTACACGTTGTGCGCCTCACGATGGTCGCCGCCGCGTCCCTCCAGGTCGTGCTGTGCCGAACGGGGCAGGGTGTTCTCCCCGAAGGCCGTGAAGGACACCGGCTCGTTCATGTCATGCCAGAAGCCCGCGAAACCCTGCGCCAGCCGCTCTTCGTAGAGCTCGCCCCACCACTGGCGCACCCGCGCGCGCGTGAAGTCCGGATACACCGACTCGCCGGGCCAGACCACACCGCGCACCGGCCTCCTCGCGGAATCCCCCACGAAGGCGTCCACCGCGGACCCGCTGTCGTACACAGCGTTACCCGGTTCGGCCTTGACCGCCGGATCCACGATCGACACCAGTCGGATCCCGTCCCGGCGCAGCTCCTTGGCGAGCATCGGAAGCTTCGGGAAGCGCTCCCGGTCGACCGTGAACACCTGGTGCGCGTCGAAGTGGTCGATGTCCAGATGAACCGCGTCCAGCGGCAGACGGCGCTCCAGATAGCCGGCGACGATCCGCCGCACCTCCTGCTCGCTGCCGAAGCCCCACCGCGCGTGATGGTGTCCCAGCGCCCACATGGGCGGCAGCGCGGCGGCCCCGGTGAGCGATGTCCAGGTGCGCAGCACGCGAGCGGGGGTGCCCACCATCACCCAGCAGCGCAGCGGCCCGCCGTCCATCCGCAGCTCGCTCGTCCCGGCCCGATCGTGCCCGGATCCCGCACCCTCCTCGCCCTCGCGCAAGGTCACGGTGCCGTCCCACGTGCTGTCGTGGAACACGAGATGCGTGGCGGCGTCGGCCACCACCATCTGCACCGGCATGGTGATGTACAGCGGGTCGTCGCCTGGACCGAAGGAGAGGCCGGGATCGGTGTTCCACATCCGGTACGTGCCGTCGCGCAGCCGCGGTCCCGACGCGCGCCCTCCCAGGCCGAAGAACCGCGCGTCCGCGGCCACTTCGGACCGCTGCATCCACCGCGCCGGACCCCCGCCGACCGGTTCCCACCACCGGGGCGGCAGATCGCGGCGCAGAGTCACCCCGCCCGGCGTACGTACCTCCACGGCGCCGTTCCGCGACACGACGACCGTCACGCGCTCGGACACCACCCGCCAGGCGCCGTCCTTCTCCGGCTCCAGAACCGCCCGCGGGTCCGGCTTGGGAGAGTGGCCCGCGAGCGCGTACGACGGCTCGGGTCCGGCCCCGTCCCAGCCCCAGAAGACGGCTCCGTTCACGGCGACGGTGATGCGCAGCTCCGACCGGGTGAACCGGACCAGTCCGCCGCCGGGCCCCGGTGCCACGTCCACGACCGGCCCGGGCACCCGCGCCCGCTCGGCACCACGGGGCGCTAGCCCGGAGGCGTCGGCGCGCCTCCTGCGCCACGCGGCCCGCACGGTTCGCCACCCCTGGGCCGCCCCCGTCGAACCGACCGCCTTCACCGAGCGCACCAGGTCACGACCGTCCATGCTGATCAGCCTGCCATTGACCTGTCCACATGTGTGAGTCGTTCAACTGCCGTTCACCCACGACGGGACCACATCTTCACGACCCGGACCATCCGTGGCGAGCCCTGGTGCAGAAGTCGATCACATGGCATCGTCCGTGTCAGCCGCGTGACGCGCACACCCCAGCCCGTGCGTGATACACGCATACGACGCGCACAGTCCGGGAGCCGCCCATGTCCTCAGCGAACCCCTCACCGCTCTGGCAACCCGACCGGGAACGCATCGCCCGGGCACAGATCACCAAGTTCCAGGCCTGGGCGGCCGAGCATCACGGAGCCCCGGCCGAAGGCGGCTACGCGGCCCTGCACCGCTGGTCCGTGGACGAACTGGACACTTTCTGGAAGGCCGTCACCGACTGGTTCGACGTACGGTTTTCGACCCCCTGCGCGCGCGTGCTCGGCGACCGCTCCATGCCGGGCGCCCAGTGGTTCCCCGGGGCCACGCTCAACTACGCAGAGCACGCCCTGCGCGCGGCCGAGGCCCGCGCCGACGCCCCGGCCCTCCTCCACGTCGACGAAACCCACGAACCGCGCCCGGTCAGCTGGTCCGAACTGCGCCGCCAGGTCGGATCCCTTGCAGCCGAACTGCGCACCCTCGGCGTCCGCCCCGGAGACCGCGTCAGCGGCTACCTCCCGAACATTCCGCAGGCTGTCGTCGCACTCCTCGCCACGGCCGCCGTGGGTGGCGTCTGGACGTCCTGCGCGCCCGACTTCGGCGCCCGCAGCGTCCTCGACCGCTTCCAGCAGGTCGAACCGGTCGTCCTGTTCACCGTCGACGGCTACCGCTACGGCGGCAAGGAGCACGACCGCCGCGACACCGTCGCCGAGCTGCGCCGCGAACTGCCCACGCTGCGCGCCGTGGTCCATGTCCCGCTGCTCGGCACCGAGGCTCCCGAAGGCGCCCTGGAGTGGTCCGCGCTGACCTCCGCGGACGTGGAGCCCGTCTTCGAAGCGGTCCCCTTCGACCATCCCCTGTGGGTGCTCTACTCCTCCGGCACCACCGGCCTCCCGAAGGCCATCGTCCAGTCCCAGGGCGGCATCCTCGTCGAGCACCTCAAACAGCTCGGCCTGCACTGCGACATGGGCCCCGAGGACCGCTTCTTCTGGTACACCTCCACCGGCTGGATGATGTGGAACTTCCTCGTCTCCGGCCTCCTGACGGGCACCACGATCGTTCTGTACGACGGAAGCCCCGGCTACCCCGGCACGGACGCCCAGTGGCGCATCGCCGAACGCACAGGAGCCACGCTCTTCGGCACCTCGGCCGCGTACGTCATGGCCTGCCGCAAGGCGGACGTGCACCCCTCCCGCGACTTCGACCTCTCCCGTGTACAGTGCGTCGCCACCACCGGCTCGCCCCTGCCACCCGACGGGTTCCGCTGGCTGCACGACGAGTTCGCGGAGAGCGGGGCTGACCTGTGGATCGCCTCCGTCAGCGGCGGCACCGACGTCTGCTCCTGCTTCGCAGGCTGCGTACCCACGCTCCCTGTGTACATCGGCGAACTCCAGGCACCGTGCCTCGGCACCGACCTCCAGTCCTGGGACCTCAGCGGCAAACCCCTGACCGACGAAGTCGGCGAGCTGGTCGTCACCAACCCGATGCCGTCCATGCCCATCCGCTTCTGGAACGACCCCGACGGCAGCCGCTACCACGACAGTTACTTCGACGTGTACCCCGGAGCCTGGCGCCACGGAGACTGGATCACCGTCACCTCACGCGGCTCAGTGATCATCCACGGCCGCTCGGACTCCACGCTCAACCGCCAGGGCGTCCGCATGGGTTCGGCCGACATCTACGAAGCCGTCGAACGCCTCCCCGAGATCCGCGAGTCGCTGGTCATCGGCGTCGAACAGCCCGACGGCGGATACTGGATGCCCCTGTTCGTCCACCTCGCGCCGGGCGCCGTACTCGACGAAGCACTCCTCGGACGCATCAAGCAGACCATCCGCGAACAACTCTCGCCCCGCCACGTCCCCGACGAGGTCATCGAGGTGCCCGGCATTCCGCACACCCTCACCGGCAAGCGCATCGAGGTCCCGGTCAAGCGCCTGCTCCAAGGCGTTCCCCTCGAAAAGGCCGTCAACGTGGGCTCGGTGGACAGTGTGGAGCTGCTGCGCTTCTACCAGGATTTGGCCCGCAAGCGCACCTGATCAGGGCGCTGACCAGCGTATTTGTCGCCACGAACGCGTGCGTGGACCCCTCGCAGGGCGGCCGTTGTCAGTGCCGCCGATTACGGTGAGTGAGCATTGATCGACTGCACTCAGGGGGAAACAATGGCCCACATCCAGCACCACAGCATGCGGCGCGTACTGCGCCGCGAAATCGCCGGCACCATCGGCCTGCTGACCGACGAACAGGACTTCACGGCGATGCGGCGCTATCGCACGTTCAGCTTCGCCGACCACGCGAGCTACCTCCAGCAGGTGGAAGCCCTGCTCAGGACACTCGCCTCCCAGGGCGGCCACACCACAGTGGCACTCTTCGACCCCGAAGAGTATGCGGAGTTCTGTGCCGAGCACGGCCTGGAACCCGACGCCCCGACCAGCCGCACCCGCTTCACAGCAGAGCTCGCCTCGACGGGCGCCACCCTCCCGTACGAGGGACAGCCCCTCGCCGAGCTCGTCCCGAACCTGGTCGACGAGGCCGTCCGACAAGCCACTTGGGAGTACGCGACCACGCTCCTGTCCCGCATCGGGAACTGCGCGTCGTGCGGCGAGGACATCGGTCGTGCGGCCTTCATCCGAGCCTCTGACCTGCTCGTGCGCATCCTCGAAAGCACAGGCCCCGGCGAGCGCCACCTCGTGTGCAGTGTCTCGACCTCGCCAGAAACACTCCTCGCCGTCCTCCATGCCGACGACGACGAGGAGGGCACACCCCAGCTCGACGAGGCCGAGGCCCTCGAATTCACCACCGTAATGGCCGTCGGCATCGCCACCCAGAGCGCCGGAGGCCTCGTCATGCGCACCAGCACCCCTGGCAGGACCGACCGCGTCTTCGGCTGGCGCCTGCGCGGCGAAGGCCTGGAACCGCTGACCGCCGGAGAGGTCTTCGACGCCTACTGCACCGACATCGAATCCGGCGACCTCGTCTCCCCGGAGTCGGGCGTCGACTACTGCGTGCCACCGGACCTGGGGGACGGCCCTACTACAGCGCACACGCACTGAACGCGCGAGGGATGCCCCACCTCAGCCGGGGCACCCCTCGATCACCGCTGGGTCTACGGCGCGGTCCGACCTACTCGCCGGACAACACCGCCTGAGCCGCCTTGCGCGCCTCTTCGGCGCTGTCCGAGGCACGCGCCGCCGCTGCGGCACGCTCGCACTGCGCCAGCGTGTACTTGGCCAGCGTCGCCCGGACGTACGGAATCGACGCCGCACCCATAGAAAGGGAGGTGACCCCCAGACCGGTCAGCACACACGCGAGCAGCGGGTCCGACGCGGCCTCGCCGCAGACACCACAGCTCTTGCCCTCGGCCTTCGCCGCCTCGGCGGACAGCGCAACCAGGTCGAGCAGCGCGGGCTGCCACGGGTCCTGAAGACGGGACACCGCGCCCACCTGACGGTCGGCGGCGAAGGTGTACTGCGCGAGATCGTTGGTCCCCAGCGACAGGAACTCGACCTCCTGCAGGATCGACCGCGCCCGCAGAGCGGCCGACGGAATCTCGACCATGGCACCGAACTTCGCCTGCAGCCCGGCCTCACGGCACGCATCCGCGAACGCCTTGGCGTCGATACGGTCCGCGACCATCGGCGCCATCACCTCGAGATAGACCGGCAGCCCCTCGGAAGCCTTCGCGAGCGCCGTCAGCTGCGTACGCAGCACCTCCGGGTGATCGAGCAGCGTCCGCAGACCACGCACGCCCAGTGCCGGGTTCGGCTCGTCGGCCGGCGTCAGGAAGTCGAGCGGCTTGTCGGCGCCCGCATCGAGCACACGCACCACAACCCGACCCTCAGGGAAGGCCTCAAGGACCTTGCGGTACGCCTCTATCTGCTTGCTCTCCGACGGCGCATTCTTGCTGTCGTCAAGGAAGAGGAACTCGGTACGGAACAGACCGACACCCTCCGCACCGGCCGCTACCGCCGCCGGCACATCCGCGGGACCACCGACATTGGCCAGCAGCGGCACCTTGTGCCCGTCCGAGGTGGCTCCGGGGCCGGTCGACGCGGCAAGCGCCGCCTTGCGCTCGGCGGCCGCCGCTTCCATGGCGGCCTTCTTCTCGGCATTCGGGTTCACGAAGATCTCACCGGTGCTGCCGTTCACCGCGATCATCGTTCCCTCGGCGAGCTCACCCGCTCCCGGCAACGCGACCACGGCGGGCACACCGAGCGCCCGCGCCAGAATCGCACTGTGGCTGGTGGGCCCGCCCTCCTCGGTGACGAAACCGAGAACCAGCGCCGGATCCAGCAGGGCAGTGTCAGCAGGCGCAAGGTCACGAGCAATAAGGACGTACGGCTCGTCACTGTCCGGGACGCCCGGCATCGGAACACCGAGCAGACGGGCGACGATACGGTTCCGCACGTCGTCGAGGTCCGCCACACGACCGGCCAGGTACTCACCAGCACCCGCAAGCAGAGCGCGATACGCCGCGAACGCGTCATACACCGCACGTTCCGCCGTGCTCCCGACAGCGATTCGCCGCTCGACATCGGCCATGAGTTCCGGGTCCTCAGCCATCATGGCCTGGGCCTCGAGCACCGCCTGGGCTTCGCCGCCCGCCAGATTGCCGCGCGCCATCAGATCAGCGGCCACGGCTTCCACGGCCTTACGGGCGCGCCCCTGTTCGCGCTCCGCGTCCTCCGCCGGAATCTGCTTGGCAGGCGGCTCGAGAACCGCCGTCCCCATGTGCCGAACCTCGCCGATCGCCACACCGTGGCTCACGCCGACCCCTCGCAGCGTTGTCTCCATGTCACCTGTCTCCTATAGAGCGGCGGGTCCCGCCACCGCGGTGGTCGTCCTGCCTGTCGTTCATGACAGCACCAAGTCAGTGCCAGCTGAAGAGAGCGTCGCCAGCCTTCACGTCGCCGTCAATGTTGAGGTCGGAGAGGGACTCGGCCGCAGCTTCGAGCGCCACGATGGGGCACACCGGGGACTTGCCGGCCGCCTCGACGGCAACCGGGTTCCAGCGGACCATGGCCTGACCGCGTTGTACGGTGTCACCCTTGTTGATCAGCAGCTCGAAGCCTTCGCCATTCAACTGGACAGTGTCGATACCGAGGTGCGTGAGCACACCGTGGCCCTGCTCGTCGACTACGACGAAGGCGTGCGGATGCAGCGAGACAACAACGCCGTCGATGGGGGCGACGGCCTCGGAGGGCTCACGCACGGGGTCGATCGCAGTGCCGGGCCCAACCATCGCTCCGCAGAAGACGGGATCAGGTACGGCTACGAGCCCGATGGCACGTCCTGCAAGCGGGGACGTCACGATGGTCATGGGGAGCCTCCCAGGGGTGGAGATTCATATGGGCCGTCACTGCCTGTACCGGACGGCGCGCTGTTGAGCAGCGTAAGTCATGAGAAGTCCCGGTCCGCCGGAGAGGTCCTGGTTGGCGACCGTAGGGCACAGCACAAACCATTTGCGCCCGCTCCGGAGCCCGCTGTAGAGTCGTACACCTGCCTGAGGCGGGCGACGTGACCAAGCGTCGTTGCCTGGCAGCACCCAAACTTGGCAGATCCTATCTCGGGGCCTGGTTCTGCATGTCCGCAGTACCATGGTCAGAGAGACGGTAGAACCCTGATAGAGTTTGGAAACACCGAAGGGAAGCGCCCGGAGGAAAGCCACGAGATCTGGGATCTCGGGTGAGTACAAAGGAAGCGTCCGTTCCTTGAGAACTCAACAGCGTGCCAAAAATCAACGCCAGATATGTTGATACCCCGTCT
>NZ_BAAASJ010000018.1:0-92887 GCF_039532825.1 Streptomyces vastus
AGAGCTACCTCGCAGGCCTCGAACTCCGCGCCTCGATGATCTGGCTCGAAGACATCCTGCGAACAGCCGATTGATCACGACATCACACAGGCCCTAGGTCCGGCCAGGTCTCCGGCGATCAGACCCAGCTCCTAGCTCTGCATGGGCGCCTCCCGTGGCTCCCGGGAAGCGAGCCTCTTGCGACGGTGGCGTATCGCGTGTGTCATCGTGCCCGCTGCTGCTGCCAGGCACAGGCCGCCGGTGACGAGAGGGATCACCGCGAACCAGGGGGTCTCCCAGAGCCCGCCCGCGTCGCCGGCGTAGATGATGCCGGTGAGCGTGAGGAAGAAGCCTGCTATCAGCCGGCCGGGCTGGAAGTCATGACGTAGCACGGGCCACCTCCGCCTGTCCGACGCCGACCTCGAGGGTGAGGTCGAGCGTGCCGCCGTTCTTGGTGCTGCTCGTGGGTTTGAGAGTCCGTTCCTCATACTTGCCGGGGGCCACGTCCACGTCCTGCTTTCCGTCGCCGGGGAACTGGATGTCGCCGACGCCCACTTCGACGTTCAGCTTCACCGTCGCGTCCTTGGGCACGACGACTTTGAGCCGGCCCACGCCCACCTCGACGCTCGTCGTCACTGTCTGGCCCTCGGCCAGGGGTATCCGGGTCAGATCGAGCGTGCCGACGCCGGTGCCGAGTTCGTAGGCAGGCCGTACGTCCGCCACCGCGGCCGGTGTCCAGTTCGTGCGCACCCAGTGCGTGCTGATGTCCTTCGGGAGCGCCGCCGAGCAAGCCAGCAGGGCCGCGGTGATGATCGCGAGGAAGACCGACCCCGCCCCCGTACGCCCCAGGAACGCGCTGACCGCTATGCCTGCGCCGAGAACGATGAGAGCGCTCGCCAGGCCGGCCTGGAGGCTGGTGCCCAGCGCGTGGTCGTCCCAGGTCGCACTGGTGCCGAGGGCGCCCGCCAGCAGGGCAAGGAGGAACACCCAGCCGCCGATCCAGCGAGGGCCGCGCGGCTTCGGCTCGCGTGCGCGTATGTCCCTGCCGTAGTTGCCCTGCGCGATATTGACCGCTGCCGCGATGTCCCGGTCCTGGGTGTCACTCGGCCCCCATAGATAACCGGTGCCTCCTACATGAGTGCCGTCCTTGACGATGGGATCGCGCCACCAGGAGGAGAAGGAGTCGGGGACGGGCGGTGCCTGGGCTTCCGGTGGCGCATCGGCCACCGCCTGCGCGGCGAGCGGGTCGGGGCCGGGTGCGCCGCGCTGCCGCGACCAGTAACCGGCGCCCGCCAGAACCAGCGCGAGCGTGGTGGCGAAGGTGAGCACCCCGCCGTTGCCCAGCATGGACAGGAACACCCCGCAGCCGACGAGCGCGAAGAGCACGGCCGTCAGCGCCTGGCCGTCGACGCGGCCGGTGAGCAGCTTGCGCAGCTCGTTCTCCTCCTCGTCGTCGTACGCCACGAACAGCCAGGCGAAGCCGTAGAAGATGAGGCCGATGCCGCCGCTCGCAGAGAGCACCGCGAGCCCGATGCGGAAGATCACCGGGTCCATGTCGCACTGCCGCCCGAGCCCCGCACACACGCCGCCCAGCATCTTGTGCCGCCGGTCGCGCCGGAACTTCTGCGGGACCTCGGGCACGACCGGATCTCCGGGCGCGGGCGGGTCCCCGTGCGCGCGCGGTTCCTCACCCGCGGTGGCCGGGGCGCCGGCGGCGGGCACCGCGTCCCGCGGCCCGGCGGGCGGAGCCTCGCCCGGGCCGGAACCGGGTACCGGACCCGCCGCGGCGTGCTGGTGGTCTGTCATGTGTCCATGGTGACGGGCGCGGCGGCCCGGCGGCAGTCGGGACGACCCTGGCCGAACCCTGAAATCGTCCCCGAGGCATCAGGCCCTTGATCCCCGAGACGCCCCGGGCGTCGAAGATCAGGGGAGTCTCGGGGGTCGACCCTGATGTCCTGGCTCGACTCGCGTGTGAATATCGATGGCATGCCGGAAGTCGCAGCTGTGCCCGTCGAGGACCCGCGGCCGCCGCGCAAGCTCTACCGCAGCAGTGACGGACGCTGGCTCGGTGGTGTGGCGCGGGGGCTCGCCGGGCATCTCGGGCTGCCCGTGATCTGGGTGCGGCTGGTCTTCGTCGGATTGTTCATGGCCGAGGGCCTCGGGGCCTTGCTGTATGCCGCGTTCTGGTTCTTCGTGCCGCTCGGCGTCGGAGGCGTGGACACCGGACGACCTCCGGCCATCGCCACCGAGACCTCCACCGACGGGCGCCGCAGACTTGTCGCCCGCAAGCCCGACAAGGGCCAGATCGTCGCGCTGCTCGCGATGGTCGTGGTCGCGATGATCTTCGTCGGCAATGTGGACCTGAGCGGCGGGGCGAAGGTGTATCTCTGGCCCCTCGTCCTCGTCGGCGCGGGCGTGGCCCTGGTCTGGCGCCAGGCGGACAATGCGCGGCGGGCCCGCTGGATGGAGGTCGGCCGCCACCGGCGCACGCTGACGCTGGCCCGCTCCGCGGCCGGAGTCCTGCTGGTCACCGTGGGCGTCTCCGGGATATTCGTCCTCCAGGGCTCCGCCGCCCACCTCGGCTCGGTGTTGCAGGCGGCGCTCGCGGTCCTCGTCGGCATAGCGCTGCTCGCCGGCCCCTATCTCGTACGCATGACCCAGGACCTCTCCGAGGAGCGGCTGATGCGTATCCGCGCCCAGGAGCGGGCGGAGGTGGCCGCGCATGTCCACGACTCGGTACTGCACACCCTGACGCTGATACAGCGAAACGCGGAGAACGCGGGCGAGGTCCGCCGCCTCGCCCGCGCCCAGGAGCGCGACCTGCGCAACTGGCTGTACAAACCGGAGGGCACCGGCAAGGACGAGGCCGACGAGCCGGACACCCTCGCCGAGGCGGTCCGGCGCAGCGCGGCGGAGGTGGAGGACAAGCACGGCGTCCCCATAGAGGTCGTGGTCGTCGGCGACTGCCCGCTCGACGACAGAATCGGTGCCCAGATGCAGGCCGCGAGGGAAGCGATGGTGAACGCGGCCAAGTACGGTGGCGAGGGCGGCGCGGTGCAGGTCTACGCCGAGGTCGAGGGCAGGACGGTCTTCGTGTCCGTCAGGGACCGCGGCCCCGGTTTCGACCTGGACGCGATACCCGACGACCGCATGGGCGTCAGAGAATCGATCATCGGCCGCATGGAGCGCAACGGCGGCACGGCCCGGCTGCGCGCCGTACCGGACGGCGGCACGGAGGTCGAGCTGGAGATGGAGAGGGCGGAGACATGAGCGACGCGAACGAGCCGGCCGGGACGGTCGAGCCGGGCGGTGGCGCGACCGGCGCGGGCGCGGCCGAGGGCCCTGCCGCGGGGACCGGCTCTGCCGCGGCCGACGCGCCGTCGCAGGCCGCCGCCGAAGCCAACGACCCGGCGGGCACGCCTGATTCGGCGGATGCCGGACCCGTTCGGCGGGTCCGGGTGGTCCTCGTCGACGACCACCGCATGTTCCGTACGGGGGTCCAGGCGGAGATCGGGCAGACCGAGCGGACGGGTGTGGAGGTGGTCGGGGAGGCCGCCGACGTCGACCAGGCCGTCTCGGTCATTACGGCCACGCGGCCCGAGGTCGTCCTCCTCGACGTGCACCTTCCGGGCGGCGGCGGGGTCGAAGTCCTGCGCCGCTGCGCCGCGTTGATGGCGGATGCCGAGCAGCCCGTACGGTTCCTCGCGCTGTCCGTCTCCGACGCCGCCGAGGACGTCATCGGCGTCATCCGGGGCGGCGCCCGGGGCTATGTGACGAAGACGATCACCGGCACGGACCTCGTCAACTCCGTCTTCCGCGTCCAGGACGGCGACGCGGTCTTCTCCCCGCGCCTGGCCGGTTTCGTACTCGACGCCTTCGCCTCCACCGACGCCCCGCCCGTCGACGAGGACCTCGACCGCCTCACTCAACGCGAGCGCGAGGTCCTCCGCCTCATCGCCCGCGGGTATGCCTACAAGGAGATCGCCAAGCAGCTGTTCATCTCGGTGAAGACGGTGGAGTCCCATGTCTCGGCGGTCCTCAGAAAGCTCCAGCTGTCCAACCGCCACGAGCTGACCCGATGGGCGACGGCACGACGACTGGTCTGACCTTCCCGGTCGTATGGCTGTGGCGACTCAAGCGGGTGCGCTCCGCTGGGGGCAACCCGATTCCTCGGGATGGGCCGGACTGATGGCGACCGCCTTGAAGAACGTGTAGTGGAAGGTGCCGTCATCCACCGCTGTGCGGTGGAGGTCGGCTATGCCTCGGTCTCAGTCCGAGGGGGTGATGAGGCCCGCCGCCAGGGCGCCCTTGCGTACGGACTCGATCATGGCGATGAAGGTGTTGCGGGTGAAGCCGTCCACCAGGGTGGGCCGGGAGCGGTCGGTGTAGACGGTGCGGGGGCGGACCGTAACGTCGTCGTATCCGGCGTCGGCGATGAGGGGATGCAGTTCGCGGCCGATCAGGGCGTTTGCGCCGGGTGCGGCCTGGAGTTGGATCAGGCAGTCGATGGCGGCGTGGGCGTACGGGCTGTGGGGATGGAAGAACGTCGAGCCGTGGTCGCCCTCGATGACCGTGAGCGTGCCGCCGGGGCGGAGGACGCGGCGCAGGGCGGTCAGCGCCTGGCGCGGGGCGGGCAGGTGTTCCAGGACGAAACAGACGAAGATGTGGTCGAACTCGGCGTCAGAGAAGGGGAGTTCAAAAAGATTCGCCTGGTGCCACGTCACGTGGCCCTGGGGGAACAGGGCCGTGACGCGGGCGCGCGCCTGAGCGAGGGAAGCGGCCGAGACGTCCACCGCGAAGTGCGCCTCGAGGCTCGCCTCGACCAAGTGGACCGTCTGGGCGCCCACTCCACAGCCCACCTCCAGGACCTTGCTGCCCGCGGGGTATGTCGTGTCGGCGTGGAGCAGTTGCGCCAGGGTGTCGGCCTGGTCGCCGAGGCGGCGGGTCTCGTGGGCGGAGTAGCCGGGTGCGCCCCGTCAGGGGCGCAGGGCTGTGTCAATTTGCGGCTCCGCCGCGTGGGCGCGACCAGCCACAACCGACCTGCACCCGAGGTCCTTCCTGAGGGGGCCTGGGCGCAGCCCCAGGGATGGGACGGGTAGGCGCGGCGGGGCGAGACAACCTCACACCACCCTCGTGGCCCCCGCGAACGGCATCTCGTCAAGCGGAGCGAGCCGCACAGGCGCCGAAGGATTGGGCGCGTGGATCATCTGCCCGTTCCCCACATAGAGCCCCACATGGCTGATGCCGGAGTAGAAGAACACCAGGTCACCGGGCTTGAGGCCGGCGCGCGAGACTCGCTCCCCGGCGTCGATCTGGGCATACGTCGTCCGAGGCAGCGAGATCCCCGCGGAGCGGTACGCAGCCTGCATGAGGCCCGAGCAGTCGAAGGCGTCGGGACCGGTGGCACCCCACACATACGGGCTGCCGAGCTTCTCGTACGCGTACGAAACGGCGGCCGCCGCACGGGAGTTGGGAGCCGCAGCGGTCGAGCCCGGGGCCGGCGGAGCGGAGCGTGAGGTGCGGGCCGTGGCGGCGTCGTCCGCGCCGATCCGTGCTCGCTGTTCGTCCGTCAGGCGGGACAGCAGCCGCCGGGCCTCGCCGAGCTTTCCCGTGACCGTCTTCTTGTGCCGGTTCAGCGCCGCCTGCTGGGACTTGAGCGAGGCCAGCTCGACATGGGCGGCCCCGCGCAACTGCTCGATCTCGCGCAGTTGGCCGCGTACGCGCGAAACGGTCGAGGCCTGCCGGCTGCCGGCGCGTTCGGCGAACGCGGCCTCATCCAGGTACTGATCGGGCTCCGAGGAGAGGAAGAGCCGCAGCGCGGGGTCCAGGCCCCCGTCCCGGTACTGCGCGGCAGCCACCGAACCCAGAGTGTCCCGCTCGGAGTTGAGCCGCTCCGTCCTGCGGGCGGCCTCGTCCTGGAGGAAGTCCACCCGTTCCTCCGCCTTGTCGGCCTTCTCCTTCGCCCCGTTGTACTTCTCGGTGGCGACCTCCGCCTCCTGGTACAACTTGTCGACCTTCGCCCGCACCTGATCCGGGGTCAACCGTGGCTCGGCGTGCCCCGCACCGTCGAAGGAGGTGGCGCTCGCCGCGCCCGCGAGTGCGATCGTGAAGGCGGTGCGGGCCGTATTGCCACCGAGTGAGCGCTGTCTTGGCTTGCGGTGCGCTGCCACCTGGACACACTTCCTTCCCGAACGGGCCGGTCACGCGTCCGGCGGCGGCCCGCACAGGGGGAGCGGGCCGCCGCCGGATCTTCTCGGCGGTGATGTACCGGCTGCCGCCCCTGGTCCGGACGGCGGTGGGGAGCCGGTCACCTGGGGAAGGACGCTAAACCTGACCGTGCCGGCTTGGTAACGCCATGTACGGAACTGACGGGACTGGGCAACGAGGTGACCGTGTACGACCGTGATCCCGGCCTGGAGGCGCCGAGTTGACGCGAGGCGTTGACCGATGCGGCAGTCGTGGAGGCCCGGGCGGCTCGGCGGTGCTATGGGCCCGTCCGTGTCCGCAGGCCTCTGTCACTGTCCGCAGGCGTCCGTCAGGGCCCGTACGGGGACGCGGGGTGGTGTGAGGCCGTGCAGGGGCCCCCGGTTAGGCTCCGGCGTCATGGACGTACTCATCCATCTCTTCGTCGCCCTGCACATCATCGGTATCGCCGCACTCCTCGGCGGCTTCCTCACCCAGATGAAGGCGATGGGCGAGGGCACGGCCCGCTTCGGCCCCGCGATGCTCCACGGCGCGTTCACCATGCTCGTCACGGGCGTGATCCTGGTCGGCCTCAACCAGGCCGACGACCAGACGGTCAACAACATCAAGATCGGCGTCAAGCTGGCGTTGCTGATCGTGATCCTGGGCCTCGTGTACGTGAAGCGGGACGAGGAGAAGGTGGACAAGGGCTTGTTCGGCCTGGTCGGCGGGCTGACCACCGCGAACGTTTTCATTGCGGTGCTCTGGACGTGACGGCCTGAAGAGCCTCAAAAGCGGCCCCTTGAGGAGCCCCGAAACGGGCTCACGCGCGCGTGCACCCCGAAAAGGGGTCCACGCGCGCGTGCCTCACGCCGGACGGACCACGCTGTGGACCGGCATGTAGTAGATCGACTCCTCGCGGACGTACGCACCCGGCTTCGGGGCGTGGATCATCATGCCGTCGCCGAGGTAGAGGCCGACGTGGCTGATGTCGTCGTAGAAGAAGACGAGGTCGCCGGGCTGGGCGCTGGCGACCGAGACCTGGGTGCCCACCTTGACCTGGTCCCAGGTGGTGCGCGGGAGGGTGACGCCGGCGGCCTTCCAGGCCGCCTGGGTGAGGCCGGAGCAGTCGTAGGAGTCCGGTCCCGACGCGCCCCAGACGTACGGCTTGCCGGTCTGGGAACGGGCGAAGGCGATCGCCTTCTCGCCCTTGGCCGTCGTGGTGCCCGCGGAGGTGCCCGTGCCGGTCGAGGTCCCCGCGCCGGTGGAGGGCGCGGGAGTCGGCTGGGCCTGCTGCTGTTGGCGGCGCTGCTCCTCCGCGGCCTGCTGCTGCCGCGCCAGCTCCTCCGCCTTGCGCTGGGCCTCCTCGCGCTTCTCCCGCTCGATCGCCGCGAGCCGCGCCTTCTCCTCGGCGGTCAGCTGCGAGAGCATCTGGCGCGCCTCTGCGAGCTTCCGCTGAACGTCCGCCTTGGACGACTTCAGGGTGTTCTCGGTCTTGGTGAGCGCCTGAAGGCTCTCGGAGGCCTCCTGACGCTTCTGCGTCATTTCGGACTGCTGCGTCGCATAGTCGTCGACGGCCTGCTGCTGGCGGCTGGTCAGCCGGTCCATCAGCTGGTTCTGGTCGAAGTAGTCCTGCGGGTTGTCCGCGAGCAGCAGGGACGCGGTGTCAGGGGCGGCGGCGCCCGTACGGTACTGCGCGGCGGCGAACGTACCGAGCTCCTCGCGCGCTTCGTTGAGCTTCTGCGTGCGGGAGGCCACGTCGTCAAGGAGGTTGTCGACCTTCTTGCGCTGCTTGCCGGTCTTCTCCTTGGCGCCGTTGTACTTCTCGGTCGCCGTCTCCGCCTGCTGGTAGAGGTCGTCGACCTTCTTCTGGACTTCGTCGAGGCTGGGCTTCGGCTCCGCCGAGGGCGAAGCGTTCGCGGTCTGCGACAGGAGGGCCACCGAAGTAAGAGCGGCGGTGGCGAGGGCAGGGGTCCGTATGCCCTTGGGACTGGACGACCGCGCTTTGCGGTGTGGCGCCACGAAGGCGACTCCTTCCGTGCTCCGCCTACCGAGTTAGCTGTCGGGTTCGGGCGTGTGCTTCGGAAGGTTTGCCCTACGGTCCTCGTCCCCTAAGGGAGTTGGCCCGATTCACCCCAAGGTCGGTGGGTCCCCGGCTCCGGGCGGCCACAAGGGCGTACCGGACTCGGCGGGAGCCGCACGGCCCGGCGACGTTCGCCGGTGGGGGTCGAGCGGCCCACTGCGAAAGCTAACCAACTCGTGTGGCTCCTGTGAAGGTTGATGTGCGAATTGTCCGATACGTTTTCGTGACCTTGACCTCAGGCGTCATGATCCGTCGCCGACCGTGACGGGACGGTCCTGGAGGGTGAGAGGAATCCCGGCAGGCTCGTCCCGGCAGAGCCTCCAGGGTTTTGGGGCAGCTTTTCAGGGCGGCCGCGAGGTGTCAGTGGGGGAGCCTAGACTCGGAGAGCGATGAGCAGCCTCTTTGATGACAGCTTCCTGGCGGACCTCAAGCCCTCGCGGGACCACGAGGAAGAGCCCCCGCCACCGCCCGAGGACGATCACGTACCGGAGCAGGTTCCGGACGATCTGTTCGGCGGGAAGTTCGACGTGCCGCCGGACCGGGAGGCCTACTACCGCGACGGCGCACCCCGTCCCCATGTGGACGCGGCCTCGCTCCTGGAGGGGCTGAACGACAACCAGCGCGCGGCCGTCGTGCACTCCGGCTCCCCCCTGCTCATCGTGGCCGGCGCCGGCTCCGGCAAGACCCGTGTGCTCACGCACCGGATCGCGTACCTGCTCGGCGAGCGGAAGGTGCATCCGGGCCAGATCCTCGCGATCACGTTCACCAACAAGGCCGCGGGCGAGATGAAAGAGCGCGTCGAGCACCTCGTCGGCCCGCGTGCGAACGCGATGTGGGTGATGACCTTCCACAGCGCGTGCGTGCGGATCCTGCGGCGGGAGTCGAAGAAGCTCGGCTTCACGTCCTCGTTCTCGATCTACGACGCCGCCGACAGCAAGCGCCTCATGGCCCTGGTCTGCCGCGACCTGGACCTCGACCCGAAGCGCTTCCCGCCCAAGTCGTTCAGCGCCAAGGTCTCGAACCTCAAGAACGAGCTGATCGACGAAGAGGACTTCGCCGCGCAGGCGAATGACGGCTTCGAGAAGACTCTCGCCCAGGCGTACGCGCTCTACCAGTCGCGGCTGCGCGAGGCCAACGCCCTCGACTTCGACGACCTGATCATGACGACGGTCAACCTCCTGCGTGCCTTCCCGGACGTCGCCGAGCACTACCGCCGCCGCTTCCGCCACGTACTGGTGGACGAGTACCAGGACACGAACCACGCCCAGTACGCCCTCGTACGGGAACTCGTCGGCACCTCCGAGCACCCCGTGGACGTACCCCCGAGCGAGCACGACGTGCCGCCCGCCGAACTGTGCGTCGTCGGTGACGCCGACCAGTCCATCTACGCCTTCCGCGGCGCGACCATCCGCAACATCCTCCAGTTCGAGGAGGACTACCCGGACGCGACGACGATCCTCCTGGAGCAGAACTACCGCTCCACACAGACGATCCTGAGCGCCGCCAACGCGGTCATCGAGCGCAATGAAAGCCGCCGCCCCAAGAACCTGTGGACCAACGCGGGCGCGGGCGCGCGCATCACCGGCTACGTCGCCGACACGGAGCACGACGAGGCGCAGTTCGTCGCCGACGAGATCGACCGGCTGACGGACGCCGGTGAGGCGAAGGCCGGCGACGTCGCCGTCTTCTACCGTACGAACGCCCAGTCCCGCGTCTTCGAAGAGGTCTTCATCCGCGTCGGCCTGCCCTACAAGGTCGTCGGCGGCGTCCGCTTCTACGAGCGCAAGGAAGTCCGGGACGTCCTCGCGTACTTGAGGGTTCTCGCCAACCCTGAGGACTCCGTACCGCTGAGGCGGATTCTCAACGTCCCCAAGCGGGGCATCGGCGACCGGGCCGAGGCGATGATCGACGCACTCGCCTCGCGGGAGAGGATCAGCTTCTCGCAGGCGCTGCGCCGCGTCGACGAGGCGTACGGCATGGCGGCTCGCTCCACGAACGCCGTCAAGCGGTTCAACACGCTGATGGAGGAGCTGCGGACCATCGTCGAGTCGGGCGCGGGCCCGGCCACGGTCCTGGAGGCCGTGCTCGAACGCACCGGCTATCTGGCCGAGTTGCAGGCTTCCACGGACCCGCAGGACGAGACCCGTATCGAGAACCTTCAGGAACTCGCCGCCGTGGCCCTGGAGTTCGAGCAGGACGCCGGTGAGGGCGAGGCTGTGGGCGGGCTCTCCGACTTCCTGGAGCGGGTCGCGCTCGTCGCCGACTCCGACCAGATCCCGGACGAGGAAGAGGACGGCTCCGGCGTCATAACGCTGATGACCCTCCACACCGCCAAGGGCCTCGAGTTCCCCGTGGTGTTCTTGACCGGCATGGAGGACGGTGTCTTCCCGCACATGCGCGCGCTCGGCCAGACCAAGGAACTGGAGGAGGAGCGGCGGCTCGCGTACGTGGGCATCACACGCGCGCGGGAGCGGCTGTATCTGACGCGGTCCTCGATGCGGAGTGCCTGGGGGCAGCCCTCGTACAACCCGCCGTCCCGCTTCCTGGAGGAGATTCCGGACACCCATCTGGAGTGGAAGCGGACGGGGTCCATGGGAGCGGTGGCCTCCGGCCCCGCGGCGGGCGTGGCGGCCTCCCTGCCCTCCTCCCGCTCGCGCTCGGCGGCCTCGGGCGCCTCCGGCTTCGCCACGCGGCGGGGCGGGGCCACGGAGAAGCCGGTGGTGTCGCTGGCCGTGGGGGACCGGGTCACACACGACCAGTTCGGGCTCGGCACGGTGGTCGGCGTGAAGGGCACGGGGTCGAACGCGGAGGCGACGATCGACTTCGGGGACACAAAGCCGAAGCGGCTGCTGCTGCGGTACGCGCCGGTGGAGAAGCTGTAGCCCTGCGGGGCTCGGTGGCCGCGCGGCGGGGCGGTTACGTCGGGTTGAGGCCGTGGCTGCGGAGCCACGGCAGGGGGTCGATCGCGTCGCCGCCGCCCGGGCGTACCTCGAAGTGGAGGTGCGGGCCCGTCGAGTTGCCGGAGTTGCCGGAGAACGCGATCGGGTCGCCGGCCTTCACCTCGGTTCCGGAAGCGACCTTGTACGTGGAGAGGTGGCAGTACCACGTCTCCGTACCGTCCTTCGCGGTCACGATCGCCATGTTCCCGTACGCGCTGTTCCACTCCGTACGGACGACGCCGTCGGTCGCGGCCATCACCGTCGTGCCGTACGAGACGGGGAAGTCGATGCCCGTGTGCACGGACATCCAGTTGATGCCGGCCTGGCCGTAGTAGGCGCTGAGCCCCTTCTGCTCGACCGGCACCGCGAACTTCGGACGCAGCCGCTCCTTGCGCGCCGCCTCCGCCGCCGCCCGCTTCTTCTCGGCCTCCTGCTGGGCCTTGAGATCGATCCGCTCCTGCGTACGGCTCGCCCGGTCGGCGAAGTCGTCCGCGTCCGCGGTCAGGCTCTCGAGCTGGGTGTCGAGCTTGTTGTTGGCGGTTGCCGGCTGCACAGCGGTCGTGCCGGTCGCGGCCGTCGTCTCATTGCTCTCGTTCCCGTTCCCGCTGCCCACGGATGCTGCCGCGATCCCGGCCACACCCATCACACACGCGGACGGCACCGCAACCGTCAGCAGAGCGGAACGCTTGGGCGGGGTGCGGCGGCGGGAGCGGGAGGCTGCACGGGATGCGGTACGGGACCCCGGGCGGGGGGCCGGCAGGACGGCGGTGGCGTCCGGGGCGAGCTCTTCGGGGCCGTCGAGGAGAGGGGGTTCGTCGTGGCTGCCGGTGCTGAGATCGGTGCCGGTGTCCGTGTCCAGGTCGTCGGAGGCGGGGAACTCGTCCTCTATGACGGCCTGTTGTTCGTACGTGACCGGCTCGAAGATCGCTGTGGCCGACTGGTCGTACGGTTCGTACTGCTCATGCGGCTCGTGCTGGTCGTACGACGCGTGCTGCTCGCCACCGTCCGAGTTCCACGCGGTGGCGTCGTACGCACCCGAGTCGAAGGTCTGCGTGTTCCACTGCTGGGCCTGGCCGAGCGGATCGGCCTGGAGCCAGGCGTTGGCGTCCCACTGACCGCTGATGTCGGGGCCCGTGGACTGCGCGGGGATTCCCATGAGCCGCTGCTGACCGGAGGTGTCCGTCCACAGGCCGTTCGCGTCATGGCCGCCGGTGTCGTACGCGGCGTGGTGGTGAGCCGCGTAGGGGTCGTAGTTCAGCGTCTGGTGACTGCCGGTGGACGCGTACGAACCCGTGACGCCGCTGCCCGGCAGGTCGCCGAAGAGGGGATCGGTCTCGAAGCTCGTCGTGGCCTCGAAGGGTGGCGCCGCGCAGGCACCCGGTGTGCCGTATGTGTCGTAGATGCCGGTGGGCGCCGCGTCAAATCCGGTGGCGGTGTAGGCGTCGTACGTGGTGAAGTCGCCGTACTGGAACCCGTGCTCGCCATGCGACGCGAAGTGCGTCGAGGCGGCTTCGGGAGCCGCGGCCGGGGGCGGTACGGTCCCCGACGGGTGACGGTCGTTCACCAACTTCTCTTTCGCCTCGACGACAGGGGCGCTGGCAGAGCAGTGCGGTGACTGTACCCGGCGGTAGACGGGCGCGACAATCTTCGGCCGTCATCCCCCGCTCGGGAAACGGGCATTCGGCCGCCTTTCGGCGGACTGCGGGTGCGACTTTGGCCTTTCGTTCGATGAACGTTCGAGGGCGCGGGGGTGTTCCCCGGCTGTTCGGCGTTCGATATCCAGCCGGTGCGCGGGGAGTGTTGTGACTTACGCCACGGTCAGTCCGCCGGTGCGTGCGGCGGCAGGGACTCCCGCGGTCTCCTCGATGTCGAGCACCTGCCGTATGCCGGCTGCGACCGCCGGGTGCACGGGCAGGGCGAGGTGGCCTATCCCGCTCACCCGTACGTTCTGTGCGAGCAGGTCCGGGTGCTCGACGCAGGCCGTCTCCAACGGGTCCATCAACTGGTCGAGATCGCTCCAAAAGCTCACAAACCGGGTCCGGCAGGCCGGTGCGGGCTCGCGCAGCTCCTCGAGCACGGTGGAGCCGGGCCGCATCTGCCGCACGATCGGATGCGCGTTCATCAGCGGTGCCACACGTGTGCCCGAGTGCGGCGTGCCCAAGGTCACAAGCGTCCGTACGCGTACGTCGCCGCCCAGACGCTGCACGTAATAGCGCGCGATCAGTCCGCCGAGGCTGTGGCCGACGATGTCCACCTCCTGCTGACCGGTGCGCTCGCAGATCTCCTCTATGTGCCGGCCGAGCAGCTCGGCGGCGGTGCGTATGTCGCAGGTCAGGGGCGAGTAGTTGAGCGACTCGATCTGCTGCCTGCCGTGCTGGGCCAGTGAGCGGCGCAGCAGCACGAACACCGAGCGGTTGTCTATGAATCCGTGGAGGAGGACGACCGGTGGTTTGGGCTGGGTAGGCAGGCGGTGGGCCTCGGCGTCACGGTCGGTGTCTGCCTCGGTCGCGATCTCGGAGGTGAAGTCGTCCGGTGCGCGGCGGGGCCTGGGGAGTGAGGCGGAGGGGAGGTTGGGGGCCGGAGAGGGCGAAGCGGCGCCCGGGCGGCGCTCTTGGGTGATGCCCGTGGGATAGAGGATCAGGTGTCCCGCGAGGATCGCGACCTCAAGGGCCGTGGCCTTGAGGAGAGTCAGTGAGAGTCCGGCCAGTCTGCTGGGCAACAGCCGTTGACAGAGCGGCAAAAGCGGATAAAAGGGCATTACTGCCCTGGTGACCTTCATGGCCGACCTCCCGTCGGCGCACGGAAGGACGGCTTTGTCCCCCGTGTGCCCTCATGGGAAACCGCCGACGAGGAGTACGACGGTGCACGGGTGGCGTTTATCACGCCCGTGGAACGACGGGAGTTCCCGTCGTCGTGCGGTCGCCGAAATGCCGCGCCATCCGGCCGCCCGGCTGGCGGCGCGGAGGTGCGGCGACCTCGTGGCGGCTCCCCTTGCGCCCGGCCCGGCTGTGGCCCATGTGCCTCAGGGTGCGGGATCGGTGCGCGGCGAACTTGTCCCATCGTGTGATTTCCCCCTCGGTCTCCACCGCGAAACTGCCGGTTGCGGGATGGTGGCGATAACGTTCGTTCACTTCCCCGGCCGGCGCGGTGCGGGGTGGCTGTGCCGCTGGGTACACCTGACGTGGGCTGACGTGTAACGGTTGCGACGAGTCGCCGTCTGCGTCTTGAGGTGCTATCAGTCGATACAAGCCGGTGCGGGACGGTAACAGGTCGATTTAGGTTTTTGCTAGATACGGATTTTCGCAGTCCGGTTCGCTGGAGATCGTTTCTCGGCGGGGCGGAAGTCGGTACATGGAGGCAACAGTGATGGGTGTGGCAGCCGGTCCGATCCGCGTGGTGGTGGCCAAGCCGGGGCTCGACGGCCACGATCGTGGCGCCAAGGTGATTGCGCGGGCCCTGCGTGACGCCGGCATGGAGGTCATTTACACCGGCCTCCATCAGACGCCGGAGCAGATCGTCGACACCGCGATCCAGGAGGATGCGGACGCGATCGGGCTCTCCATTCTTTCCGGGGCCCACAACACCCTTTTCGCCGCCGTCATCGAACTCCTCAAGGAGCGCGAGGCGTCGGACATCAAGGTCTTCGGTGGCGGAATCATCCCCGAGGCGGACATTCCGCCCCTCAAGGAGAAGGGTGTCGCCGAGATCTTCACGCCGGGGGCCACGACGGCGTCGATCGTGGACTGGGTCCGAGCGAACGTTCGGCAGCCGGCTGCCTCTGGTTGAGCGAGGGCGCCTACGGGGGTGGTGGGTTCGGTTCGTCGGCGAGTGCGGGCCCGTCGTGGCTGGTCGCACCCCGCGGCGGAGCCGCATATGTCACAGCCCCGCGCCCCTGAAAGCAAAAGCCTGCGACTGCCCGCGCCCCGAGGAGCAAGCGCCCCGGGAAAGCCCGCACCCCAACCACCCGCAGTTTCCCACCGGCGGGAGGGGACGTGGGCCGGTGCGTCGTATGCCCGTCGCTCAGGTTCTGTCTCAGGCCACCTGCGCCCTGTGAGCCGAAGGGCCGTATGCCCACGCTGCGACGAGCTGACGCACCAGCCCACGGCCCCGACCCACGCACGCACCCCAGGGGCGCGAGGAACCGCGCGAGCAACCACTCACCCACCCGCACCCGTCAACGAACCTAACCCCCCACCCCCATCGGCGCCCCGTCCAGTTCGAGCCGCATTGCCGCGCGCAACCGCAACGTCCCCACCAGCCGCTGGAACGACTCCGCCCAGTACCCCCCGGCACCGGGTGACGCGTTCTCCGGCTCGTCGGGCACGGCCGTGAGGGCGTCGAGACGGGCGGCCTCCGACGGGTCGAGGCAGCGCTCCGCGAGTCCCATGACCCCGCTGAAGCTCCACGGATAACTCCCCGCATCCCGCGCAATATTGAGCGCGTCCACAACGGCCCGCCCCAGAGGCCCCGCCCAGGGGACACCGCATACCCCGAGCAACTGAAACGCCTCGGACAACCCGTGCACAGCTATGAACCCGGCCACCCACTGGGCCCGCTCGGTGGAGCCCAACGTGCCGAGCAGCTTGGCCCGCTCGGCCAGCGACACTGCCCCCGGCCCCCCGGCTTCCGGCGCCGAAGGTGACCCCAACAGTGCCCTCGACCAGGAGGGATCGTGCTGCCGCACCGCCGCCCGGCACCACGCGGCATGCAGTTCGCTCTGCCAGCCGTCCGCCACGGGCAACGCCACGATCTGCTCCGGCGTGCGCCCGCCGAGCCGCCGGGACCAAGTGGTGAGCGGGGCCGCCTCGACCAACTGGCCGAGCCACCAGGACCGTTCACCCCGGCCGGCCGGCGCCTTGGCCACCACCCCGTCGCGCTCCATGCCCGCATCGCACGCATGCGGCGCCTCGACCACGATCGTGGGCCCGCGGCCCGTATGGTCGACGGCCACGCACGAGCCGGCGCGGTCCGCCATCCGCCCAGCCAGCGCCGAACTCGGCAGCGCGGACAGCAGCTCCGCCGCCGTGGCCCGTACATTGCGGCTCCGGTCGGCCAATGCCTGTTCCAGGAACGGCTCGTCCGCCGCGCACAGCCCTGTGCGCAGAGAGTCGAGGAACATCAGCCGGTCCTCGGCCCGTTCCGTCGCCCAGGTCGTGGCGAGCAGTTCGCGCGCGGCTGCCGCGTCCCGCGCCCGTATCGCCGCGAGGAGTGCCACCCGCTCGGCGAACAGGCCCTCCTGCCACAACTGCCGTGTCCGCTCCGGTTCTCCGATACCGGGCAGCGCGGCTCCGCCGCCAGGTATCGCCCGCAGCGCGAACCGCCAGTCCGGGTTCAGTCGTGCCAGCCACAGCGCACGCGGACCCGCGAATGTCAGCGCGGCCGGCCGAAGATCCGTACGCCCCCTGGCCGCGTCCAGGAGCGCGGGCAGCAACTCCGGGGGTGCCGCGAAACCGCGCTCGTTCGCCAGGGCGAGCCACTGCGGCAGCAACTCCATGAGGTCGGGCGCCGTTCCTCTGCGGCCGCCGCTCCCCGTGCCAGGCCGGTCGGCGAGGAGCATCGCCAGCCTGCGCGCGGCGGGGCGGGGAAGCGCCGGACGCGGATCCTCCGCCGCCGGCTCCGGCCGCGCCGCCGCCCGCCCCGGCCGCAATCCGGCCCGCCGTCGCACCGTCTGTACCGCCGCTGCGTCCAGCAGGGCTGCTGGGGCCTCCCGTCCGGGCGCCGTCCCCGGCAACGTACGCCGCTCGGTCCCGAGCAACGCCACGGTCACGAGCTCCTCCCAGGAGCTCCCGGTGGGTGCGTCCGTCAGAGGGAGGGGGCTGTTCATGGGCATTCCTTCCGTGCGGGGGTGAGGGAATCAGGTGAGCTGGTCGACAGGGAGAGACCTTGCGCCGGCGTCAGCACAGCGGCACCGCCTCTCCCGCTTCCTCAGGCCACGCCGTCAACGGCGTGAAGCCTCGGTGGCCGCACTCTCCGAACACCGTGACCGGGGCTCCGCCCGACAGCGCGACCAGGCGCCACAGGCCGGAGCGGGACTGGGCGGCAGGGGTGAGGGGGAGCGCCAGGTCGCTGTCGGCGTCCGCCAGTTGCCAGGAATCGGCGTCCGGGGTCGGTATGACGCGGGCCAGCGTCACCGGGTGGGAGTCCAGCCATGGGTCGTCCCGGAGGGCCTGGCCGTACCGGGCCGCCGCCTGTGCCACGCTCACCCCCGGTGGGCGGAGCGTCACGGGGGAAGGGGGCGTGAACTGCTCGCCCAGGGCCACCCGCGGCCGGCCCGCGCCTGTGTACGCCGATACCTCCGCGTCGAGGGCCAGTCCGACGGGCAGTGCCAGTTCGGGCGCGCGGCCGGCAGCTCCGTATGACAGGAGCAGTACCGTGCGTCCCGACTCCGCTCCGTGCAACCAGATGCGGCGGGTCGTGAGGCGGCTGTCCGCCGTGTCGTACTGGGCGAGGACCAGCCAGCGGTCGCGCTCGGGTGGGCCGTCCGCCGAGCCGGGCAGCCCTATCCGGGAACGGACCGTCGCCGCGAGTCCTTCCGGTAGCCGCTCGCGCCGCAGCCAGCCCTGGTCGAGCAGGTGGAGCAGGGCACACTCCTCGAGCAGCCGGACCGGCCAGCCGGGGCCGGAGGACGGAATCGCCCCCAACTCCCGTACACGCGCGGCCAGTCCCGGCGCCTGCGCGTCGACCATCCGGGCCGCCGTCTCCTCCCACAGCCCGTATCCCGCCTGTTCCGCCGTGGCCAGACCGCCGCGCAGCAGGTCCGTCAGCCGCTGCTCCAGCTCCGTCGCGCCGGCCGTGATCCGCTCGGCACGCCGCTCCGCCCGGCGTCGCGCCGCCTCGGGATCAACCGTCGGAGGGCCGGACGTCCCGCTCGTCGTCCGCTTCTCCTCCGCGCGCTGTCTTCTCCCCTTTATCCACTGCTCTGCCCAGTCCGGCGCCTGCCCCCGCGGCACCGAGCTGTCCGTCCCGCTCTCGCCCGCCCAGAGCAGCAGCAGTCCCAGCGCGTGCTTGCACGGGAACTTGCGGCTCGGACAACTGCACTTGTACGCGGGCCCCGTGGAGTCCGCGAGGTCGATGACCGTCTGATACGGCTTGCTGCCACTGCCCCTGCACAGTCCCCATACCGTCCCCTCGTCAGAACTGCCCGCCTCCGACCACGGCCCGGCCGCGCCGAGTTTGCTTCCCGCTTTGCGTGACGCGGAGTCAGGTGCCAGTGCCAGCACCTGATCCGCAGTCCAGCGCACCCCCTGCTGAGTCATGACATCGAAGGTAGATCCCACCACTGACAATCGACCCTCGCGAGGGTATTTGCGCAGGTCAGAGCGCATTGTCAGTGGTGTGGTGCAGGGTGGACACCAGATCCGAACCGGCCGACCCGGCCGAGCTGGAGGGGGACCTAGCCATGCCTGTTTCCGTCGACCCGACGTCTGTCGACCCGAGCCGCGATCAATCCGCGCCCGCGAACACGAGCGCGGGCGGGCGTACGTCCGTGCAGGCGCCCGCGGGACAGAAGGGCGAGGAGCTGCGGCCGCACGCCGAGGACGCGTTCGCCGCCGAGCTCGCAGCGCTGGCCGCGCAGGACGACCGCCCGCGCCCGGACCGCTGGCGGATGTCGCCGTGGGCCGTCGCGATGTACCTGCTCGGCGGCACCCTGCCGGACGGCACGGTGATCACACCGAAGTATGTGGGCCCGCGCCGCATCGTCGAGGTCGCCGTCACCACACTCGCCACCGACCGGGCACTGCTCCTGCTCGGCGTGCCCGGCACGGCGAAGACATGGGTGTCCGAGCACCTGGCAGCCGCGGTCAGCGGCGACTCGACGCTGCTTGTGCAGGGCACGGCCGGCACACCGGAGGAGGCGATCCGGTACGGCTGGAACTACGCGCAGCTGCTCGCCCACGGCCCGAGCCACGACGCACTGGTGCCGAGCCCCGTCATGCGCGCCATGGCGGAAGGAATGACCGCGCGCGTCGAGGAGCTGACCCGTATCCCCGCCGACGTACAGGACACGCTCATCACCATCCTGTCGGAAAAGACGTTGCCGATACCGGAGTTGGGTTCGGAGGTGCAGGCCGTACACGGCTTCAACCTGATCGCGACCGCCAACGACCGCGACCGAGGTGTCAATGACCTGTCCAGCGCCCTGCGCCGCCGCTTCAACACGGTGGTGCTGCCGCTGCCGGAGAGCGCCGACGCCGAGGTCGACATCGTCTCGCGACGCGTCGACCAGATCGGCCGCTCCCTCGACCTGCCGGCCGTGCCCGACGGCATCGACGAGATCCGCCGCGTCGTCACCGTCTTCCGCGAGCTGCGCGACGGCATCACCGCCGACGGCCGTACGAAGCTGAAGTCGCCCAGCGGCACGCTGTCGACCGCCGAGGCCATCTCCGTCGTCACCAACGGACTTGCCCTGTCCGCCCACTTCGGGGACGGCGTCCTGCGCGCGAGTGACGTCGCCGCCGGCATCCTCGGCGCCGTCGTCCGCGATCCGGCGGCCGACCGCGTCATCTGGCAGGAGTACCTGGAGGCGGTCGTCCGCGAGCGCGACGGCTGGAAGGACTTCTACCGCGCCTGCCGGGAGGTGAGCGCGTGAACGGATCCCTGCCGGAGGCCGCGCGGGCCGCAGGTGCCGGGCGCGGTTCGGGTCCCCTGCTGCTCGGAGTGCGGCACCACGGGCCCGGTTCGGCGCGGGCTGTGCGGGCGGCCCTGGAGGCGGCGAGCCCTCGGACGGTGCTGATCGAGGGCCCACAGGAGGCCGACGCGTTGATCGCGCTGGCCGCCGAGGAAGGCATGCAGCCGCCCGTCGCGCTCCTCGCGCATGTCGTGGACGAGCCCGGTCGGTCGGCGTTCTGGCCGCTGGCCGAGTTCTCCCCGGAATGGGTGGCCATCCGCTGGGCCCTGGAGCACGGGGTTCCGGCCCGCTTCATCGACCTCCCCGCCACGCACACGCTGGCGTGGGGGCAGGAGGAAGCACCGGATGCGTCAGGGGCGCAGAACAGGCCCGACGCGTCCGCGACACCGGACGGGCCTGATGCGTCCGGAACACCGGACGGGCCCGAAGCACCGGAGACGTCAGCACCGGATACGTCGCAGACTTCGGGCAGCGGCGCGTCCGAGGAAGCCATCCGGATCGATCCGCTCGCCGTGCTCGCCGAGACCGCCGGGTACGACGATCCCGAGCGGTGGTGGGAGGACGTGATCGAGCACCGGGGGGTCCGCGGCTCGGACGCGTTCGGGCCCTTCGAGGTGCTGGGGGAAGCCATGGGGGCGTTGCGGGAGGCGTACGGGAGCGGGGGACACGAGCGGGATCTCGTGCGGGAGGCGTATATGCGGCTCCAAGTGAGGGCGGCACAGCGGGAGTTCGGGGACGACGTGGCTGTGGTGTGCGGGGCCTGGCATGTGCCCGCGCTGCGGCACAAGACGGCCGTCGCCGCCGACAAGGCGCTGCTCAAGGGCCTGCCCAAGGCAAAGGTGGACATGACGTGGGTGCCGTGGACGCACCGGCGGCTCGCCCGGGCCAGTGGTTACGGCGCGGGGATCGACTCGCCCGGCTGGTACGGGCATCTGTTCAGCGTTCCCGACCGGCCGATCGAGCGCTGGATGACAAAGGTGGCGGGGCTGCTCCGCGGCGAGGACCGGATCGTGTCGTCGGCTCATGTCATCGAGGCGGTGCGGCTCGCCGACACGCTCGCCGCGATGCGGGGCCGCCCGCTGCCGGGGCTGACCGAGAGCACCGACGCCGTACGGGCCGTGATGTGCGAGGGCTCGGATGTGCCGCTTGCGCTCGTGCACGACCGGCTCATTGTCGGCGACGTACTGGGCGAGGTGCCCGAGTCGGCGCCCGCGGTGCCGTTGCAGCGTGACCTGGCCCGGATCCAGCGGCGGCTGCGGCTCAAACCGGAGGCGCTGGAGCGGGAGTTGGAGCTCGACCTGCGGAAGGAGAACGACGCCGGGCGCAGCAGGCTGCTGCACCGGCTGCGCCTCCTCGGCATCGAGTGGGGTGCGCCGACGGAGTCGCGGGGGAGCACGGGTACGTTCCGGGAGACCTGGCGGCTGCGCTGGGAGCCGGAGTTGGCGGTGCGGGTCGCCGAGGCCGGGGTATGGGGCACCACGGTGCTCGCCGCGGCGACCGCGAAGGCCGAGGCGGACGCCGTCGCGGCGGGCGTCCTGGCCGACGTCACCACCCTTGCGGAGCGCTGCCTCCTCGCCGAACTCCCGGACGCCCTCCCCGTGGTGATGCGGATCCTCGCCGACCGCGCGGCCCTCGACGCGGACGTCGGCCACCTCGCCCAGGCCCTCCCCGCCCTGGTCCGCTCGCTGCGCTACGGCGACGTACGCGGCACGGGCACGCAAGCCCTGGCCGAGGTCGCGGCGGGTCTCACCGAGCGCGTCTTCGTCGGTCTGCCGCCGGCCTGCGCCGCCCTCGACGCGGACGCCGCCGAGGAGATGCGTCGCCATGTCGATGCGGTGCATGGAGGGGTGGGCCTGCTGGGGGAGGTGCGTACGGAGGCGTCGTCTGCAGCCGCGGGCCAGGATCCTCGTCCGGAGACCGACGGCACCGGTATACGCACCCGCTGGCATACCGTGCTTCGGACGCTCTCCGCGCGCGAAGCGATCCCGGGGGTCATACGGGGGCGGGCCGTTCGACTGCTGCTGGACGACGGGGAGTTGGTCGAGGGAGAGGCCGCGCGGCTGATGGGGCTTGTGCTGTCGCCGGGGACAGCGCCGGGGGATGCGGCGGCGTGGATCGAGGGGTTCGTCGGCGGAGGCTCCGGGGGCGGGATGCTGCTCGTGCACGACGAGCGGCTGCTCGGGCTGGTCGACGCATGGCTGACCGGAGTGCCGGGGGACGCGTTCACGGACGTATTGCCGCTGCTGCGGCGGACCTTCTCGGCGTACGAGCCCGGGGTGCGGGGCACGCTCGGCGAACTGGTCCGCCGCGGGCCGGGAACGCGGGAGCGTGCCGCGGCCACCGGCTCCGCCATACCCGGCTTCGCCACCGACCTCGACACCGACCGCGCGGACGCCGTCCTGCCGATGCTGCGCCTGCTCCTGGGGCTGGACGAGAACGACGCCGACGCTGACGACGCAACTGGCAACGACGCGGTTGGCAACAGCGCGAACAACAGCGACGCGAACAACAGCGACGCGAACGACAACGACCTTGCGGGGGTGGGCAGATGAGCACGGAAGCGACGGGCCGGGCCGGCGCGGCCGTCAAGGCCGGTGCCTCCGACGAGCGGCTTCGGCGGTGGCGGCTGGTGCTGGGCGGGGCGGAGGCGGACGGCACCGGGTGTGAGCTGGCCGGGCAGGACGCCGGGATGGACGGGGCGTTGGGGGCGCTGTACGGGGGCGGCGCCGGGGCCGTCGGCAAGGGGCGGGCGGGGAAGGACCGGTCGGCGGGGCTGGGGGCCTCCGCGCCGTCAGTCGCCCGGTGGCTGGGGGACATACGGACGTACTTTCCGTCCTCCGTGGTTCAGGTCATGCAGCGGGACGCCATCGACCGGCTCGGACTGTCCACGCTGTTGCTGGAGCCGGAGATGCTGGAGGCGGTGGAGGCCGATGTCCACCTGGTCGGCACGTTGCTTTCGCTGAACAAGGCGATGCCCGAGACGACCAAGGAGACGGCACGTGCCGTTGTGCGGAAGGTGGTCGAGAACCTGGAGAAGCGGCTCGCGACCCGCACCAGGGCCACGCTCACCGGCGCCCTGGATCGCAGCGCCCGCATCAGCCGGCCGCGCCACCACGACATCGACTGGAACCGCACGATCGCGGCCAACCTCAAGCACTATCTGCCCGAGTACCGGACGATCGTGCCGGAGCGGCTGATCGGTTACGGGCGCGCGTCCCAGTCCATGAAGAAGGAGGTCATCCTCTGCATCGACCAGTCGGGTTCGATGGCGGCGTCCGTCGTCTACGCCTCGGTCTTCGGCGCTGTACTGGCCTCGATGCGGTCCATCAACACCCGGCTCGTCGTCTTCGACACGGCCGTCGTCGACCTCACCGACCAGCTCGACGACCCGGTCGACGTCCTGTTCGGCACTCAGCTCGGCGGCGGTACGGACATCAACAGGGCGCTCGCGTACTGCCAGTCGCAGATCACCCGCCCCGCCGACACGGTGGTCGTGCTCATCAGCGACCTCTACGAAGGAGGCATACGGAACGAGATGCTGAAGCGGGTCGCGGCGATGAAGGCGTCAGGGGTGCAGTTCGTGACGCTCCTTGCGCTGTCCGACGAGGGGGCGCCCGCGTATGACCGTGAGCATGCGGCGGCGCTCGCCGCGCTGGACGCACCGGCGTTCGCGTGCACGCCCGACCTGTTCCCGGAGGTGATGGCGGCGGCGATCGAGAAGCGCCCGCTGCCGATACCGGACACCGGGAGCCCGGGGCGGTAAAAGGGGGGCATGCGGGGCTGGTTGCAGGAAACCGGACATGAATGCCCAACGGGAAGGGGGGCTTGCGCAACCTCCCGACTCCCGTGCAAGGATCGTCGCGACTTCAACGGTGCGCCGTGTGCCGCCCCGTCCTACTTCGTGCCCGCCTCGTCCCGCCGCACGGGAGGCTCTCCCCGTCTTGACCGTGTCGACCCTGTCAGCCGCACTGCCCGGTGCCGCTCTGCGTATGACGCGCACGGCGGCCGGACGGCGTGCGCTGCAAGTGGGGTTGCTGGTGGGTGGGTTGTTCGTGCTCGGGATGCTGTGCGGGGCGCGGGCGGGCGCGGCGGACGGTGCGACTTCGGGTGTGACGGCGACGGGCGTCGTGCGGTCGGTGACGGGTTCGGCCGAGCCGGTTGTGACGGGGTCGGTCGGAGCGGTTGCGCGGGGCGCGGAGCAGTGGCATGCGGAGCGGCCGGGTTCGGAGCAGCGGTCGGCGACTGCTGAAACCTCCAGGGCAGGAGCCGCCGGGGCTGAAACCTCCGGGGCTGCAACCCCAGGGGCTGACGGATCTGGAGCCTCCGACGGCATCGGGCTCGACGGCTTCGCCGGCCTTGGTGAAGCCGCGTCCGAAGCCGAAGCCACCCCCGGCGACGCGTCGGTGTCCGGGGCCGACTCGGAGCCCGGCGTCGAGACCCCGGCCCGCCCCCGCACCGTCGCCCCCCTGGTTCCCGTCCACAAGGCGACCGCCCCGGTGGCCGCCCCCGTGACCGACGGAGTCCACCGCGTCGTACGCCCGGTCACCGAGCAGGTCATACGGCCGGCCACCGATGGCGCCGTACGGCCCATAGGTGGCCTGGTGGAACAGGTCGTGGGCGGTGGCGTTGCCAAGCCCGAGGCGCCCGCCTCGCTATGGTGGCCGCCTCTGGCTGTACTCCCCGGACTTGAACTCCCTGCTCTCCCGCACCTGCCGGGAGTGCCCGTTCTGCCGGGACAGACGTTGCCGGCCGGTTCGAAGCCGCAGTTGCCCGGTGGGGCGGCGGACGAGAGCGGGTCCGCCGGGCAGGACGCCCGAGAGAGGTCCGGCGACCGGTCCACGGGCGCGTACGGGCCGCAGTTCAGCGGCGGCGACGTGGCGCCCGATGCCGGCGCGAGCGACAACGACGAGGCTGCGCGGCACCCCGCGCAGCCGCCCGCGCACCAGGAGCACGAGGGTGCCCCGAGGGGTGCGCTCGGGCATGGTTCCGCGGCCGACAACGGTCCGCCGCGGCACGGCGACGCGCATGCCGTCGCGTTCGGCAACCGGGCACAGCTGAGGCTGGTGCCCGGTATCGCAGCGGCGGTGACCGCGGCCGAGACCAGGGACAGGTACCGGGACATTCCCGTTTTCCCCGGCTAGGGCAGCACTTCCCGCGCTGACCTGCCGCGCGGGGGCGGAACAGGTCTGCCCGTCGTCCGGACATCCCTCCGATCTCCGGACACAGCCAACGGGATCCGGACCGGAGCCGCTGCCGACACCACCGGTCCTCAACTCCCCGGACCGGTAAGGGATCGGCACCGCATCCGACACCGGAAGCCCCCCCCACTCCCGAAGTCCTCAAGTCTCGGTATCCCGAAGGATCTGAAGCACGCATGCACAAGAACATTCGCCGTTCCATCGTCATCACCGCCGGGGTCACCGGCGCGTGGGCGCTCGGCTCAGCCGCCGCCGGCGCTGACGAACTGCCCAAGTCGACGGCTTCTGTACCCGACGTGTCCCTCTCCGTGGACGACGCGACCGGCGGCGCGGTCGACAGCCCCGTCGGCGAAGTGGTCGATGACGTCCTGCACGACGCCTCCGACGCCTCCACCGTCACGGACACGATCACCGGCATCACCGGCGCCCCGACCACCAAGGCGCAGAGCACCGCCTCCCACACGACGATCAAGGCGCACGACGCCGTCACCGGTACCACTGCCGAGGCGAAGACAACCGCCTCTGCGGAGACGAACACGAAGGTGGCCGGCGGCGTAGCCGACCAGGCCCGCCAATACGTCGAGGCCGAGCTGCCCGCCCACGAGGTCGCCCGGGCGAAGGCCGCCGCGCAGGAGGCCAGGACCGCGGCGGCGAACAAGGCGGCGAACGCCGTGTCCGACGCCGCCGGCCCCCGGGACGAGGTCGACTACCTCTTCGGCCCGCTGTCGACTTTCGCCCCGGAGCTCGAGCAGGCGCTCGCCGCCGCGCAGACCAAGCTCACGGCCACCGAGCGGGCCGCGACGGGAGTGCCGTCCAACGTCCGGGCCACGATCCGGCAGACGGCCGCCACCGCCGACAGGACGGTCGCGTCCTTGGGCCGGACGGCTGCCCCCGTCGGCACCACGATCGACACCGCCCGCCAGACCGTGAACGGTGCCCCCGCCCAGGTCCAGGCCACCGTCACCTCCCTTCCCTCCACCGTCCAGGGCATCCACGCCACCGCCACCCCGGTCGTCGACGAGACCGCCGGCTCCGCCCTCCCGCCCGTCGCCCCAGACGCCGTCCACGGCGTCACCCCGGTCGCCGGTGAGGCGGTCGGCGGCGTCACCCCCGTCGCCGACCAGGCCGTCCACGGCGGCGTACCCGTCGCGGGCCAGGCTCTCGGCGGGACGACGGCGCTGGCGTACGGAGTCGTGGCCGATGCCCAGACGTACGCAGGTGGAGTCGCCCAGGACACCGCCCCGTACCCGCACGGCGTCGTCGGCGACGCGCAGACGTACGCGTACGGCGTCGCAGGCGGCGTCCCCCCGTACGCCACCGGCCTGGTGGGTCAGGTAACCGAAGACACCGCCGCCTCTCTCCTCCCACCGGTCGCCCGTACCGCCGTGGACGGTGTGGTGCCGGTCGCCGGGCAGGCCGCGGGTGACGCGGGCGTGCTCGCGGACGGTGTCGTCGGTGATGTGCGGCCCTTCGCGGACGGCGTCGTGGGTGACGTTCCGCCGGTCGCGGACGGCGTGGTGGGCCAGACCAGCCCGTTCGCGCAGGGCGTCGTCGGACAGGTGCCGACGTTCGCCGAAGGCGTCGGCGGGGCCGTGCAGCCGGTCGTGGAAACCCTCGTCGGCTACGCGCAGCCCGTCGCGCAAGGCGTCGGCGGCAGTGCCACGACGCTGGCGTACGGCGTCGCGGGCGATGTGCAGCCCTTCGCGTACGGCCTTGCCGGCGAGGTCTCCCCGTTCGCGGGCGGTGTCGCCGGGCGGGCCGCGCCCCTCGCGCAGGACGTGACCGGGACCGTCGAGACGGCCGGTGGGCCGCTGGTCCACAACGCGGCCACCGGCGTCCAGGGCGCGGCCGAGTCCGTCACCCCGAGCTACCTGCCGAGCGCCGCACACGGCACTGCGTACGGCGCCGTGTACGGCATCTGACCGAGCGCCGTACGCCCAGCCGTACGGCACCCGACCGACTCCGCGGGAACCAGCGCCGGGCAGCCGAAAACCATCGGCCGGCCGACCTGAATCCCGCGGACAGGGGCGGGTGGTCCCCAATGGGGTGGGGACCGTCCGCCCTGCAACCCCTGAGTGGCTGTTCGCGCGTTCCTCAGGGGCTGTTACAGGGGCCTCACCAGGCCAACCCCAGCCTGGTGAGGCCCTGATCAGACCCGCATCTGTGACCGTAATCACCGCTCAGGTGTGATCTGCGATTTACGACCCCGCCGTCAGCGGCGATAGCCTGCGGTACGGACATGCCGCGTGTCGGCCACCGTGCCCACGCCCTCCTAGTGACCGCGCAGTCACGTTGCCCTCGCGGCACGCCCACGGAGACCAACGAACCGCGAGATACCTGATAGGGACGGACGCGCGTGGACCTGTTCGAGTACCAGGCGAGGGACCTCTTCGCCAAGCACGGTGTACCGGTGCTGGCCGGTGAAGTCATCGACACGCCTGAGGGGGCGCGCGCGGCGACCGAGCGTCTTGGCGGCAAGTCCGTCGTCAAGGCCCAGGTCAAGGTCGGCGGCCGGGGCAAGGCCGGCGGCGTGAAGCTGGCCGCCACCCCGGACGAGGCCGTCGCCCGCGCGACGGACATCCTCGGCATGGACATCAAGGGCCACACGGTCCACAAGGTGATGATCGCCGAGACGGCTCCCGAGATCCTCGAGGAGTACTACGTCTCGTACCTCCTCGACCGCACCAACCGCACCTTCCTCGCCATGGCGTCCGTACAGGGCGGCGTGGAGATCGAGGTCGTCGCGGAGGAGAACCCCGACGCCCTCGCGAAGGTGCCGGTCGACGCCAACGAGGGCGTCTCGATCGAGAAGGCCCGCGAGATCGTCGCCCAGGCGAAGTTCCCGGCCGAGGTCGCCGACCAGGTCGCCGACATCCTGGTGACGCTGTGGGAGACCTTCATCAAGGAGGACGCCCTCCTCGTCGAGGTCAACCCGCTCGCCAAGGTCGCCTCCGGCCAGGTCATCGCCCTCGACGGCAAGGTCTCGCTCGACGAGAACGCCGACTTCCGCCAGCCGGAGCACGAGGCGCTGGAGGACAAGGAGGCGGCCGACCCGCTCGAGGCCGCCGCCAAGGCCAAGAACCTCAACTACGTCAAGCTCGACGGCGAGGTCGGCATCATCGGCAACGGCGCGGGTCTCGTCATGAGCACCCTCGACGTGGTCGCGTACGCCGGTGAGGCCCACGGCGGTGTGAAGCCCGCCAACTTCCTCGACATCGGCGGCGGCGCCTCCGCCCAGGTCATGGCCAACGGCCTGGAGATCATCCTGGGCGACCCGGCCGTCAAGTCCGTCTTCGTCAACGTCTTCGGCGGCATCACCGCCTGTGACGAGGTCGCCAACGGCATCGTGCAGGCCCTGGCCCTGCTCGCCGAGAAGGGCGAAGAGGTCACCAAGCCGCTGGTCGTGCGCCTCGACGGCAACAACGCGGAGCTGGGTCGCCAGATCCTGTCGGACGCGAACCACCCGCTCGTACAGCGCGTGGACACCATGGACGGCGCGGCCGACAAGGCCGCCGAACTCGCGGCTGCGAAGTAAGGAAGAGGGACTCAGACCACCATGGCTATCTTCCTCGACAAGGACAGCAAGGTCATCGTCCAGGGCATGACCGGTGCCACGGGCATGAAGCACACCAAGCTCATGCTGGCCGACGGCACGAACATCGTCGGCGGCGTGAACCCACGCAAGGCCGGCACCTCCGTCGACATCGACGGAAACGAGATCCCGGTCTTCGGCACGGTCGCCGAGGCGATCGAGAAGACGGGCGCCAACGTCTCCGTCCTCTTCGTACCGCCGGCCTTCGCCAAGGCCGCCGTGGTCGAGGCCATCGACGCCGAGATCCCCCTCGCGGTCGTGATCACCGAGGGCATCGCGGTCCACGACTCCGCCGCGTTCTACGCGTACGCGGTCGAGAAGGGCAACAAGACGCGGATCATCGGCCCGAACTGCCCGGGTCTGATCACCCCCGGCCAGTCGAACGCCGGCATCATCCCGGGCGACATCACCAAGCCGGGCCGCATCGGCCTGGTCTCGAAGTCCGGCACGCTGACGTACCAGATGATGTACGAGCTCCGTGACATCGGCTTCTCCTCGGCCGTCGGCATCGGTGGCGACCCGGTCATCGGTACGACGCACATCGACGCGCTCGCCGCGTTCGAGGCCGACCCCGACACCGACCTGATCGTCATGATCGGTGAGATCGGCGGCGACGCCGAGGAGCGCGCGGCCGACTTCATCAAGGCCAACGTGTCGAAGCCGGTCGTCGGTTACGTCGCGGGCTTCACCGCGCCCGAGGGCAAGACGATGGGCCACGCCGGCGCCATCGTCTCCGGCTCCTCCGGTACGGCCGCGGCCAAGAAGGAAGCGCTCGAGGCCGCCGGTGTGAAGGTCGGCAAGACGCCCACGGAGACGGCGAAGCTGGCGCGCGCGATTCTCGCCGGCTGAGTTTCTTCGGCTGAACGCTGAGTGGGCCCGTATCCCTCGCTGGGGTGCGGGCCCACCTGCTTTTCCCGCAGCGTCAACGGCTCAACGGCTCAACGGCTCTGGGGGCTCAGTCTCTCGGGGCCGTTCGCCGATTCCGACTTCAGCTTTGCCCGTAGCTTCTGTTCTTTGTCCGAGAGGGTGCCGGGGACCGCTCGGGGCGGTACGCCGTGGATCTTCTCGCCCGGGGGCACCGGAGGTTCGTAGTGGCTCGGGGCCGTTTTGGCGGTGATGGCCGTGGCGGTGACGAGCAGGGCGGTGAAGGCGATGGCCGCGCGCGTCCACTGCTGGGCGCGGCGTTCGCTGCTCATGCGGACTGCTACGGGTTTCGGGGCGGTCCGCAGGCGCTCCTTGTCCGCCAGTTTCATCAGTCTCGTCAGGCGGCGTCGTAGCTCCTGTCGATCCGTCAGGTCAGAGAACTGCTCGTCGATCGCCTGGCGTGCGTGCAGCAGGCGGTTCGCCGCCGCGACGGTGCTCGCCTCCGTCTCGGCCGCTGTTTCCGCCAGGCCGATGCCGAGGCCGTCGTGGAGGAGCAGCGTGCGCCGGTACGCGGGCGGAAGGCTCAGCAGTACGGAGAGCAGGCGGCGATCGCTCGGGGCGGCGGGCGGTGTGTCCGGGCGCCGGTGGCGAAGGCGCACCCGATGCCAGGGCGACAGTGCGTACTCGTAGGCCACCGCCCGCACCCAGCCCGCCGGGTCCGGGTCGACCGCCACCTCCGGCCAGCGTTGCCAGGCCAGTTGGAACGCACGGTCCACGGACTCTCGCGCCAACTTCCGCCGCCCGGTGAGGAGATACGTCTGCCGTACGAGGCTGGGGACGCAGAACGCGTAGAGCGCGTCGAAGGCTTGGGCGGGGGTCGGGGTGGGGGCGGAGGGCTCGGGCTGGGCCACGGCTTCGGCCACGGGCCAGGCTTGGGCCACCGGCTCAGCCGCAGGTTCGGGTTCGGGCACCGGCTCAGGCTCGGGCTCGGGCTCGGGTTCAACCTCAGGCTTCGCATCGAGCGGAGCCAACTCCTCCAACAACCGTGCGTACGCCTCCCGCCTGCGCCCCCGTGGCGTAGTGCGGCCGGTCTCCCAGGACCGAACCGTCCTGGGGGTGACGCCCACCCTGGCGGCGACCTCGGCCTGGCTCAGGGAGTGGGCCTGGCGCAGACGGCGACGTTCCTTGGGCGGCGGCAGCGGACTGGCGGGGCTTCTGGCCGGGCTTTGTGTCACTGGGCGCCCCTCCAGACATATGAGTGCATAAAGCATATTTTGAGCGACGCGTCCAGACTTCGCCCATTACGCCGGGAAAGTGCGTGTCGTTGGGAGTATGGCGGCGTGACTCACCCAACCCACTCGGCCTACTCGAGGCACCCGGCCCGCGCGGCCCGTCCGATCCACCTGACCGACCGCGGCCCGATGCCGCCGCACCCGCCCACCCGGTCGCCCGGACCGGTTGGCGGCCTCGTCGGCGGTGTCCTCGCGGCCGGGCTGGGGCTCGGCTCGTTCGCCGTCCTCGTGATACTCCTGTGGATCAGTTCGCCCTACCCGGACAGCGGTCCCGACGGGGCGTTGCACATCGCCGCCGCTCTGTGGCTGCTGGCGCACGGCGTCGAGCTCGTCCGCACCGAGACCCTTTCCGGCGTACCCGCGCCGGTCGGTGTCACTCCGCTGCTCCTGATCGCGCTGCCCTCGTGGCTGCTGCACCGAGCGGCGCGCGACGCGGCGGAGGGCGACGGCGGGGGCGCGGTGCCTGCCGCCCGCAGCGCGTGGGGCGGTGTGGTCGCGGGCTATCTGGCGGTCGGCGGGGCAGTCCTGCTGTACGCCTCGGGCGGTACGTTCCGCCCGTCCTGGACGGTGGGCGTCGTGTGGCCGCCGCTGTTCGTCGTGGCCGCGGCGGGGGCAGGGGTCTGGACGGCGTACGGGCGCCCTGGCGGGCCCCTGCCGCCATTCGTCCGTCGTGCCCTTCCCAAGGGCGTACGCCGTCTCGTCGCGGGCGGCGTTCTCATGGCCGCCGGGCGCGCGGCGGGGGCCGGGGCGGCGGTGCTCGTCGGGGGCGGGGCACTGCTGGTGGGCGTTTCGCTGGTCTGGCATGGAGTGGCGGCCCGCGCCTCGTTCCTGGAACTGACCGAAGCATGGTCGGGTCGTGTGGCCGTGCTTCTGCTGGCGCTGGCTCTTCTGCCGAACGCGGCGGTATGGGGCGCGGCGTACGCACTCGGCCCGGGCTTCGCTCTCGGGGCCGGGCACGTGACGGATCCCCTGTCCTCGTCGCCCGCGCCCATGCTGTCGGCGTTCCCCCTGCTGACGGCGCTGCCGGACGCGGGCCCGGGGACCCCGCTGAACTGGGCCGTGGCGTCGGTGCCGCTGGCCGCGGGGGTGGTGGTGGCGTGGTTCGCGGTGGCGGCGGGGGTGCCGAGGGGGGAGGGAGCGGGGGACGTGAGCCCGACGGCGCCCGCGCGTGGCGAGGCCTGGTCGCGCGGGCGGGTCTCCGGAACCGTGGCGCTCGCGGCGCTTCTTTGCGGGCTCGCCCTCGCGGTGCTCGCCACACTGGCCGGTGGGCCCCTCGGGGTGGCCGCACTCGCCGACTTCGGCCCTGTCTGGTGGCAGACGGGGCCTGCGGCGGCGGGGTGGACCGCGGTTGTGGGGGTGCCGGTGGCGGTGGGGCTGCGGGCGTGGCGTCTGCGCGAGCCGCGGGCGCGGAAGCTTCAGGGCGCGTCCCAGTCCTGGCTCACGTGGTCTTGGCCCTCCTGGACTCGGCCCACGTGGCTGCGGGTGCCCCGGCGACGGCACCGGGAAGTGCTGCCTGCCGTCCGTGAGGAGCCCGGCTTCGAGCCGTACGACTTCCTGCCGGTCGACCCGGTCGAATCGTCGGACCCCTTTGCTCCCGGGGCGGGGGGTGGGGTGGGAGGGTTCTCTTCCCCAGCCCCGCCCCTTCCCGAAACTGGGGGCTGCGCCCCCAGGCCCCCGCGAGGGGGTGAGGGGTGACACTGCGTGTCGCGGCTGCGGGTGCGTCGTGGCTGGTCGCGCCCCGCGGCGGAGCCGCTGATGTCACAGCCCCGCGCCCCTGAATCGCAAAAGCCTGCGCCTTCCCGCGCCCCGAGCAAGCCGCGCCCCGAGCAAGGCCCGTACCCCCAACTACCCGCACCGGCCCACGGCCCGGCACCATCACCCACCCCAGGGGTGCGGGGAACTGCGCGACCAGCCACACTCAACCCGCAGCCGAGAAACAGACCTCAGCCCCGCGACCCCAGCAACCCCCGCAACTCCTCCGGCAGGAGCTTGTCGCAGGACTGCCTCGCCGTGTTGGTCAGGGAGTCGTTCACGCACGTGTAGTAGTCGCGGTACACAAGCTGCGCCGCAAAGCCCGCCGCGACCATGGCGAGGGCCAGCGACGCGGTGACCAGGCCGCTGATCGCTGCCGTGGTCTGGGGGCGGGCGCCGGCGCCGGGCGTGGGCGCCGGGGCGTCCGGGTCCGGCGCGCGGGGCTTGGCGCGCAGCGTGCTGATGCCCCAGTACAGAGCCAGCGCGCCGAGCAGCAGCGCTACGTACGGCCAACTGAAGAGCGCGAAGAAGAAGGCCCATATGCCCGAGAGCAGGGCATAGCGGGCGCGGCGCTGGGTCGGGTCCGTCGGGTCCCAGCGAAGACCGGTGTTGGGGCCGCCGGATCCCTCCGGGCCGTCCTGCCCGCCGGGGCCACCCGTGGGGCGGGGCCGGTCACCGAAACCGCCGCCCTGTGCGGGCCCCGGCTGCCGGTCGCTCCACTGGCTGCCCCAGGGAGAGTGCCCGCCGTTGCCGCCCTGCCCCTCGTCCGATCCCTGCCCGTCCGCGGGCCGGCGCGGCTGCCACGGCCGGTCGGGCGCACCCTCCGGCGGAGGCGCGAACGGGTTGTCGTCCGCGGGCGGCGGAGCTCCCTGCCCGCCCTGCGGCGACGCGTCCCCACCCGAGTTCCCGTCACCGGAGGCACCAGACTCACCGGAGGCGCCCGAGGGTCGCGTCGAACCGCTTTCCGACCCCTTGCCCTCACGCGGCGGAGTGGCCGACGAGGACGAGTGCCGCTCCCGCAGCAGCAGCCCTTCGCGCCCACCCCCCTGCGCGGGCGTCACCCCGGACGGCCGGTCGGAAACGAACGACGGGAAGGACGGGGAGGACGGGTCGAACGCACCCCGCCCCCCTCCCTCGGCGCCCCCCGAAGGGCCGGACACGAGGGAGGGGAGGAGTGGGAGGAGTCGGAGGCTGCGGTCCGGCATCAGGTGTGCGTCTTCCCCTTGGCGAATCAGGCTGGCGAATCAGGCTGGTGGATCGGGCTGGCGGATCAGGTCTGCGAATCGGGCTGGTGGAGCAAAATCGATGGTTGGTGCTGGTCGAGCGGGTGGCGAAGCAAGCGGGTGGAGCAGGCGGCGGGCGTCATGCCCGAGTTTCGTCCCCGCCCCTGGACAACGACCCATGCGTCGGAGGCGTTCCCCCCACGTGGACCGTGTTCCCCGGCGGATCCTTCCCAGACGCTACCTTCCGGCCACGCCCCCGTCCCAAGAGGGCCGATCGCTGTGCCGGTATCGTTGCTGACGGTCGGCCGCTTCGTAGACTTCCCCGTATCAGGGGGCGTGAAGCATTCGTACGACCCTACAAACGCTCTCCCGAGAAAGGGCCCCGCCGTGGCCGCCGCCCATCCCGTGGCCAAGCGCCTCGTCGTGCTGGTCTCCGGATCAGGTACGAACCTGCAGGCTCTCCTCGACGCGATCGCCATGCAGGGGCGGGCCGTCTACGGGGCCGAGATCGTCGCGGTCGGCGCCGACCGTACGGGCATCGAGGGCCTCGCGCGGGCCGAACGCGCGGGCCTGCCCACCTTCGTCTGCCGCGTGAAGGACCACGCGACCAGGGAGGAGTGGGACAGTGCGCTGACCGAGGCCACGGCGGCGTACGAGCCGGATCTGGTCGTCTCCGCCGGGTTCATGAAGATCGTGGGCAAAGAGTTCCTGGCCCGCTTCGGTGGCCGGTTCGTGAACACCCACCCCGCGCTGCTGCCCAGCTTCCCGGGAGCGCACGGTGTCCGCGACGCCCTCGCGTACGGCGTGAAGGTCACCGGCTGCACCGTCCACTTCGTCGACGACGGCGTCGACACCGGCCCGATCATCGCTCAGGGCGTGGTCGAGGTCCGGGACGAGGACTACGAGGACGAAGGTGCCGCTCTCCATGAGCGCATCAAGGAAGTCGAACGAAGGCTGCTCGTCGATGTCGTGGGGCGGCTCGCCCGTCACGGCTATCGCATCGAGGGACGAAAGGTAGTTATCCCGTGACCGCCGAAGTGACCACGGAAGGCACACAGCGCCCGATCAAGCGTGCGCTCATCAGCGTCTACGACAAGACCGGGCTCGAAGACCTCGCCCGCGGGCTGCACGAGGCCGGGGTCGCACTCGTCTCCACCGGCTCGACCGCCGGCAGGATCGCCGCCGCCGGCGTCCCGGTCACCAAGGTCGAGGAACTCACCGGGTTCCCCGAGTGCCTGGACGGCCGGGTCAAGACGCTGCACCCGCGCGTGCACGCCGGGATCCTCGCCGATCTGCGACTCGAGGACCATCGCAACCAGCTGACCGAGCTGGGCGTGGAGCCCTTCGATCTCGTCGTCGTGAACCTCTACCCCTTCACCGAGACCGTCGCCTCGGGCGCCTCGCCCGACGAGTGCGTCGAGCAGATCGACATCGGCGGGCCCTCCATGGTCCGGGCCGCCGCCAAGAACCACCCCTCGGTCGCGGTCGTCGTCAGCCCCGACCGCTACGGCGACGTGCTGAAGGCGGTCGCGGACGGCGGCTTCGACCTCACCGCGCGCAAGCGGCTCGCGGCGGAGGCGTTCCGGCACACCGCCGAGTACGACGTGGCGGTCGCGGGCTGGTTCGCAGGTGACTACGCGGGTGACGGTGGGGAGTTCCCGGGCTTCATCGGCGTCACGTACGAGCGCAAGAACGTGCTGCGGTACGGCGAGAACCCGCACCAGCCCGCCGCTCTCTACACGGGCGGCTGCGGCGGTCTCGCCGAGGCCGAGCAGTTGCACGGCAAGGAGATGTCGTACAACAACTACACGGACACCGACGCCGCGCGCCGGGCCGCGTACGACCACAGTGAGCCCTGCGTCGCGATCATCAAGCACGCCAACCCGTGCGGCATCGCGATCGGTGCCGACGTCGCCGAGGCGCATCGCAAGGCGCACGCCTGCGACCCGCTGTCCGCGTTCGGTGGCGTCATCGCCGTCAACCGTCCGGTGTCCGTGGCGATGGCCGAGCAGGTCGCCGAGATCTTCACCGAGGTCATCGTCGCCCCGGACTACGAGGACGGCGCGGTCGAGATCCTCGCCCGCAAGAAGAACATCCGCGTCCTCCGCTGCCCCGAAGGCCCGCAGCCCCCGGCCGAGTTCAAGCCGATCGACGGCGGCGGTCTCGCCCAGATCACGGACGTACTCCAGGCCGAGGGCGACGACCCGGCCGACTGGACTCTCGCCACCGGCGAGGCCCTGTCCGCCGACGAGTTGGCTGACCTCGCCTTCGCCTGGCGGGCCTGCCGGGCCGTGAAGTCCAACGCCATTCTGCTCGCCAAGGACGGGGCTTCGGTCGGGGTCGGGATGGGGCAGGTCAACCGGGTCGACTCGGCGAAGCTGGCGGTTGAGCGGGCGGGTGCCGAGCGCGCTCAGGGTTCGTACGCCGCCTCCGACGCGTTCTTCCCCTTCCCCGACGGTCTGGAGATTCTGACCGCGGCCGGGGTCAAGGCCGTGGTGCAGCCGGGCGGTTCGGTCCGTGACGAGGTGGTCGTGGAGGCCGCGCAGAAGGCGGGCATCACGATGTACTTCACGGGGACGCGGCACTTCTTCCACTGACACCGACTGGAAGTGCGAACGGCCCGCTGGTCACCACTGGCGGGCCGTTGCCGTCTGCCGTTACGTCCGACTGCGCAGCGCCGCCCAGGTGTTGGGCCCCACGTCGCCGTCCACGCTCAGTCCCTTGTCGCCCTGGAACCGCTTCACCGCGGTCAAGGTGTCCTGGCCGAACTGGCCGTCCACCCCCGCGGGCCCGATGCCGTACCCGCGATTGGTGAGCATGCACTGCACCTGCACCACCCGCTGGTTCTTGTCGCCGAACTGCGTGAGCTGTGTGCCGGAGTAGTACGTGCACTGGGAGATCCACGGCGGTGTGGCCGGCTGGGCCGTGCTCTGCGTCGGGGAGGGGCGCGGGGTGGTGCCGCCACCGCTCCCGCCGCCGTTCCCGCCGGACGGCGTTGCCGACGGGGTCACCGTGGGCGTGGTGTCCTCAGCACCGCCCGTGCCGCCTCCGGCCGCGGATCCGGCGCCGCTCCCTCCGGAGGAGGCGTCCTCCTTGCCACTCCCGTCCTCCTCCTTCTTCTCCTTGCTGTTGGAGGGCGAGTGATCGGAGTCACTGGGCAGCGGTGCCCTCGCCTTGTCATCGGGGGTGCTGGTCTCGGAGGCCGTCGGCGACGAAGAGGCCGCCGTGTCCTCGGAGGCCGGCCGGGTGAGCAGGAAGGCGCTCACGACGACGGCACACACGGCGAGCACGGCGGCGACGGCGAAGTACACCTTCTTGCGACCGCGCCCGCGACCGCCGGCCGGAGGATGACCTCGGGTCGGTCCCGTCTGCGGTACCCCGACCGAGGGCGGACCGAACTGCCCCGGCGGCGTCGGAGCACCGTACGCACCAGGCGGTGTCTGCGATCCCGCCCCGTACGCTCCCGGCGGTGTCTGCGCCCCCGGCCCGTACGCTCCCGGAGGCGTGGCAGGCCCGAAGCCCGGTCCCGGAGCGGGGGCCGCCACCCGCTGCGTAGGCGTGCGTACGTGACCGGTCTGCTGGACGGAAGTCTGCCGCAGCACCTCGCAGGCCTGGCGGCGGTCGAGCAGCCGGGAGTCGAGCGGTTCCTGCCAGGAGGAGCTCGCCGAGGAGCCGTCGCCGTGCGCCTCGGCCGCTTCGATCAGCTGTCGCGGGGTCGGCCGCCCGGCGGGATCCTTGGCCAGGCACCCGGCCAGCAGGTCGCCCAACGCTGTGTCCATGGCTGCGACTTCACCCATGATCTCCGCGTCGGGCTCCTCGTACGCCACGCGGTGCAGTACGTCCACTCCGGTGCCGTCACCGAACGGGGCGTGCCCGGTGGTGGCGTACACGAGCGTGCCCGCGAGCGAGAACACATCCGAGGCGGTGTCGCAGCGGCCCTCCCTGAGGTACTCGGGCGACATGAAGGAGGGGGTGCCGACCCTGTTGCCGGTGCCGGTGATCGCGCTGGCGTCCACGGCATGCGAGATGCCGAAGTCGATGACGTGGGCGCCCTGTTCGGACAGGATCACGTTGGACGGTTTGAGGTCCCGGTGTACGACCCCTTCGGCGGACAGCGCCGACAGGGCCCGGCCGAGTTCTCCCACGAGGCGCCAGGCTCCGGCCGGCTCCAGTACGCCGCATTCCTTGACGGCGTCCGAGAGGCTGAAGCCGGGCAGATACCGCGTGGCCATCCACAGCAGCTCATCCTGGAACCCGGTGCCCAGCAGCTCCGGCGCGTGCGGCGGTCCGACCCGGGCGTGCACGGCCGCCTCACGCTCGAACCGCCGCCGGAAGTCGGCGTCTTCGGCGTACTCGGGCCTGATCACCTTGACCGCGGCGAGCCCCGGCCTGTCGTCGACGGGCCGCGCCAGATAGACCCGGCCCATCCCGCCGCTGCCGAGGCGCCCCAGCGGTACGTACGGGCCGATCTGCGCCGGATCCGAAGGCTGCGGCGGGCCGGCACCGGCTTGCCCCAGCGTGGCGTTCCCGGTCGCCGGCGAATACGGCGACTCGGGCCGCTGGTCTGACATGGGTCCCCCGGGTGGTCTTCCTGCACAAGGTGCTTTTGTGCCACAGCAGTTACCCGAGGCTATCGCGATCGGTGGAAGGGCGATGTCTGCTCTGTGGACTCGCGTCAGGGACGTGCGACGGCACTGCGGACGGAAAATGGCCGCGGCGCCCATGACGGTCACCGCGGCCAGATCCAGAGGATCAGAAACAGGTCAGCACGTGGAAGAGGAGGAGATCCTGATTCCGGTGAGCGTGCTGGACGTGCTCCACGTGGTGTTGGGAGTGATGCACGCCGTCGACCCGCTCGAGTAGCGGATGTACACGACATCGTCGTTACGGGTGTTCACGACCTGAAGCGGGCCCCTGGGCCGGGACGGCAGGTTCTGCCATCCGGACGTGACGTCCCGGAACCGCCCGATGATGGAGCCGTTCTTGATGATGCAGGCGTACGGATAGGGGCAGGTCGCCTGGGCGCCCGAGGGCGCCGCGGCGGCCGGGGCCGCGCCGGCGATCAGGCCGCCGGTTGCGAGGGCGCCGGTCAGGGCGAGAGCGGCAAACTGCTTGCGAATGCTCATGATTGGTCCTTCCCCCTGCTGTTCTGGATGTGGTCGGTGCGTGTGACGAGCGGCGCGGTCGAGGCTTGCGCTTCCCGTGCTGACGCGTGGACCACTCTGGTGGGGGAGAGCGGCGCGGGGTACCTGGAAGCTTTCAGGGTCCCCCGCGGCAGGGACTGTGCTTCTCTGTCGGTCCGGGTTTCTCTATTCGGCCGGCTCGGCCTTGCGCAGCGCACGCCACGAGTTCGGGCCGACGATGCCGTCCGCGTCCAGTCCGGCGCGCTTCTGGAAGGTGACGACAGCCGCATGGGTCAGGGGGCCGAAGTCGCCGTCCACCTCGCCGACTTCGGTGATGCCGTGCAGATGCTTGAGCAGGCACTGGGCCTCTCTGACCTGGCTGCCGCCGTCGCCCTGCTTGATGGCGAAGTCATAGGTGCCGTTCCAGCCCGCCGTGTAGCCGCGGCCGTGGGTCTCGTCCTCGTACATCGCGGGCTTTTCGCAGCTGGGAGGCGCCGAGGCGCCCGGGGCCTCGTCCTTCAGCGCGTACGTGTACGTCACTGTCGCCGTCCCCAGCAACGCCGCTGCGAACGCGGCCACCAGGACGGGGCGCCGCCACTTCCGGGGCCGCAGCCTCGGCAGCCGAGCCGAGCGGGAGGTGCCCGCGGCCTGTTCCACCCGGCGCAGCAGGGAGGCGGTGTCGGCGGCGCGCTGCTCGTGCGTGGGGCCAAGGCAGTCGCGGACGATCTCCCGCCAGCCCTCCGGGAGTTGGTGCGACAGACGCAGTTCCTCGGCACCCCGGGCATAGCGCATCGCCGCGTCGGAGCGCGCCTCGGTGCTGCCGCCCGACATCGGGAACGCTCCCGTGAGGACGACATGGGCGAGAACGCCGAAGGCCCAGATGTCGGCGGTGGGCCGGATCTGCGTACCCCGCTCTTCCATCTCGGACCAGAGCAGTTCCGGTGGTGCGTAGTCGGGGGTGGCGAAAGCGGGGGCGAAGGCGTGGGTGCCCTCCATCTCGGCCGCCAGGTTGAAGTCGGCCAGCCGGACCGTGCCGTCCTTCATCAGCAGGACGTTGGCCGGTTTCAGGTCGCCGTGGACCCAGCCCGCGTGGTGCAGCTGGTGCAGGCCCTCGCAGATCTGGGCCAGGAGCGCGGGGCCGGAGTCGGGAGCCGGAGTCCGCTTCAGTGCGGCGTCCAGGGAGCCCTCGGCCTGTTCCAGTACGAGGACGGTGGCGCCGTCCAGTTCCGGATGGTCCGGGTCGTCGACCGTCAGTGTGTCGTACATGCGGATCAGGCGGGGTGCGCGCAGCCGCTCCAGCAACTCCATTTCACGCTCGGCCAGTTCGCGCAGGTGGCGCAACTGGCGCGGGGTGCGGGTCCCGGTGGGCAGGAACTTCAGCGCCGCCTGACGGGGCAGTTCCGGCTCCGCGTCGCCGACCAGCCGGGCCGTGTAGACGGTGGCGAACGCACCGGATGCGAGGGGCTCGCGGATCTCCCACGGTCCGACCCGGTAGCCCTTCGGCACGGGGACCGCACACGACTCCTGCCCGGTCACTGGATCACCCGGCTCGGCGTGACGGAGGCCGGCGCGGCGAGCGCGCAGAGATCGTCCTCGCGTACGAGGTCGAAGCGGAGCGCGAGGGAGACCAGGGACTCCTTCTTGCCGTTGAGGCGCGGCCCGCCCGGGTCGGCCGTGTCCGGGGCGGGCCTCAGGCGCAGCTTGACGGCCAGGTAGTCGATGTTCCAGTAGACCGAGGAACGGCTGACCGTGGGCCAGGTGGGACGCAGCCGCTCCACCAACTGTTCCACGGCGGGCAGCGGAGCGCGTGACTCCCCGCGCAGCCGGGGCTCGCACAGCGCGGCCAGCACCGCGAAGTACCGTTTCGTCCGGTCCAGGGCGAACGCCGGAACGGTGGCCGCTCCGGCCAGCCCGTTCCGCGCGATGCTGCGGAACACGTGACGCGGCGCCCAGACGTCGAAGGTCAGCAGGTCACCGGCGGCCGGCAGCACCACGCGCGAGAACTCGAACGGTACGGGCGCGTCCATGCGCCCCGGCACGACCTTGATGTGCTCGCCCGCGCCCTCCGGGTTCTCCACGACGTACGTCTGGTCCTCGCTGAAGTTGCTGAGCAGCCAGAAGTTCCGGTGCGCCGTGATCTCACCGGCGACCCGCGGCACCCCCTTATGCGCGATGGTCAGCCCGTCATCCACCCCGGCCCGCCCGAACGCGAGCCGCTCCCCGGTGGCAATCCTGATTTGTCCGTCCACGCCGCCACAAGACGGCGGCACAACGATGACGCTGTACATGGAGTCGTCCCCTCCCCCAAATGCCGGGGAATCCACCGTTCCCCGGCCAACGAGCCGCAGGGTAGGGGAAGTCCGTGAACGCAAGCGAAGCTTTCGCCGAGCATGGCGCGTTGGACGTTGATCATTGGCTGAGAACCGTCGCGGCTCACAAGGCGCACTCGCACCACACCGTCTTGCCGCCCGGCCCCTGCTCCACGCCCCAGTCCAACGCGACGGCATCGAGCAGCAGGAGGCCGCGGCCCGTCTCGTCGGTCCGGGCCCGGACGGCGTTGGATGAGCCAGGAGCACGCGTCCGGGTCGCTGACCTCCAGGCGCGTCCGGCCACCGTCCGTACGGGTCAGACGAACCGTCACCGGCATGCCCTCGCCGAGGTGGTTGATCACGTTCGCCAGCAACTCGCTGACGCAGAGCTGCACTTCGGGACAGGGTCGGCCCAAGTGCTCGCGGACAGCGCGACGGACCTCGGGAACGGCCTTGGGGGCCGCGAGCAGTTCGAGGACGAGGGACTTCATCGCTCCGCCGCCTTGTCCAGGGCCTTGGCCAGCTTGTGGGCGGTGGCCGTGTTGCAGTTGCCGAGCGCCACGAGGCCCCCGTGACGCGGCGGGTAGGTCCCCGCGAAGGCCGCCGCCTCGACGCCGAGCGACGGCAGCGTGATGCCGTTCGCTTCCAGTGCGGTGCGGAGTTGGTCCACGCAGTCCTGTACGTCGTGGGGGTCGCCGTGGTGGGTCATGGCTGCACGCCTTCCTGTGCGTTGCGTGACGAATTCGTCACACATTGACGTCAGGCGGCGTACCGTAAAAGGGGTTTGGGGTCCACGGCCCCGGGTGTGAAAAGGGTGGTCAACGATGGCTGGGCGCAAGGACATTGACGGTTCGGCGAGCGTTCCGGAGTTCTACGGCAAGGAGTTGCGGTGGAAGCGGGAGGGGGTGGGGCTCACGCTGCAGGAGACGGTGGAGGGCAGCTTCTACGCACCTACCTACCTGAGTGAGATCGAGCGGGGGCAGCGGAGAATGCCCGAGGATCTCGCCGGACATGTGGACCGGGTGCTGAAGACGGACGGGTTCTTCGGGCGGCGGTGCGAGGACGTGCGGAAGGCCAAGCGGAAGGGGCATGCCGGGTACTTCGAGCGGATTCTGGAGGCGGAGAAGCACGCCGAGTGCATCGAGGAGTGGTGTCCCACCGGCATTCCCGGGCTGTTGCAGACACCGGCGTACGCACGGGCCGTCGTCCTGGCGGCTCACCCGCTGATGTCCGACGACGAGGTGGAGGAGAAGGTGAGCGCCCGGATGGCGCGGGCCCGCCTCTTCGAGGACGACCACAAGCAGCCGGAGTACTGGGTGGTCCTGCCGGAGGTGCTGTTGCGCAACCCGATCATCCCGCCGGAGGAGATGGCTGTACAGCTGGAGAGGATCGCGGCACTGGCGCGGCGGCGTCGGATTGCTCCACAGGTCCTTCCGTGGAACTGCGGACCGCATCCGCTCATGCTGGGCATGGTCAAGATCATGACCTTCCCGGACGCCCCGCCACTCGTCTACACGGAGTCGTCGTACAGCGGTGACACCATCGACGATCCGGCCCTCGTGAAGAGCTACCGCAAGGCATACGATCGGCTCAGGGCCGCCGCACTGCCGCCGGAGGCGTCCCTTGCCATGATCGAGGCAGCGGCAGAGGATTACCGAAATGGCAAGCAACCGGATTGACTTGAGCACTGCTGTCTGGCGCAAGAGCAGCCACAGCAACGGTGACGGCGGAGACTGCGTCGAAGTCGCCGAAGGCTTCCCCGGCGCCGCCCGCTGGCGCAAGAGCACCTACAGCAACGGCTCCGGCGGGGACTGTGTCGAGGTCCGCGACGACCTCCCCGGCCTCGTCCCCGTCCGCGACTCCAAGAACACCCAGGGTCCCGCCCTCCTGTTTCCCGCGAACGCCTGGGCTCCCTTCATCACCGCACTCAAGGGCGGCGATGTACCGACGAGTTGATCGGCGAACCTCTACGGCACCTGTGCCGACTAGTGTCGACACGGTGGAGACAACACATCGGCCCGCTGCGCGGGTGATCTGCCTGGATGCCGCCCACCGCCTGCTCCTTCTCCACTGGCGTGATCCGTTTGACGGGGCACGGCTCTGGGAGCCGCCCGGCGGGGGCATCGAACCCGGCGAGACCCCGCTCACGGCCGCACGTCGCGAACTGGCCGAGGAGACCGGCTTGAACCCCGCCGCCGTCCTGGACCGTTCGGTGCCGGTCGACCGTGACGTGCGGTGGAACGGCAAGCGGTACGTCGGGCAGGAACACTTCTTCGTAGCCCACTTCGCCGAGGACCAACCGGAGTTGGTACGAACCGGCCTGCTCCCCGACGAACAGGCCAACCTCCACGGTCACGCCTGGATCGCGTGGCCCGACCTGGACTCGCTGCCGGACCGTCTCGAGCCGCCACAACTGCCGACCGTTCTCCGAGCCCTGGTACCCGAGGGTCCCTGGCGCGACGTCGCTCAGTGACCCGGAAGGGTGCCGTCGGAATCGCGATTTGCGGCCACTGACCCCTCTTGCAGAAAACGTAAACGGCCAGACCATCAGCCAAGGCGGCGGCGGTAACGCAACTTGTTGAGAGAGGCTCCGCCGGTGGTGTCCTCCACGGTCGCACCGTCTGCGCGCCAGCCGGCGGCTTCGTAGAATCGCCGGGCCCGTTCGTTGGCCTCCAGGACCCACAAGGTGGCCTGCGTGTAGTCGGCCTGTCCGAGGGCCGTCAGCGTGGCCAGCATCAGCTGCCTTCCGATCCCGGTGCCCCAGACCTCGGGGATCGCGTAGAGCGTGCCGATTTCCGCGATGGCTGGGGTCTCTTGAGACGGGCCGAAACCGGCGAATCCGACGATGCCCGCCCCGGTTTCGGCTACCAGCACTCCCGACCACGGCCACTGTGCTTCCGCGATGCGTACCTTCCACTCGGCCTCTTCGCGGCTCTGGTCCATGGCATCGAGGTAGTGCTGGGGAACGAGCCCCGCAAAGGCCGCCTGCCAGGAGCGCACATGGACACCGGCGACCGCTGATGCGTCATCAGGCCACGCCTGTCGCGTCTGCATAGCCGTCATTCTTCAAGTCGCCGCAATCCGGGCCAAGTTCTTTTCCGCGGGGCCGGTTTCCCCGTCCGTGCGCCGCCGTGGGATCAGGGCGTGGCGACGCGCCAGGGCCGTGCCCCTCCCCTTGCGGGGGCGGGACACGGCCCTTGGTGTGAATGGCGCGAACGTGCCGCCTCGCGGCTCAGTGGCGCGGGCGGTTGAACCAGGCGGCGCCGTCCGACCTGCCCACGAAGACCGCGATGAGGATCGCGAGCACGGTGTGCGCCAGGCCGATGATGATGAACGGGTAGATGCCGAGGATCGCGGTGATGATGGCGAACACCATGGCGGCAATGCGGATGCCGTTGCCGCCGCTGCCGATCTTCGCGCCGAGGAAGATCGCGAAGACACCCCAGGCCAGGACCGCGACGGTCGCGAACCACAGGACGCCGGACGGGTAGTCGGCGAGCTGCTGGAATTCGACCTCGTTCTCGAGCGACGGGTCGTCCTTGGCCGCCTGGACTGCCACGGCGGAGATCGCCATCAGGATGGCGCCGATCACCTGGAGACCGGCGATGACGAACAGCATCACGCGCGCGGACTTCACGCCGCCCGGCATCTGCATCGGACCGCCGGGGTAGCCGCCGTACGGCTGCTGCTGGAGGGGCGGCGCCTGCGGGTAGCCGTAACCCGGCTGTCCCTGCGGGGCGCCGTAGCCGGGCTGGCCCGGGGGCTGCTGGGACGGGTAGCCGGGCTGCTGGCCCTGCGGCGCGCCGTAGGGGTTGTTCGGGTCGCCGAAGCTCATGGCGTCTTTCCTCCGTTGTGGCGTGAGTGCGGGGACGACGCGGCACATTTCGGAGGAAGGTTCTACAGATGCGGTTCGTCCCCCCGGTACTGCCCCGCGGCACTGTGGCGTTCATCGTCCTTAACGCGCCGCTTATTTGTCCAGACGGATTCCGTAGGTGTTGTGCAAGTGCAACATCGCTGATCTTGGATGGATACGAGATCCCCGCCGGCGTCGCGGTCCAGGCCCTGGTCCGACTGGGCGTGACCGGTCTGCGTGATCGCGTCCTTGGTGACCCATCCGGCGACGCGGGTGCGCAAAAAACTTCCCCTTTGTTCGCGAATGAGGCAGGGGTGTGCCGCCTCAGCCGCGCATCACGCCGTACGAGGGACAGGGCGGTCGAGCGGCCGTTGGGTGGCCTTGGGGCGCCCTGATTGGAAGCGGGGCACGGTCATCCGCGAGGATGGGCACATGACCGCCCAGATTCTCGATGGCAAGGCCACCGCAGCCGCGATCAAGTCCGACCTGACCGTCCGCGTGGCGGCCCTGAAGGAGAAGGGCATCACGCCCGGTCTCGGAACCGTCCTGGTGGGCGATGACCCCGGCAGCCAGAAGTACGTCGCCGGGAAGCATCGCGACTGCGCACAGGTCGGTATCGCCTCCATCCAGCGCGAGCTGCCCGCGACCGCCACGCAGGAGGAGATCGAGGCCGTCGTCCGGGAGCTCAACGAGGACCCGGCCTGCACGGGCTACATCGTCCAGCTGCCGCTGCCCAGAGGCATCGACGAGAACCGTGTCCTGGAGCTGATGGACCCGGACAAGGACGCGGACGGTCTGCACCCGATGAACCTCGGCCGTCTCGTGCTGAACGAGCCGGCGCCGCTGCCCTGCACGCCGAACGGCATCCTCACCCTCCTGCGCCGGCACGGCGTGGAGATCAAGGGTGCCGAGGTCGTGGTCGTCGGCCGTGGCGTGACGATCGGCCGCCCGATGCCGCTGCTGCTCACCCGGCGCAGCGAGAACGCGACGGTGACGCAGTGCCACACCGGTACGCGTGATCTGTCCTCCCACCTGAAGCAGGCGGACATCATCATCGCCGCGGCCGGCTCCGCGCACCTGGTCCGCCCCGAGGACGTCAAGCCGGGCGCCGCGGTCCTCGACGTCGGCGTCTCCCGCAGTGCCGAGGGCAAGATCGTCGGCGATGTCCACCCGGAAGTCGCCGAGGTCGCCGCCTGGATCTCCCCGAACCCCGGCGGAGTCGGCCCCATGACCCGGGCCCAACTCCTCGTCAACGTGGTCGAGGCGGCGGAACGCAGTGTCGGCTGAGGACACGACCGGGAACCGGGACGCGACCGAATCGCCGCAGGCGACGCGGGCACGCGACGCCGAGCCGGGCTCCGGGGCAGGGCGGGCCCGTGACGCCGAGCCGGGTACCGAGCCTGCACAGGCCCGTGACGCCGAGCCGGGTACCGGGTCTGCACAGGCACGCGACTCCGGCCCGCGCGCCGAGTCCGCGCGGGCCGCGAAGCCGGAAGCCGACCGGCCGCGCAACGGAGAACCGCGTGCCGCGAAACGGCAAGGCCTGGAGTCGCCCGCGACATCCGCGCAGGCTGAAGAGCCGTCTTCCGGCGGTTCGCCGGGCGCTGAGCCGCACGGCGAGGAGCCGGCAGGCAGCGGGCCGGGTTCCGCCGAGGCGGCCGGCGGTATTCCGCGGGAGGGCGAGATCGTCACCCGGGACGCCGTCAGTACCGTCGGCCCCGACGGGGAGCCGCAGCGGACCACCCGGCGGTTTCCGCGGATCACGAGGGACACCGCTCGGCCCGAGGGCGGGGGCCGGGCCGCGTCCGGCGACGCGCCCGCGCCCGCGCGGCAGTGGCCGATGCTCACCGTCGCGGGGACCGTCGGGCTCGGGCTGCTGTTCACCGCGTTCGACGTCTTCCGGTACGGCACGCTGCTGATCGGAGTCGGGCTGCTCCTGGGCGGCGTACTGCGCTGGGCGCTGCCCGGCGTGGGCATGCTCGCCGTCCGCTCCCGCTTCACGGACCTCGTCACGTATGGCGTCCTGGGCGTGACCATCGTGCTGCTCGCGATGATGGTCCAGCCCGACCCGAAGCTGGAGATCCCGTTCCTGGAAGACATACTGCACTTCACGATCCGATGAGCACGAGCGCACGTGGCGGAGGCCCGCACTCTCCCCCGAGTCGGAGTGCGGGCCTCCGCGTTTTCCTCGCGGTGGCTCGGTCAGCCTGTGGTGCCGCGGGGCCTCAGCAGTAGATGTAAGACAGCTTTAAGTTCGTGAAGCACTTGCCACTCCGTGCGTAGAGCCGGACCGGCGAGGAGTCGCTCTTCGGGCCCGCCCAGTCGCTGTCGACGTAGCCGGGTGGCGACATGGCGCGATGGAAGGAACTGCCCGACTCGCTCGACCAGCGGGAGAGGCAACTCATCGTTCAGCTCCGGCGCTTGAAGGACCGCAGCGGACTGAGCCTGGCCGCGCTCGCGGCGAAGACCACGTACAGCTCCTCGTCATGGGAGCGCCGGCTCAACGGCAAGAAGCCGGTTCCCCGCGGGGCCGTGACCGAACTCGCGCGCGTCTGCGGCACGGCCCCGACCCGGCTGCTCGTCCTGCACGAGGTGGCGGAGGGGGCGCGCGAGACGGCTCCGGGGGCGGCGGAAGCTTCAGGGGCGTCCGGAGCGGAGCTTGAGGAGGCGCCGGCCACAACGCGAACCGCCGCCGCGCGAACGGTCACCATGCGAACGGGCGCCTTGCGAGCGGCAACCGAATCCCGCTGTTCCAGCGAACCACCCGCCGCGCGCCCGCGCCCCCGCCTCGTCCTCGCAGCCGTCGCCGCGCTGCTCGTCGCGTTCGGCGCGGGGACGATCGTCGGGGCGGCCTGGCAGGACGACTCCGACAGTCCCGGTCAGCAGACCGCGCTCGCCGCCGAGAGCTACCGGCGCGGACAGACGTACGACTGCGACATCTCCCGCAAGGACGGCGGACTGTACGCCGGGCACAGCGCCTCCGAGCGGGTGCTGCTCGACATCAACCACGTCGGCTGGGACGTCGTGGAGGCGCAGTGCCTGCCGGCCCGGCACGGCCACGTGTCTGCATCGAGGTCTGAGCTCGGTTTTCCCCCGGCTTGCGCCCGGTTTGTACCGGTGCAACGAGCCCAGGACCGGCGGGGGGTCGGCGACGTCCGTCCACTCCCCCGAGCGAGGACGGACGCCGCCTGCGCTCAAGAGTCATGGACGTGCCAACGGGGCTTCAACACCTGTGAGTTCCCTGTGGCACGGAGGTGACCGTTCCGGTACCTCGTGCTTGTCGTGCGACGAGTCCCGTAACGATCTGTACTTCACCCGCCGGTAGGTATGCGATTCCCCTGATGCATCCGGTTCACTAGTGACAGACGATGTCGTGTATGTGTTCCCGTTGTGTCGATGTATTGACAAGTTCGGGGATTTGATCTGATCACGTCCAACGTCAGGGATAACGTGGGCAATCGGGACGGTCCAGGACTTCCCGTGCGCTGACCAGGGGGCCCAGCAGGCAGCACGGGATCTCGGTGGGACACTGGACCGCATACCAGCGGGCGTGCAACGGTGCATGCCCACGGCTCGAAATGCTCCTGTGCGCCCGCACCCGGGGAACTGAGATCCTGGCTCCGCGCATCCCTGTGGGTAGGCCGGAACGGGGACTCGGCAGAGGGCGTCACGCGCGAGGAAAGTAAGCACGTACGGGGGGAAGAGGGGGAGCAATGCCTCGTTGGAGGGCCTTGCCGGATGAACTCGATCCGCAGGTCAGGGAGTTCGCCAGCCAGCTGCGTCGACTTGTCGATCGCAGCGGGCTGAGCGTCGCTGCCGTGGCCGACCGCACCGGTTACAGCAAAACGTCCTGGGAGCGGTATCTGAACGGCCGGCTGCTCGCGCCCAAGGGCGCGATCGTGGCGCTGGCCGAGGTGACCGGAACGAATCCGGTCCATCTGACCACGATGTGGGAGCTGGCCGAGCGGGCATGGAGCCGCTCGGAGATGCGCCACGACATGACCATGGAGGCCATACGGATCTCCCAGGCGCGCGCCGCGCTCGGGGAGTTGGGGCCCACGCCTCCCAAGGCCAAGGGTGGCAGCCGCGGCAAGCCGGCGAGCAAGGCCGCGGCTGCGGCCCCGCCCAAGCCGGCGGGCGCCGGGGCCTCGGCGCCGCCGCGGAGCCCCGCGTCGGGCGGGGATTCGCCGACGTCGTTCCTTGGGCGGGTTCCGCAGAGGGAGTCGTCGGGCTCGTCGAGTTCGTCGGGTGGGGCTTCCTCCGGTGTGTCCGGCAGGTCTGGTACGGCCACTCCTGGGGGTCCTTCAGCTCCGCGTACGGGCAGTTGGGGTGTTGCTCCGCCGTCAAACCTCTCCGGTTCGGCGGGACCGGGCGGCAAGTCCGGTCAGTCCGGGTACTCCGCGCCGACCGGGCCGTCCGGTCCGACCGGAGGGCCGCCCGAGGACGCCCGGCCGCCGCGCTCCGGTGGTTCGCCGGATGCTCAGCGGCGGAAGCGGCGGGTCACGATGTTCCTCGCGGGCGTCGTAGGCGCGCTCGTGGTGATCGCGGCGGCCCTCTACCTCACCGACCCCGGTGGGGAGGGCGGGAGCGGGGACGAGGCGAAGCCGAGCCCGACCCCGTCCGTCAGCAAGAACCTGCCGCCCGGTGTCCAGTGCAGCGGCGAGGACTGCACGGGCCAGGACCCGGAGAACATGGGCTGCGGCGGCGAGTTGGCGACGACCACCGACAACGTCACGGTCGGCACGGCCCTCGTCGAGGTCCGCTACAGCGAGACCTGTGGCGCCGCCTGGGCCCGCATCACGCAGGCCACGGTCGGCGACGAGGTCCAGATCAGCTCGTCGGGCGCGGCGGAGCAGACCGGCAGGGTGAAGGTGGACACCGACACGTACACGCCGATGGTGGCCGTGAAGGACGCGGGCGATGCGAAGGCTTGCGCGACGTTGGCTTCGGGCGAGGAGGGCTGCACGGCGTCCGCCGGTTGAGCAGGGGGGTTCGTTGTCGGCTGCGGCGGCGTCGTGGCTTGTCGCGCAGTTCCTCGCGCCCCTTGGGTGGGTGGTGGGTGCGGGGCCGTGGTCTGGTGCGTCAGCCCGTCGCAGGCCGGGCGTACGGCCCGGTGTTGGTACAGGGTGCGGGTGGCCTGAGACAGAACCTGAGCGACGGGCATACGACGCACCGGCCCACGTCCCCTTCCGCCGGTGGGAGGCTGCGGGCACGTAGTGGCTGGTGAGCATGATGACTGACGGCTCCGGGAGCCCCCCTTCAGGGGCGCCGGGCTGTGACATCAGCGGCTCCGCCGCGGGGCGCGACAAGCCACAACGGACCCGCAGCCGCCCATGCACCGAACTCACCCTCCCGGAAGGCGCCCCGGAGGCAACCGCGAACAACAGGAATGACCCGCAAACTCGAGGGCAGGCGAACCTCAACCCCCACGGGAATCCGGTCCCGGCCGGGAGGTGGCACCACCTCCCGGCCCCGGCACTCCCACCCGGCGGCCGCCGATCCCCCTCTCCCGAACCGGCGGCCGCCTCTTCATGTGGCCCAACCCGCGGAGCGGCTTGTGGGGTGGGCCACATGGACCCGGACGTCCGGGATCCTGGATGCGCGATAGCCTGATCGCTGGATCTCTCTTGACGCCAAGAGATCGATCATCTGTAGGTCCGCACCCCGGGGCAAGGACGCCCCACCGCCAGCTGTCATACGGAGAACGCCATGACCCGCACTCCCGTGAACGTCACCGTCACCGGCGCGGCCGGCCAGATCGGTTACGCCCTGCTCTTCCGCATCGCCTCCGGCCAGCTGCTCGGCGCGGACGTGCCGGTCAAGCTGCGCCTCCTGGAGATCACCCCGGCGCTGAAGGCCGCCGAGGGCACGGCGATGGAACTCGACGACTGCGCCTTCCCGCTCCTTCAGGGCATCGACATCTCCGACGACCCGAACGTCGCCTTCGACGGCACGAACGTAGCCCTCCTGGTCGGCGCCCGCCCCCGTACGAAGGGCATGGAGCGCGGCGACCTGCTCGAGGCCAACGGCGGCATCTTCAAGCCGCAGGGCAAGGCCATCAACGACCACGCCGCGGACGACATCAAGGTCCTCGTCGTCGGCAACCCGGCCAACACCAACGCGCTGATCGCCCAGGCCGCCGCCCCGGACGTACCCGCCGAGCGCTTCACGGCGATGACCCGTCTGGACCACAACCGTGCGCTGAGCCAGCTCGCGAAGAAGACGGGCGCCTCGGTCGCCGACATCAAGCGCCTGACGATCTGGGGCAACCACTCGGCCACCCAGTACCCCGACATCTTCCACGCCACGGTCGCCGGCAAGAACGCCGCCGAGACCGTTGGCGACGAGAAGTGGCTGGCCGAGGACTTCATCCCGACCGTCGCCAAGCGTGGCGCGGCCATCATCGAAGCCCGCGGCGCCTCCTCGGCGGCCTCCGCCGCGAACGCCGCCATCGACCACGTCCACACCTGGGTCAACGGCACGGCCGAGGGCGACTGGACGTCGATGGGCATCCCGTCCGACGGCTCGTACGGCGTCCCCGAGGGCCTGATCTCCTCCTTCCCGGTCACCGCGAAGGACGGCCGGTACGAGATCGTTCAGGGCCTCGACATCAACGACTTCTCCCGCACCCGCATCGACGCGTCGGTGAAGGAGCTGGAGGAGGAGCGGGAGGCAGTCCGCGGTCTCGGCCTCATCTAACGGCCCGACCTGAGCGGCTGATCCGAGACGATCCTCGGCGTTCGGCCGAGCCGACCCCCGGCATCCTCGAGCCCGTACGGCCACACCCGGCCGTGCGGGCTCGTGCTATCCCCGCGTACGGCAGCGCTCATGCGCCGGTCCCGGAAGATTCACCTGTTCGAGCGGGATTTCCGTTCGCCCCTCCCGTCTCCGTGGTCGCTCCGCTAACGTCAACTCCCTTGTCCGCCAATGGAATTCGCCCGCAGTCGGCGTGCGCCTGCGGCAATCGGGAGTGTCGGGAGCATGGGAAGCGAACCGTCGAGGCGGCGCTGGGGCCACACCGAGGCCACCAGGCTGTTGTGCGCGGGTGCCCATCTGGACGCGGGGTTCCGCAGGCGCGTCATCGACGAACTCGTCGGACATGCGGAGCGCCCGGTGGCGCCGCCGTTCGGCGCGGACGTCCTGCCCGTCCTCGCACACGCACTGAGCGCCCGCCGCGAAGAGGTGCGTACGGCCCTGCTGCTCCTCGCGGTGTGGGCCGGGTTCCTGGTCAGTGATGTGGTGATGATCAGGGACACCGTGGAGGACCGCGCCGGCGGCGACACCGGGCTGTCCTTCCTCGACTACGTCCGGTATGTCTTCGATTCGGACGCCGGGGACGAGTCCGGGGCGCCGGGCCTGCTCGACGGGGTGGTACCGGGCACCTGGACGACTTCGTACGCCCTGGTCGTCCTGCTGCTGTGGTTCGCCCGGGTTCTCTCCGGCCGGGGCACGGACACCGCAGTGGTGCAGCGGCTGAAGCTGCCGCCCGCACTGGCGTGGGTGCAGCGGCGCCTCGGCTGGCTGGTGACCATGAGCGCCTGGCTGATCTGCCTCGGGTACTGGGTACGGGCCTGGGAAGGAATCGAGGACAACTGGTACCCCGTGATCTTCCCGCTGCTGCTCGGCCTCGTCGTCTGGCGCCACCAGTGGCTGCGTAAGCAGACGCTGCGCATGGCGCTGGCCCGGCAGACGTTCGCCGAGACACCCGACCCCGGCCTCCCCGGCCGCTACGAGGCCCTCGCCGAGCGCATCCGCCGGGAGCAGGACGCCTCACTCACGCTCTACGACGTCAACCGGCCCTTCGTCGGCGCCGGAGTGACCCGTAAGCCCTGGTCGGTGGTGCTGGAACTGCGGCGCAGGGAGGTGAGGGAGAGCGGCAACGGCGTACCGGCGCCCCGGTCGGATGCCGCGCAGCTCACCGCGCGCGAGATCATCGACATGATCACCCCTCGGCTGCGGGCGCTGAAGACGTCGGCCGGGGACGGAAGCAGGGACCGGCTGCGGGAGCTGGAGATCGAGGAGTTCGTCTACCTTCCGTCCGGTGTGGGCCGCGACGAGCCGCTCGTCATCGGCCCGGACGACACCCGTACCGCGAGCGTGTACGAGTCCGCGCAGGTCAACCGGCACTTGGCCGAGTCCGTGGGGGAGGGCGGGGAGGCCCGGCGGCACTTCCTGCGGATCAGGGTGGGGGCCTGGAACGAGCAGGTCGTCGTCTCGATGCTGGTCCGGGTGCACACTCAGGGCGGCATGCTCGTGCTGGAAGTGGTGCCGCATGTGCTGGGGCCGATCGTGCCGGAGTTCCGGCAGATCGACGCCATCGTCGGGCGCCCGCCGGAAGGTCCGCTGCGGGACGCCGTCCGCGCCCTCATCGACGCCCCCTCGGTCGGCCTGGCGACGGGGATCGCGGCCCTGCGCACCCTGAGCTCCGCACTGCGGCAGTCGTCGGCCCGTCCCGAACAGGCCGCGCCCGACGCGCCCTTGGTCTCGCTGCGCGAGCTGGCCTGCACCGACGAGCTGTCCCTCTTCCAGGAGATGGACGTCGCCCGCTACATCAGGACCCTCCAGGACCGGATCGGCGAAGGCGTACGGGACGCCCTCCAGGCCCACGGCTACCGCACCGACCGCCTGGAACAGAACATCACCAACATCCACAACAGCGGGCTCTACATCAACGAGATGTCCGGCGGCGCCCTCGCCACGGGCTCGCACGGCCAGGCCACGCACACGGAGAGGAGCACGGTATGAGCACCGACGGGGGAGCGAGCGGGGGGACGGGCGGCGGGCCGCAGATCCACATCGGTTCGATCAGCGGGGGCTCCCAGGCCTTCGGCGAGAACGGCAAGGCCGAGTCCGTCAACTACACGGCTGTATCCGCCGAGCCGGGGTACGGGGAGCTGCTCACCGCCGTACGGGCGCTGCGCACCGAACTCGGGCAGCAGGAGCGTACGACCGAAAGCGAGGCCCTCGGCGCCGAACTGGCGGAGGTGGAGGGCGAGATCGCCCGCACCGGGCGCAGCGCGCCAGGACCGCTCACCCGGCTCCGCGACCGTCTCGCGGCCTACGGTCCCGCCGCGGCGACCGCCGCGTCCGTGACCGCCGTCACCCAGGCGATCACCCAGCTGCTCGGCTGAGCCGGAGGGACAACGATGGCGCAGGGACAACGATGGTGAGGGTCCAACGATGGTGAGGGTCTTCGACGCCGACCGTCAGGACTGGGCGGGGCCCGAAGAGGAACAGCAGATCGTCGTGGATCAGCGGCGCGACGAAGTACGCCAGCGCCAGGCGCTGCGCGGCGCCGTCGTGGTCCTCGCGGTCTGCTCACTGGCCTTCGGCACGTGGGCGCTGGGCTGGAAGGACGAGCCGGGACCGCGGGGGTACTTCACGGCCCGCGAGACCCCGGCGCCCGGACAGAGCGGGGAAACGAACGGCGACCCGGGCGGGGGTACGGGCACCGGGGACCCGGCGTCCCCGAGCCCGACGGCCACACTGCCTCTCGGATACGAGCCCGTGCAGGACGAGGAGGGTTTCCGCGTGGCCGTCCAGGAGGACTGGGTCGAGAACCGGCAGACGGCCGACTCCATCCACGGCTTCGACGTCGTCAACTACCGCAGCGCGGACGGTTCCCGCCGCCTTCAGATCTACGAGGTGCTGGAAGCCAGCCCGGAGGAATCGCTCCAGGAGTTCGTGTCCGCCGACACCCCCAAGCCCGACGGCTTCGAGCAGCTCTCCCTAGAAAACCCGGAGGACAGCGGACTCCCCGCCGCCCGCCTCGAATACCTCGCCGACTCCCTCAGGGGCGAGGAGGAGATCGGCACCTGGCACGTCGTCGACCACCGCTTCGAATCCACGGACGGCAAGCTGTACGCGATCACCTCCTACGGCCCGGAGTCGGACGGCTTCGACGACGAACGGGAGGTACTGGAAACGGCGTTGGCCTGGTTCTGCCCACCGGCCATGGTGTGCCCGGAACCGGTCACGGAATGACGCGCGGCTTGTCCAGGGACTTCTCGAACCAGTACGCCCCGTACACGTCGTCGTTGTAGCGGGGGATCTCGGTGTATCCGCATGCCCGGTACATCGCCTGTGCCTCGCTGAGTGAGGCGTGCGTGTCGAGGCGTACGACTCCGTAGCCGCGCTCCACGGCCTGCCGCTCCAGCTCGGCGAGCAGGCGGCGGGCGAGGCCGAGGCGGCGGGCGTCCGGGTGCACCCATACATGCCGGATCTCGCCGACGCCCGGTTCGAGCCGCCGCAGGGCCGCGCATCCCACGGGACGGCCCTCCTCGTACGCGACGAGGAAGGCGCCCGTGTCCCCCGACGCCTCGTGCGGCTGGACGAGGGCCGCCCGGTCGTAGCCCTCGGGGAAGCGGACGTCGATGTCGGCGGCGTAGGCGTCGAGGCAGGCGCGGGCCTCCGGGGCGGCTCCGTCGACGAGCTCGACCGTGATCGCGGCGAGCCTGAGCAGCCGCTGGGCGGTGCCGAGGGACTCGGTCAACTGCCCACGCTGGGCCGGCGTCAGCCCGTCGAGCAGGCCTTCGGCGAGGCGATTGGCCCGCCGGTTCTGCTCCTTCACCTCGACCCGTCCGGCCTGGGTCAGCTCCGCTAGCCGCAGCCGGGTGTCCCGCGGATGCACGGTGATCCGCACCAGGCCCTGCGCCTCCAGGGCCTTCACCATCCGGCTCAAGTACCCGGCGTCCAGGCCGAGTCGGCTGCGCAGCTCGCGCAGCGAGGCCCCGTCCCCGATCTCGTACAGAAGCCGGGCCTCGCCGAGCGGCCGGTCCTGGCCCAGGTAGTGGTCGTCGAGTGCGCCGATACGCCGGGTGAAGTAGCGGTTGAAGCGCCGAAGGGTGGTCACATGCTCTGTGGACACTGGCTCCATATTTCTTTGACTTTAGTCAAAGGTGCCGGGAGGCGTAAGGGGAACCCATGAATTGTCCGAAGTAGGTGGCAGGGGTACTGCGCCCCCAGGTCCCCGCCAGGGGGTGGGGGTGACATGTCGTGTCGCGGCTGCGGGGGCGTCGTGGCTGGTCGCGCAGTTCCCCGCGCCCCTTAAAAGCAAAGGCCTGCGACTCCCGGCGTCCCGGGAAAGCCCGGCGTCCCGGGAAAGCCCGGCGCCCCGAGCAAGCCCGGGCTCCGGAAGGGCACGCGCCCTGGGAAAAAGCCCGTACCCCCGACTACCCGCAGCTTCCCACCGGCGGGAGGGGACGTGGGCCGGTGCGTCGTATGCCCGTCGCTTAGGTTCTGTCTCAGGTCACCCGCACGGTGTACCGACACCGGGTCGTATGCTCGGCCTGCGGCGGGCTGACGCACCGGCCCGCGTCCCCGCACCCACGCACGCACCCCAGGGGCGCGGGGCTGTGACATCAGCGGCTCCGCCGCGGGGCGCGACAAGCCACAATGCACCCACAGCCGCGACACGACTTGTCACCCCACCCCTGGTGGGGGGCCTGGGGGCGGCAGCCCCCAGTTTCGGGCAGGGCGCCGCGCCAGCGGACCCTGCCCGTAGTGACGAAGCGCACTTTCGGCCACGGAAGGTGCATGTATTCCCCAGCCCAGGGCAGGGGCAACCCGCTCCGTGGCAGCGGCACAGGCGTGCCACACGAGCGTGGAACAGGAACGAAAGGCGCACCGATCATGGCGGGACCAGCGGAACGACAGGCGCAGCACACGATTCACGTGGCTGGGGAGTGGCGAGAAGCCGTCTCGGGGGACACCCGCGAGGTGCTCGACCCGGCGGACGCCAAACCGTTCGCCGTGGTTGCGGAGGGTGACGGCCGGGATGCGGACGCGGCCATCGAGGCCGCCCGCCGCGCCTTCGACGAAGGGCCCTGGCCCCGCACCCCCGTCGCCGAACGCGCCGCCCTGCTTCGTCGCGTCGCCGATCTCCTCGTGCGCGACCGGGAGCGGCTCGGGCTGCTGGAGAGCCGGGACGCGGGCAAGACGCTCGAAGAGGGGCGCGTCGACATCGACTGTGTCGCCGACGCCTTCCGGTACTTCGCCGATCTCGTCGTGGGTGAGGGCGGCGGCCGGGTCGTCGACGCCGGTTCCGACGACATCCACAGCGTCGTCGTGCACGAACCCATCGGCGTGTGCTCCATGATCACACCCTGGAACTATCCGCTGCTTCAGGCGAGTTGGAAGGTCGCGCCCGCGCTCGCCGCCGGGAACACCTTCGTCATCAAGCCCAGCGAGATCACGCCGCTGACCACGATCGCCCTCGTGGAACTGCTCGAAGAGGCCGGCCTGCCCGAGGGGGTCGCGAACATCGTCACCGGCCCCGGGCACACCGTGGGCGCCCGCTTCGCCGAGCACCCCGGTGTCGACCTCGTCTCCTTCACCGGAGGTCTCATCAGCGGGATCAAAGTGGCGCAGGCCGCCGCCGTCACCGTGAAGAAGGTCGCTCTCGAACTCGGCGGCAAGAACCCCAACGTCGTCTTCGCCGACGCCTGCGCCACGGAGGAAGGCTTCGACACCGCCGTCGACCAGGCCCTGAACGCCGCGTTCATCCACAGCGGGCAGGTCTGCTCCGCCGGCGGACGCCTCATCATCGAGGAGTCCGTACGCGAACGCTTCGTCGCCGAACTCGCCCGCCGGGCCGGCAGGATCCGGCTCGGCCGCGGCACCGAGGACGGCGTCGAGTGCGGGCCGCTGGTGTCCGAGCAGCAGCGGGAGAAGACCGAGGCGTACGTCGCCTCCGCCCTGGCAGAGGGCGCGGTGCTGCGGGCCGGCGGCAAGCGGCCCGAACCGTCGGCAGAGCGGCCCGCCACCGGGTATTTCTACGAGCCCACCGTCCTCGACCAGTGCCACCGCGAGATGAAGGTGGTACGCGAGGAGATCTTCGGTCCCGTACTGACCGTCGAGACGTTCCGTACGGAGGACGAGGCCGTCGCGCTCGCCAACGACACCGAGTACGGGCTCGCGGGCGGCGTCTGGACCGCCGACGCGGGCCGCGCCCGGCGCGTCGCCGGACGGCTGCGGCACGGCACCGTCTGGATCAACGACTTCCACCCGTACCTCCCGCAGGCGGAGTGGGGCGGCTTCGGCAAGAGCGGCGTCGGGCGGGAGCTCGGGCCCGCCGGTCTCGCCGAGTACCGCGAGACCAAGCACGTGTACCAGAACCTCGCGCCGAAGCCGGTGCGGTGGTTCGCGGGCTGACGCCGGGCCCCCGGACTCCGGGATGCCGCCCCCGTTCGCGAGTCACCGGGCCAGCCCATGCCCCGGCTCTCGTCCCGCCCCGTCCCCGCGCCCGAGCGCAGCACCTTGAACGACTTCGAGGAGTAATCCCCCCATGCCTGAGCAGCCCATGCCCGACCACGAGCACACCTACGACTACGTCGTCATCGGCGGCGGTACCGCCGGCTCCGTCATCGCCTCCCGGCTGACCGAGGACCCGGACGTCACCGTCGCCGTCATCGAGGGCGGCCCCACCGACGTAGGCCGCGACGACGTTCTCACCCTGCGCCGCTGGATGGGGCTGCTCGGCGGGGAGCTGGACTACGACTACCCGACGACCCGGCAGCCGCGCGGCAACTCGTTCATCCGGCACAGCCGCGCCCGGGTGCTCGGCGGCTGCTCCTCGCACAACACGCTGATCGCGTTCAAGCCGCTGCCGTCCGACTGGGACGAGTGGGAGACGGCCGGTGCCAAGGGCTGGGGCGCGGTGCCGATGGAGGCGTACTACGCCCGGCTGCGCAACAACATCGTCGCCGTCGACGAGAAGGACCGGAACGCCATCGCCCGCGACTTCGTCGACGCCGCCCAGGCCACGCTGGGCGTGCCGCGCGTCGAGGGCTTCAACAAGAAGCCGTTCAGCGAGGGTGTCGGCTTCTTCGACCTCGCGTACCACCCGGAGAACAACAAGCGCTCGAGTGCGTCGGTCGCCTACCTCCACCCCTTCCTGGACCGCCCGAACCTGACGATCCTGCTGGAGACCTGGGCGTACAAACTGGAGCTCGACGGGACGCGGGCGCGCGGCGTGCACGTACGGACCAAGGACGGCGAGGAGATCCTCGTACGCGCGGAGAACGAAGTCCTGTTGTGTGCGGGCGCCGTGGACTCGCCCAGGCTCCTCCTGCACTCCGGTATCGGGCCCGCCCGCGACCTGGAGGCGCTCGGCATCCCCGTCGGGCATGACCTGCCTGGCGTCGGCGAGAACCTGCTCGACCACCCGGAGTCGGTGATCGTCTGGGAGACGAACGGGCCGATTCCCGAGAACTCCGCGATGGACTCCGACGCGGGCCTGTTCGTGCGCCGGGATCCCGAACAGCCGGGCCCGGACCTGATGTTCCACTTCTACCAAGTTCCGTTCACGGACAACCCGGAACGGCTGGGGTACGAACGGCCGGCCCACGGCGTCTCCATGACTCCGAACATCCCCAAGCCGCGCAGTCGCGGCCGGCTTTACCTGACCAGCGCCGACCCGGCCGAGAAGCCCGCCCTCGACTTCCGCTACTTCACGGACGAGGACGACTACGACGGCCGCACCCTCGTCGACGGGATCAGGATCGCCCGCGAGATCGCCAAGTCCGAGCCGCTGGCGGGCTGGCTGAAGCGCGAGGTGGCCCCTGGTCCCGACGTCACGGGTGACGAGCAGCTCAGCGTGTACGCGCGGTCGGTGGCCCACACGGTGTACCACCCGGCGGGCACCTGCCGGATGGGCGCCCTCGACGACCAACTGGCGGTCGTCGACCCGCAGTTGAGAATTCGCGGTCTGGACGGCATCCGGATCGCCGACGCCTCCGTCTTCCCGACGATGCCCGCGGTGAACCCGATGATCGGGGTGCTCATGGTCGGGGAGAAGTGCGTCGACCTGATCGGGGGTGGCGAGTGATGACCACGTCAACTCCCACCAAGACCACCACCACCACTGTTGAACCCGTCTTCTCCGTCGACGGCCTGTGGAAGGTCTTCGGGCCGAAGGCCGAGCGCATACCCGGCGACCCGGAACTCGGCGCGCTGAACGCCGCCGAGCTGCGCGCCCGTACCGGCTGCACCGCCGCCGTCCGCGATGTGAGCTTCGAAGTCGGCAAGGGCGAGGTCTTCGTCGTGATGGGCCTGTCCGGCTCGGGCAAGTCCACACTCGTACGCTGCCTCACGCGCCTCATCGAGCCGACCGCCGGGACGCTCACGATCGACGGCGAGGACGTCCGCGCCATGGACAGGACGCGCCTGCGCGAACTGCGCCGCCACCGCGCCTCGATGGTCTTCCAGCACTTCGGGCTGCTGCCGCACCGCTCCGTGCTCGACAACGTCGCGTACGGACTGGAGATCCAGGGCATCGGGAAGGGCGAACGCCGGAAAAAGGCGCAGGAGGTCGTCGCCAAGGTCGGCCTTGAGGGCATGGAGCAGCGGCGGCCGGGGCAGCTCTCGGGCGGCCAGCAGCAGCGGGTCGGGCTTGCGCGGGCGCTCGCCGTGGACCCCGAAGTGCTGCTGTTCGACGAGCCGTTCAGCGCGCTCGACCCGCTGATCCGGCGCGATATGCAGGAGCAGGTCATCCGGCTGCACCGCGAGGAGGGCCGCACGATGGTCTTCATCACCCACGACCTGAACGAGGCCCTGCGCCTGGGCGACCGCATCGCCCTGATGCGCGACGGCCGCGTCGTCCAGCTCGGCACGCCGGAGGAGATCGTCGGCTCGCCCGCCGACGACTACGTACGCGAATTCGTCCGGGACGTGCCGCGCGAGCAGGTCATGACGGTCCGTACGGCCATGCGGCCCGCCGGCGACGACGAAACCGGGCAAGGTCCGGCTCTCGCCCCGGAGGCGACCGTGTCCGAGGCCATCGAGGCCGTCACCCGCAGCGGATTCCCCGCGCGGGTCATGGACGACGGCCGCTGCGTCGGCGTGGTCGACCACGAGCGGCTGCTCGGGGTCGTGGCCGGGACGCAGTCCACGGCCGCGGCAGAGACGGGCTCCAAGGAGGTGGTCTGATGGCCACCGCCACCGCGCCCGTCCCCCAGACCGGTGTCACCGGGCTCCTGAGGAACCGCGTCGTCGGCAAGCTCCTCCTGCTGGCCCTCGTGGCGGCGGTCCTCGTGCCACTCGCCGATGCCCGCTGGGCGAGCGGCGCCTGGCCCGACGCCCTGACCGTCGACTTCTCCGAACAGCTGGGCAAGGTGAGCGACTGGGTCATCGACAACCGCGACAGCCACCCGCTGTTCCTCTATTTCTTCGGGCACATCTCCAACGCGGTCGTCATCTCCGTCCGCGGCGTCTACCTCGTCCTGCTCGCCGCGGGCTGGGCGGGCGTCACGGCCGCGGCGGCGCTCATCGCGTGGCGCGTGGCCGGGGTGCGGCTGGCGGCCGGCACGGGTGTCGCCTTCCTGGCCTGCGGGCTGCTCGGCATGTGGGTTCCCACCATGCAGACGCTCGCGCTCATGGTGGTCGCGGTCCTCGCGTCCGTCGTGCTCGGCGTGCTGCTCGGCCTCGCCGCCGGGCTCTCCGACCGCACGTACCGCGCGCTGCGTCCCGTACTCGACACCATGCAGGTTTTCCCGGCCTACGCGTACCTCCTGCCGGTCGTCCTCGTCTTCGGCATGGGCGTCCCGGCCGCGGTCCTCGCCACCGTCGTGTACGCGGCCCCGCCGATGGCCCGGCTCACCGCGCTGGGCCTGCGCGGCGCCGACGGGGGCGTGATGGAGGCCGTCGAGTCCATGGGCACCACCGCGCGGCAGCGGCTGCTCACCGCCCGTCTGCCGCTCGCCCGCAAGGAACTTCTCCTCGGCCTCAACCAGACGATCATGATGGCCCTGTCGATGGCGGTCATCGCGTCCGTCATCGGCGCGGCCGGCCTCGGTGACCGCGTCTACCAGGCGCTCGGCTCGGTCGACGTCGGCGCCGCGCTCGCCGCCGGGATCCCCATCGTGCTGCTCGCGGTCGTCCTGGACCGTGTGACGGCGGCGGCCGGAGAACAAGCCGGGGACGCCGAGCCCTCCGAGTCCGGTCCGAAGCTGTGGCTCTACGCGGCTGCCGGCGCGGTGGCCGTGGCCCTCGCCGGACGCTTCACGGACCGCCTCGACTGGCCCGAGACCTGGATCGTGAACATCGCCGAGCCGGTCAACCGCGCTGTCGACTGGATGACCGACCACCTCTACTCCGGCGTCCCCTACGTGGGCGGCACCGCCGACTGGGCGGGACACTTCACCACCTCGGTCCTCAACCCCGTGCGGGACGGCCTGCAGGGGCTGCCCTGGTGGTCGGTTCTGCTGATCGTCGCCACGCTCGCGTGGCTCATCGGCACCTGGCAGACGGCACTCACCGCCGTCCTCGCGATGGCCGCGATCGGGGTGCTCGGCGTGTGGAACCAGTCGCTCGACACGCTCTCGCAGGTGCTCGCGGCCGTGACGGTGACGCTGGTCGTGGGCTTCGCGATCGGCATCGCGGCCGCGCGCAGCGAGCGCGTCGAACGGCTGCTGCGCCCCGTACTGGACGTGTTCCAGACCATGCCGCAGTTTGTGTATCTGATCCCGGTGGTGGCCCTCTTCGGAGTGGGCCGCGCACCCGCCGTGGCCGCGGCGGTCGTCTACGCCCTGCCCGCCGTCGTCCGCATCACCACGCAGGGCCTGCGCCAGGTGAACCCTGCCGCGATGGAGTCCTCACGCTCGCTGGGCGCGACGAGCTGGCAGCAACTGAGGCAGGTGCAGCTGCCGCTGGCCCGCCCGGCACTGCTCCTCGCCGTCAACCAGGGCGTCGTCCTGGTCCTCGCCGTCGTCATCATCGGCGGCCTGGTCGGAGGTGGCGCGCTCGGCTACGACGTCGTGTTCGGGCTCGCCCAGGGCGACCTGGCGACCGGCCTTGTGGCCGGTGCGGCGATCGTCTGCCTCGGCCTGATGCTCGACCGGGTGACCCAGCCGACGGAACGCCGTACGAGGAAGGGGGCCTGAGATGCGTACGAAGATGCTCTCGGCCGTTGCCGGTGTGTCCGCCCTGCTGATGCTGACCGGCTGCGGAGCCGCCGACATGACCAAGCAGGCCTCGCCCTTCGCGGCTGTGGCGGGCTCCAGGACGGTCACCCTGTCCGTGCAGTCCTGGGTGGGCGCGCAGGCCAACGTGGCGGTCGCGCAGTATCTGTTGGAGCACGAGCTCGGCTATCGCGTCGACACCGTGCAGGTCGACGAGGTGCCCGCTTGGGATGCGCTCAGCCAGGGGCGGATCGACGCCATCCTGGAGGACTGGGGGCACCCCGAGGAGGAGCAGCGGTACGTCAAGGACAAGAAGACGATCGCGCGCGGCGGTGACCTCGGGGTCACCGGGCACATCGGCTGGTTCGTCCCGACGTACTTCGCCAAGCAGCACCCCGACGTCACGAACTGGAAGAACCTCAACAAGTACGCCGACCAGCTGCGCACCGCGGAGAGCGGGAGCAAGGGGCAGCTGCTGGACGGTTCGCCCTCGTACGTGACGAACGACAAGGCGCTGGTGCAGAACCTGGACCTGGACTACCAGGTGGTGTTCGCCGGTTCGGAGGCGGCCCAGATCACGCAGATCAGGCAGTTCGCCAAGGAGAAGAAGCCCTTCCTGACGTACTGGTACACCCCGCAGTGGCTCTTCGAGAAGGTCCCGATGACCGAGGTGAAGCTGCCCGCGTACAAGGAGGGCTGCGACGCCGACCCGAAGAAGGTCGCCTGCGCCTACCCGCACACCCCGCTGCAGAAGTACCTCAACGCGGACTTCGCGCGTGGCGGCGGCAAGGCGGCGGCCTTCCTGAAGAAGTTCAAGTGGACGACCGAGGACCAGAACGAGGTCTCCCTGATGATCGCCGAGGAGAAGCTGACTCCTGAGGAGGCGGCCAAGAAGTGGGTGGACAGCCACGAGTCGACGTGGAAGGCGTGGCTGCCCAAGTAGCCCTCCACGTGTTGAACGAGCACCCTTTCTGACGGGGCGCCCGGCTCATCAGAGGCCCAGATAGCGGCCGAGGGCGTGTTCGACCTCGGCCATCTCGTCACGATCGAGGTAGTGGACCGGGTCACCGTGGATGTACCTGACGTCGACAGTACGGATCTGGTCCACCAGCAGTCGGGTCCGGGTGCCCGCGATGTCCAGCTCCGGCCGGAACACCGAGGGCTGCGCGCCAGTGGACGTGGGGATGACCGTTGCAACGTTCCACGGCATCGAGGACGGGCTCATCACGAGGCCGTACCGCTTGCCGCGCTGCTCGTGCCCCCGTTTGGCGTCGCCGAGGTCGACCCGGTACACGGCTCCCCGGATCACCAGGCGTCCTCTTCAGTTGACAAGTCCTCGTCTGCCAGACGTTCCGCGTCGGCACGGGCCTGCGTCAGCCATGCCTCACGCTCCAGGAGCCGCAGCGCACGGCGGATCACGTCGCTGGTGCTGTCGCCCTCGCGCATGGCGGACTTAATGATGCGCTCGTCCTCTTCGGTGGGCCTGAACCCTATGGTGCTCGCCATGCTCATCAGCGTACCGCCGTGTCGAGCAACTGTCTAACGATTGTTTAACCTGCAGGTGGGCAGTGTGAACGCAAGGGCCGGCGTCTCGAAGCCCCGCGCTCTGACGGCGTCCCACGGGCCCGGGAGGACCAGCGGATCGCCCGGCGCGCGGCCCTGGTGCAGCGCGCGGAACGTCTCGACCTTGCTCACCATGCGCGGCCTCCCGGCGGGATGCGTCGGCTGACCATCAGCCGGTTCCACCCGTTGATAACGGTGATCAGACCGATCAGATGCGCGAGTCGGGCGTCGTCGAAGTGCCGCGCCGCCCGCTCGTACACGTCGTCCGGCACGAAGCCTTCCGTGAGGACCGTGACCGCCTCGGTCAGCGCGAGCGCGGCCCGCTCGCGCTCGCTGTAGAGGTCCTCCGCCTCCTCCCAGGCGTAAAGAAGGTCGAGCTGTTTCTCGCTCACGCCGTGCTTGCGGGCCAGTTCGAGGTGCATGTCGAGGCAGAACGCGCAGTGGTTGAGCTGTGAGGCGCGGATCTGCACCAGCTCGGCGAGCCCGGAGTCGCCCAGGCCCTTCTTCGCGGCGGCGCTCAGCGCGGACATGGCCTTGCCGACCTCGGGATCGAGGACCTGCGTGCGAGCCGTCACCTGTGCTCGCCCGCCTGGTAGTGCCCCGCGACCATACGGCAGGTCACGCCGAACCGGTTCCATGCGTTGATCACCGTGATCGCGGCGATCAGCTGCGCCAGCTCGGCCTCGTCGAACTGCTTGGCGGCGACGTCGTACACCTCGTCCGGCACGAAACCGTCCGTGAGGACCGTGACCGCCTCGGTCAGCGCGAGCGCCGCGACTTCCTTCGCCGTGTAGAAGTGCTGCGACTCCTCCCACGCGCTGAGCTGGATGATCCGCTCGACACTCTCGCCGGCCGCGAGCGCGTCCTTGGAGTGCATGTCGACGCAAAAGGCGCAGTGGTTGATCTGCGACGCGCGGATCTTCACCAGCTCCAGGAGCACGGGGTCGACGCCCTGCCGGGCCGCCGTGTCGAGCCTGATCATGGCCTTGTAGACGTCGGGCGCGAGTTTGGCCCACGCGAGCCGGGGGGTGTGTTCGGGGACGTACGAGGTGGTGTCGGTCGTGTTGCTGGTCGTGTTGTCGGTCGTCTCGTTCGTCGTCATGACTGCGACCCTACGGCTCGAATAGCCCAGGAGTATGGTCCATTTCCATGGCGAAATCCTGGGCCACTTTGGGCGTCGACCTGCATGTCGAACTCACCGGCCCCGGCCTGCGCCGAGGGCTCACGGACGCCTTGCGCGAGGCGGTGCGGAGCGGGCGGCTCGCACCGGGGACGCGGCTGCCGTCGTCGCGGTCGCTCGCCGCCGACCTCGGTATCGCGCGCAACACCGTCGCCGACGCGTACGCCGATCTCGTCGCCGAGGGCTGGCTCACCGCGCGCCAGGGGTCGGGCACGCGGGTCGCGGAACGGGCCGTGGTGGCGCCGGATTCGGCGACCGCGCCCCGGCCTCGCTCGGCCCGCGGACCGACGCACAGCCTCGAACCCGGCAACCCCGACCTCGCCTCCTTCCCCCGCGCCGAGTGGCTCAAGTCGGCCCGCCGCGCGCTGTCCTCGGCACCTCACGACGCTCTCGGCTACGGCGACCCACGGGGCCGCGTCGAACTCCGCACCGCCCTCGCCGCCTACCTCGCCCGCGCCCGCGGAGTACGTACCGACCCCGACGGCATCGTCATCTGTTCCGGCTTCGTGCACGGTTTGCGGCTGCTCGCCGCTGTACTGCGGCAACGAGGGCTGCGCTCGCTCGCCGTGGAGTCGTACGGGCTCGACGTGCACTGGGGAGTGGCGGAGGCGGCGGGGCTGCGGACTGTGCCGCTTCCGTTCGACGAACTGGGAACGGGTACCGGCGGCTTGGCGGGAACGGGGGCGGGGGCAGTCCTGCTCACCCCCTCGCACCAGTTCCCGATGGGCGTGCCGCTGCGGCCCGACCGGCGGGCCGCCGTCGTGGACTGGGCGCGGCGGACCGGCGGGCTGATCCTGGAGGACGACTACGACGGGGAGTTCCGCTACGACCGTCAGCCGGTGGGCGCGCTCCAGGGCCTCGACCCGGACCGCGTCGTGTACGTGGGCACCGCGAGCAAGTCCCTGGCACCGGGGCTGCGGCTCGGCTGGCTGGTCCTGCCGCCGTCGCTGGCGTCGGAGGTCGTGTCGGCGAAGGGCGGCACGGACTGGTCGTGCGGGGTCCTGGACCAGCTGACCCTGGCGGAGTTCATCACCTCGGGCGCGTACGACCGTCACGTCCGCGCGTCCCGTCTGCGCTATCGCCGCCGCCGCGACCAGCTCGTAGCGGCGCTCGCGCCCCATGCTCCGTCGGTGCGGGCCACCGGTATCGCCGCAGGCCTCCACGCAGTCCTCCAACTCCCGCCCGGCACCGAGCAGTCGGTGATCCGGGCGGCGGGCTGGCAGGGCCTGTTGCTGCACGGCCTGAACCGCTACCGCCACGAGGACGCTGCCGTTGCGGCTGAACCGCACGACGCCCTTGTCGTGGGCTACGGCACACCTCCGGACCACGCCTGGGCGGGTGCGCTGGACGCACTGTGCAGGGTGCTGCCTTAGCCCCGGTGGGTTGGTGTGGTTGGGTCCGCTGGCTGCGGGCGGCCGGATTGTGTCATCGGCTCAGTGGATCACTACGCTAATCCCGGACGAACGGACAGGACGGTACGGACAGTCGGACGGGCCCGAGAAAGCCCAACGGGGAGACACCATGGCAGATCAGCGCAGGCGTTTGCGGTCGAGCACGGTCGTGCTCGGTGGAATGGGCGTCATAGCCGCCGCCCTCACCTCATGCGGATCCGACCCCGACCGCCGCTGCGTGGACCGCGACAGCTACGACTACGCCAACGGCTACAAGATCATCGGCGACAAGAACTGCAAGTCGGGCTCCAGTACGTCCGGCAAGAGCCGCAGGTCGAGCAGCACGGGCGAGCGTTCCGGTACCGACGCCGCCTGGTACTACGACGCCGACGTCGACGGCCGGTACGCCGACTACGGCACCTTCAGCCGCAGCGATGCCGTCGACCGCGACGGCTTCGGCTGCTCGGGTTCCGGCAGCGGCGGCGGCTGACCGGCGCCGGAGAACGACAGCCATGGAACGCCGCACCCTCACGCCCCGCCCCGGCTGGCAGCAGACGGTCGAGGAGCAGGGGCTGATCTATCCCCTCACCCGCTACCCCGACGACACCCTGCGCCCGTACTGGGACGAGAGCGCGTACTACGTCTTCTCGCTGCCGGAGGTCGAGGCCCTGGAGGCGGTCGTCGAGGAACTCCACCGCATGTGCCTGGCCGCCGCCGCGCACATCGTCGAGCGGGACCGCTTCGGCGACCTCGGCATCACCGATCCCCGGGTGGCCGAAGCGGTCGCCGAGGCCTGGCAGCGGCGGTCCGAACTCCCCGCCCTCTATGGCCGGTTCGACCTCCGCTACGACGGCACCGGCCCCGCGAAACTCCTCGAGTACAACGCCGATACGCCGACCTCGCTGGTCGAGGCCGCCAGTCCCCAGTGGTTCTGGATGGAAGAACGCTTCCCCGGCGCCGATCAGTGGAACTCCCTCCACGAACGCCTCGCCGACGCCTGGAAGAAACAGTCCGCCCTCCTCCCGCCGGGCAGCCCGCTCTACTTCGCGCACTCCGCCGCCGACGAACTCGGCGAGGACCTGATGACCGTCGCGTATCTGAAGGAGACCGCGGAACAGGCCGGCCTGGAGACCGACTGGATCGCCATGGAGGAGATCGGCTGGGACCGCCTCTCCGGCCGCTTCGTCGACAAGCAACTCCGCTTCATCCGCAGCTGCTTCAAGCTCTATCCCTGGGAGTGGCTGACCACCGACCGCTTCGGCGTGCACGTCCTTGACACCCTCGACAACGGCGGCGCCACGGGCTCGACGATGTGGATCGAACCCGCCTGGAAGATGCTCCTGTCCAACAAGGCGCTCCTCGCCATCCTCTGGGAGCTCTACCCGGACCACCCGAACCTCCTCCCCGCCCATCTCGACGGGCCTCGCGAACTCGCCACCACCGCCGGTTACGTCGCCAAGCCCCTCCTCGGCCGCGAGGGCGCCGGCGTCACGGTCCACAAACCCGGAAACGCCCCCGTGATCCGTGAAGAGCCTTGCTGCTACCAGGAATTGGCCCCCCTTCCCTCCTTCGGCGGCAACCGTGTCGTCCTCGGCGCGTGGGTCGTCGAGCACGAGTCGGCGGGGCTCGGCATCCGCGAGTCGTCGGGGCTGGTGACGGACGAGTACGCGCGTTTTCTGCCGCATGTGATTCTGTGACGGTCCCCCGCGACTCGTCGCGCTACGCCCTCAGGACCGCCCGGAGCTGGGCGAGTCCCCACTCCAGGTCCTCCTTGCTGATCACCAGCGGCGGCGCGATCCGGATGGTGACCCCGTGGGTGTCCTTGACCAGCACACCCCGGTCCATCAGCTTCTCGGAAACCTCCCGGCCCGTGCCGTAGGCCGGGGCGATGTCGATCCCCGCCCACAGCCCGCGCCCCCGGACCTGCGTCACCCTGCCCATGTCGCGCAACACCGCCAGATCACGATGCAGATGCTCCCCCAGCTCCCGGGACCGCGCCTGGAACTCCCCGGACCGCAGCATGGCGATGACCTCGATCGCCACCGCACAGGCCAGCGGATTCCCGCCGAACGTCGAACCATGCTCACCGGGACGGAACACCCCGAGCACCTCGGCGCTCGACACCACCGCCGACACCGGCACGACCCCGCCCCCGAGCGCCTTCCCCAGCACATACACGTCCGGCACCACCCCCTCGTGCTCACACGCGAAGGTCCTGCCCGTCCGCCCCAGCCCCGACTGGATCTCATCCGCGATGAACAGGACATTCCGCTCCCGCGTCAACTCCCGTACGCCCGCGAGATAACCCGTTGGCGGCACCTGCACCCCCGCCTCGCCCTGAATCGGCTCCAACAGCACGGCGACCGTGTTCTCAGTGACCGCCTCGCGCATCGCGGTCAGATCGCCATACGGCACGATCTCGAAGCCCGGCGTGTACGGACCGAAGTCTGCCCGCGCCTCAGCGTCCGTGGAGAAGCTGATGATCGTCGTCGTACGCCCGTGGAAGTTGTCGCCCGCCACTACGATCTTCGCCATCTGGTCGGGCACGCCCTTGACCCGGTACCCCCACTTGCGTGCGGTCTTCACGGCCGACTCCACCGCCTCCGCGCCGGTGTTCATCGGCATCACCATCTCCATGCCGCACAGCTCCGCCAGCCGCGCGCAGAACTCGGCGAACCGGTCATGATGAAACGCCCGGGACGTCAGCGTCACCCGCTCCAGCTGCGCTCTGGCCGCCTCGATCAGCCGTCTGTTGCGGTGACCGAAATTGAGCGCGGAGTATCCCGCCAGCAGGTCGAGAAAACGGCGCCCCTCGACATCCGTCATCCACGCCCCGTCCGCCGTGGCCACGACGACCGGCAGCGGGTGGTAGTTGTGCGCGCTGTGCGCTTCGGCCGAGGCGATCAGCGCCTCCGTACGGGTCACGGGATCTCCCCTCCTCACGGCACGCTTTCTCAGGGATCCGGTTCTCAGGGATCCGGGCGGTCTGAGGCGCATTCCCATCGTCGCTCGTATCGTCCCTCGCGCCGTCGCTCGCATGATGGACTCGGGGATCTGTGATCGGGGAGGCCCGGTAGGCTGATCGGCGGGCCGTGACTGGCGCGCTGGGATGGGACCGACCATCGGGGAGCGGCCCGTGACGAACAAGTGCCGTGCGCCTGGGCCGAACCGTGAACGCTGAACGCCACGTCCGGAGGTCCCTGATGTCTGACAACTCTGCACCCCTCTCCACCGAATCCACCGCCTTCCGCAGCGCCCTCGAAGTGATCCGCGCCGTCGAGCCCCGGGTCGCCGACGCCATCGGCCAGGAGGTCGCCGACCAGCGCGAGATGCTCAAGCTGATCGCCTCCGAGAACTACGCCTCCCCGGCCACCTTGCTGGCCATGGGCAACTGGTTCAGCGACAAGTACGCCGAGGGCACCGTCGGCCGCCGCTTCTACGCCGGCTGCCGCAACGTCGACACCGTCGAAGCCCTCGCCGCCGAGCACGCCCGCGAACTCTTCGGCGCCGAGCACGCCTACGCCCAGCCGCACTCGGGCATCGACGCCAACCTCGTCGCCTTCTGGGCCGTCCTCGCCGACCGCGTGGAAGCCCCGGCGCTCGCGAAGGCCGGCGTCCGCAACGTCAACGACCTCTCCGAGGTCGACTGGGCCGAGCTCCGCCAGGCCTTCGGCAACCAGCGCATGCTCGGCATGTCCCTGGACGCCGGCGGCCACCTCACCCACGGCTTCCGCCCGAACATCTCCGGCAAGATGTTCGACCAGCGCTCCTACGGCACCGACCCCACCACCGGCCTCATCGACTACGAGGCCCTGCGCACCTCCGCTCGTGAGTTCAAGCCCCTGATCATCGTGGCCGGCTATTCCGCCTACCCCCGTCTCGTGAACTTCCGCGTCATGCGGGAGATCGCCGATGAGGTCGGTGCGACGCTGATGGTCGACATGGCGCACTTCGCGGGCCTCGTCGCCGGCAAGGTCCTCACGGGCGACTTCGACCCCGTCCCGCACGCCCAGATCGTCACGACCACCACCCACAAGTCGCTGCGTGGCCCTCGCGGCGGCATGGTCCTGTGCGACGACTCCCTCAAGGACCAGGTCGACCGCGGCTGCCCGATGGTGCTCGGCGGCCCCCTTCCTCATGTCATGGCCGCCAAGGCCGTCGCACTCGCCGAGGCCCGCCGCCCCGAGTTCCGCGACTACGCCCAGGCCGTCGTCGACAACTCCCGCGCCCTCGCCGAAGGCCTGATGCGGCGCGGTGCCACGCTGGTCACCGGCGGCTCCGACAACCACATCAACCTGATCGACGTCGCCACCTCCTACGGCCTCACCGGCCGCCAGGCCGAGTCCGCACTGCTCGACTCGGGCATCGTCACCAACCGCAACTCCATCCCCGCCGACCCCAACGGCGCCTGGTACACCTCCGGCATCCGCATCGGCACCCCCGCCCTCACCACGCGTGGCCTGGGAACCGCCGAGATGGACGAGGTCGCCGGTCTCATCGACCGCGTCCTCACGACCACGGAGCCCGGCACGACCGCCAAGGGCGCCCCCTCCAAGGCCCAGCACGTGCTCGACGCGAAGGTCGCGGACGAGATCTCCCGCCGGGCCACCGATCTCGTGGCCGGCTTCCCGCTGTACCCGGAGATCGACCTGGGCTGAGGCGGTGCGGGTTCTGCTGAACCGAATTGCCTCCGCTGAGGCAACTCGGTTCAGCAGAGGGCGGGGGCGTGTGCCGGCCGGTTGAGCCGTGCACCGGTCAAACGTCCCGCAGCTCCTGCCGAGGCCCGGCATCCCGTACTCGCCCGTCCCAGAGGCAGTGCCCCCGGCAACCGCACCGCGAACGGCCGCAGCAGCAGCGCCAGAACGGCTCCGGCTGCCAGTCCCGGTATCGCCCACCACCAGTCGGTTCCGTCATCTGCCGCTGTGGCGGCCGTGGCCGTCGCCGCAGGGGTCTTCCCGGCGTCGGGCGGCACCGCTGCCGATATGTCGTCCGAGGCGTCCTTCGGCCCCGAATCCGGGTTCGTCCCCTCAGGGTGTTTGCTCATGACGCGGAGGTCGGTGAGCAGGGACCGGAGCTCGTCTGGCTTCTCCGCCCGGTGCCAGATCTCCTTCGGTGGCTCCGACGCCTCAGGTCCCAACTTGAGCTGAGTGAGGATCCAGACGCTCCGGGAGCCGGTCACGTCAGGGTGCACCATGTCCACCCGCCAGGGAGTGATGCTGCTCGTCATGTGGGAAAGGGCTCCGGTACGGACCCTGCCAGGCCGAGGCCGCAGACTAATACGAGGGAGCCGATCATCCAAGAGCCCGAAGAGCGCCGGCCCGTGGAGCCGGGAACGTGCCGTGCTCGACCTGATAGTCGTCCGCGTTCCGGTCCCACCAGCCACGGCTGGCGCGGGAACTCTCCGCGACCCCCGCCGGGCGTCGCGTCGCCCGTCCGGTGGTGTCACGGAAGGGGCTGCTTGAGCCTGCGTGACTCCAGACGGCGTCTGGTATACGGCTCGGCCGCGAGTCGTCTTGTGCCGGGTATGCGGCGATCCGCCCCGGGTGTGCGCCTTCGCGCATTGACCCTGCCTGGCTGCCCCCGTATGCTACAAGTTGCGCTGCGGGCCTGCGCACCTCAGACGTAGCAGGCTGCGCTCGCATCTGTATGTATGTCCCCTCGGTTGTCGAGGCGCCACCGTTCATCGGATTTCGGCGCTTCCTTGGCTGTCCGGCTTCTGCAGAGCGAAACGGGCTCCCGGCGTGAGCAGTACCTACGACTTCAAACGTCATGGATCATCCATGTGATGTTGATCCGACGGCCTATGGAATCGAGGTCCGGCGGCTTCTCCCGCAACTTCTCGAGGTCGCCGCCCTCCTGGGGGAGCAGGTCCCTCAGGCGCGTGTAGTCCTCGTCACTGTTGTACAGCGATGCCGTCTCCGCGCTGTCGGGCGATACGAGCAGCACACTCGTCGGCCCACCCGCCACCGCGGTCGGCGCCCCTGTCAGAACCAGAGCGAGCGCCACCGTCAACGCCCCGGCTGCCGCTACCAGTTCACGAACCCTGCGCATCGGACTCATCGGACCCCCAGTCGATCCCCGATGCGGCCCGTCCGCACCGTGTCACTTCTGGTACACCGCCCGACCCGCCGGGGTTCCCACTCGGCCCGCACGACTTCCGACCACTTCGCGGCGCCTGTCCCATGGACCGGCTCCACGGCCCCTACTCCACGGCCTCCGCAACAGCCACCGCCCGCTCCCGCGACTCCACACCCTCCAGTCGCAGCGTCCGCTGCTCCCTCCGGTGCTGCCACAGCAGCGTCGGCCCCGCCGTGCGGACGGTCCGGGCGTACTCGTGGCCCTGCTCGTCGACCAAGGCGAGCTCGAGGCGGTGGGGCTCGGCGAACCACAGGCCCGAGTCGCCGTTCACCGTGGCCGGTTCGTACGGCACCGTCGTCGACTTCCAGAACAGCGGAGAGAGCGTCGCCCGGAACTGATCGAGCCGTATCACCTCACCGTCCCCGTTGTCCCAGCACAGCGACAGGACCCGGCGGTCGGCCGACACCTGCGCGGCCGACGGGCGCCCCAACTCCCTTGGCACCAACGGCTCGAACCCCGCCCTTCGCGCCGCGCCAGCCACGGTCAGTCCCTGCTCGCAGCCCGGCACCGGAGAAGGAGAAGCGTGCGGCCCCGGCTTGTACCGCACATCGACCCCGCCGAAGTCGAACCAGCCGACGACCGCGGCCCGCACCGGAGGTGTGAGCACCAGCACCGTCAGCAGTCCACACAGCGCGGCGGTCAGCGAACGCCAGCGCTGCCGCGCCCACCGCCGAGCCGACCGGATCCGCGTCGCCGGTCCCGACGGCTCGGCCACCGGCACCGGCACGTGCTCGGCCAGTATCTGCTCCAGCACCCGCTCGACCATCGACTCGGTCCCGCTCGCGCCCGGCGGGTCCAGCGACCGTCCGAGCGCGCGCAACTCGTCGGGCAGCCGGTCCGAGCTCCCGCGCACCGGCTCCCCGGGGGCACGATCGCCCGAGGACTCCGGGCCCCCGTGCTCGTACGACTCACTCATGCTCATCACCTCCCTCCCGGGGCTGGAAGTCCGGCAGCAGCCGCTGCAGCTTGCGCAAGGCGCGATTGAGCCGGGACTTGACCGTCCCGCGCGGCCAGCCCAGGGCTTGGGCCGTCTCCGGCTCGTCCATCTCCAGCAGATAGCGGTAGGTCACGACGAGCCGGTGCTCCTCGCTCAGCCGGTCCAGGGCGGCCAGCAGCGCCGCCCTGCGCTCGACCTCCAGCGCCGCGACCGCCGGGTCCGCCGACTCGGGTATCACCGGCTCCGCCTCCACGAGCGCGGCCTCACGGCCGGCCAGGGTCCGCTGACGCACCGCCGTCCGCACTGTGTTCCTCGTCTCATTGGCGACGATCGAGAGCAGCCACGGCTTGAATGCCGCGCCTTCCCGAAATCGCCCCAAGGTGCAGTACGCCTTGAAGAAGGCCTGCTGCACCACGTCCTCCGCGTCCGCACCCGCGCCCAGTGCCGCGGCCGCTCTGAGCGCGATGCCCGTGTGGGCACGCACCAGCTCCGCATACGCCTCCGGCTCTCCGGCGCGTACGCGTGCGATCACCGCGGCCTCATCGACGATGCGGCCCCCCTCCCGCGTCCTCACACTCTTGTTACACCGCCGGAGACAGATCGGTTCCCACCTGTTTCCGACCAGTTCCGGAGCGGCCCCCGACACCTGAGAGAATGGCGTACATGGCCTCTGAACGCCCGCCCGTCTCCCACCACCACCCTCAGGGGAATGGCTCCGCCATGCAGCGTCCTCTCCGTGTGCTTTCCGGAATCCAGCCCACCGCAGGCTCGTTCCACCTCGGCAATTACCTCGGCGCCGTCCGCCAGTGGGTGGCCCTGCAGGAGACCCACGACGCGTTCTACACGGTCGTCGACCTGCATGCGATCACCCTTCCGCAGGACCCCGCCGAGCTGCGCTCCAACACCCGGCTCGCCGCCGCCCAGCTGCTGGCCGCCGGGCTCGACCCGGAGCGGTGCACGCTCTTCGTCCAGAGCCATGTCCCCGAGCACGCGCAGCTCGCGTGGATCATGAACTGCCTCACCGGGTTCGGCGAGGCGTCGCGTATGACCCAGTTCAAGGACAAGTCCTCCAGGCAGGGCGCCGACCGGGCCTCCGTGGGCCTGTTCACGTACCCGATCCTCCAGGTCGCCGACATCCTGCTGTACCAGGCCAACGAAGTGCCGGTCGGCGAGGACCAGCGGCAGCACATCGAGCTCACGCGCGATCTCGCCGAGCGCTTCAACGGCCGCTTCGGGCAGACGTTCACGGTCCCGGCGCCGCACATCCTCAAGGAGACGGCGAAGATCTACGACCTCCAGGACCCGTCGATCAAGATGAGCAAGTCGGCATCGACTCCGAAGGGCCTCATCAACCTCCTCGACGAGCCCAGGGCGACCGCCAAGAAGGTCAAGAGCGCGGTCACCGACACCGGCACGGAGATTCGCTACGACGCCGAGAACAAACCGGGCATCAGCAACCTGCTGAGCATCTACTCCACCCTCACCGGAGCCGGTGTCGCGGAACTGGAGCAGAAGTACGCGGGCAAGGGCTACGGTGCGCTCAAGACGGACCTGGCCGAGGTCATGATCGACTTCGTGACGCCGTTCCGGGAGCGTACGCAGCAGTATCTGGACGACCCGGAGACGCTCGACTCGATCCTGGCCAAGGGTGCGGAGAAGGCGCGCGCCGTCGCCGCGGAGACGCTCTCCCAGGCGTACGAGAAGGTGGGCTTCCTGCCCGCCAAGCACTGACCGAGGCACTGACACCCGGGATCGGGCCCGACGGCCGTACAGTCGTAAGCCGTACGGAAACAGGGGACACACAGGACCAGCGGCCAAACCTGCCCGCCAGAAGCGTCCGGAACACCCGGAGCGCCATGGCAGGCACCACCACAACGGCAAGCACAACAGCAAGCACAACGACAGGAGACGACGTGGGGACCGTAACGATCGGCGTGTCGATCGCGGTCCCGGAGCCACACGGCAGCCTGCTCCAGGAGCGGCGCGCGGGCTTCGGCGACGCCGCTGCTTCCGGCATCCCCACTCATGTCACGCTGCTGCCGCCGACGGAGGTCGACGACTCGGCGCTGCCCGCGATCGAGGCGCATCTCGTCGAGGTCGCGGCGGCCGGGCGCCCCTTCCCGATGAGGCTGAGCGGCACAGGAACCTTCCGCCCGCTGTCACCCGTCGTGTACGTCCAGGTCGTCGAGGGCGCCGAGGCCTGTACGTGGCTCCAGAAGCAGGTCCGGGACGCGTCCGGGCCCGTGGCACGCGAACTGCAGTTCCCGTACCACCCCCATGTGACGGTGGCGCACGGCATCGACGACGAGGCGATGGACCGGGCGTACGAGGAACTGTCCGAGTACGAGGCCGAGTGGCCCTGCACCGGCTTCTCGCTCTACGAGCAGGGCGCCGACGGGGTGTGGCGCAGGCTCCGCGACTTCGTCTTCGGAGGAGTGGTGGTGCCTCCGCAGGCGAGCGCGCCCACGCAGAGCGACACCACGCTGCCCACGCGCTGAAGCCAACCGCGCGTCTGGTCCCCCCGGCAGCGACTACACCGGCAGGCGCCTGACCACCGCCCTCGGCGCATGCCGTAGCGCCGACATCACCAGGCGCAGCGACCCCGGCACCCACACCGTCTCGGAGCGGCGGCGCAGGCCCACCTCGATCGCGGTCGCCACCGCCTCCGGGGTCGTCGCGAGGGGAGCCTCCGGGAGGCCGGCCGTCATGCGGGAGCGCACGAATCCGGGCCGCACGACCATGACGTGGACGCCCGTCCCGTGCAGCGCGTCGCCCAGGCCCTGGGCGAAGGCGTCGAGGCCTGCCTTGCTGGAGCCGTAGATGAAGTTGGCGCGGCGGGCGCGTTCGCCGGCGACCGAGGAGAGCACCACCAGGGAGCCGTGTCCCTGGGCCTGGAGGGCTTTGGCGCAGATCAGACCGGCCGAGACCGCGCCGGTGTAGTTGGTCTGCGCGACGCGCACCGCCGCACCGGGCTCGTTCTCGTCACGCGCCTGGTCGCCCAGGATGCCGAACGCGAGCAGCACCATGTCGATGTCGCCCTCGGCGAAGACCGGGGCGAGCGCGGACTCGTGGGAGTCGGAGTCGAGCGCGTCGAAGGCGACGGTGCGTACGTCGGCGCCGAGTTCGCGCAGCCCTGAGGCGGCCGTCTCCAGGGCGGACGTGGGGCGGCCCGCGAGCCACACGGTGCGGGTGCGGCGGGCGATCAGACGGCGCGCGGTGGCGAGCGCGATCTCGGATGTGCCGCCGAGGATGAGCAGGGACTGGGGGGTTCCGAAGGCGTCCTTCATGGAAATCGAGCTCCTGTAGAAGTGGGTTGGAAAACCGGACTCCCTGTACGGCTCACAGCCCGAGGCGCCGCGACAGATCCGACGTGAACACTCCGGCCGGATCCAACTCCGCCCGCAGCGCCCGGAATTCATCGAGCCGTGGGTACATCGGGGCGAGCAGCTCGGGCCGCAAACGGGCGTCCTTCGCGAGGTAGACGCGTCCGCCGGCCGCCGCGACCTCCTCGTCCAGCTCGTCCAGGAAGGCGCCGAGACCCGGCAGGTTCGCGGGGAGGTCGAGGGCGAGCGTCCAGCCGGGCACCGGGAAGGACAGCCAGCCCGGATCGCCCTCCCCGAATCGCTTCAGCACGGCCAGGAACGACGGGCAGCGGCGCCGCGAGATCCGGCTCACGATGCGCCGCAGGGCGCCCTCCTGGCCGTATCCGACGACGAACTGGTACTGCACGAAACCGCCCCTCCCGTAGAGGCGGTTCCAGTGCGGCACGCCGTCGAGGGGGTGGAAGAAGGCGGAGATCGTCTGCAGTTCACCGGTACGCGCGCGGGGCGACTTCCGGTACCAGAGCTCATTGAAGAGACCGACCGTCGTGCGGCCGAGCAAGCCCTCGGGGACGGAGGAGGGGGCGGCGGGGAAGCGAACAGGACGGAACGCGAGTGGGTCTCTACGCGCGCGTGCGGGCAGTGTGTCGACAGGAGCGTGGTCCCCGCGTGTCAGTACCGAGCGCCCCACGGAGGTGCCGCGGGCGAGCAGATCGATCCAGGCGACCGAGTAGCGGTAGCGGTGGTCGGTGGCGGTGAGGCGGGCCATCAAGTCGTCCAGGTCCTTGACGCGTTCCGTGTCGACCGACATCAGCGACGTCTCCACGGGCTGGAGGCGCACGGTCGCCGCGAGGACGACGCCCGTCAGGCCCATGCCGCCCGCGGTGGCGTCGAAGAGAGGGGTGCCACGGCTCACCGTACGGATCTCGCCGTCGGCGGTGAGGAGTTCCAGGGCGAGCACATGGCGGGTGAACGACCCGGACACATGGTGGTTCTTGCCGTGGATGTCGGCGCCGATCGCGCCGCCGACCGTCACATAGCGGGTCCCGGGAGTCACCGGCACGAACCAGCCCAGCGGCAGCAGGGACTGCATCAGCCGGTGCAGACTGACGCCGGCGTCGCACAGGACCGTCCCGCCGTCCGCGTCGATCGCGTGGACCCGGTCAAGACCCGTCATGTCGAGCACGGCCCCGCCCGCGTTCTGCGCCGCGTCCCCGTACGCGCGTCCCAGCCCTCGCGCGATGCCCCCACGGGCCCCGCACGCCAGGACGGCCGCCGCGGCTTCCTCGTACGTACGAGGGCGGATCAGGCGGGCGGCCGTGGGGGCGGTGCGGGCCCAGCCCGTGAGGGGCACGGGGGCGATATCGGAGACGGAGGCAGAGGCGATGGCGGACGAGGAGTCGGCGGGCATACCGGCGACCGTATCGCCCCTATGTGGGCCTTTGATCAAGGAAACAACCGAAGCATCACTGCTCTCGCCGAAACGGGTGATTAATGGGATGTCGGCAAATATTGGCTGATCTCCCGAGTGGTCGCCATGAACAGTGGATCGGCATGGACAACCTCGACGACATGGACCGTCGGCTCCTGGAGGCCCTCCACGGCTGCGGTACGGACCCGCGGGTCGCGGCCGCCGCCCGTGCCCTCTCCCGGGCGGGAGAGCACGGAGGGCTGTGGCTCGCGGCCGGGCTGGTGGGTGCCGTCGTGGACGGTGACCGGCGCGGTGCCTGGCTGCGCGGCACGGTCCTGACCGCGGGCGCGCACCTGGTCGGCATGGGCGTGAAGCGGCTTGTGCGCCGACCGCGCCCCTGGCACGTTGAGCCCCTGGTCCGTACCGTCGGCAGGCACTCCTTCCCCAGCGTGCACGCCACGGCTGCAGCGGCAGCGGCCTTCGCCTATGGGGCACTGGGCGCGCGTCCGGTGCCGCCGCTGGCCGCCGCGATGTGCGTCTCGCGGCTTGTCGCCGGCGTGCACTACCCCTCCGATGTGGCGGCGGGCGCGGCCCTCGGCGCGCTCACCGCCCGGCTCGGCTCCCGCTGGATGCTGACGCCCCGCCTCGCGAACACCAGGAGGCCGTGACCATGACGGAAACGACCCTCCTGGAGGGCACGCCACAGCCGCAGCCCGGCCCGCAGAAAATCGGCCTCCTAAGAGGCCTGTTCTGGGCCGCCCGTCCCAGACAGTGGGTCAAAAACATCCTTGTGGTCGCCGCCCCGGCCGCTGCGGGCGATCTCTTCTCGCATCACGCGTTCACCCAGGTGGCGCTCTGCTTCGTACTGTTCACCACCTGCGCCGCCGCCGTGTACCTGATCAACGACGCACGGGACGCGGACGCCGACCGAGCCCACCCGGTCAAGCGCCATCGCCCTATCGCTGCAGGACAGGTGCCCGTACCGCTCGCGTACGCCGTCGGGGCCGCCCTCGCCGTCGTCGCTCCGGCCGGCGCCGTGGTCCTGTGCTCGCCGGCCACCGCGGCGCTGCTGATCGCCTACCTGGGCATGCAACTGGCGTACTGCGTCAGCCTCAAGCACGTCCTCGTCGTCGATCTCGTCGTGGTGACCAGCGGGTTCCTGATGCGCGCGATGATCGGCGGGGTCGCGCTCGGCATCCCGCTGTCGCGCTGGTTCCTGATCACCACGGGCTTCGGTGCGCTGTTCATGGTCGCCGCCAAGCGGTACTCCGAAGCAGTGCGGATGGCCGGAAAAGCGGGCGCCACGCGCGCGTTGCTCACCGAATACACCACTGGCTACCTCCGGTTCGTCTGGCAGCTCGCGGCCGGCGTCGCCGTCCTCGGCTACTGCCTGTGGGCCCTGGAGGAGGGCGGCCTGCCGCACACCGGCGTGCTGCCCTGGCGGCAGCTGTCGATGGCCGCCTTCGTCCTCGCCGTCCTCCGGTACGCCGTCTTCGCCGACCGCGGCTCCGCGGGCGAGCCCGAAGAGGTCGTCCTGCGCGACCGTCCGCTTGCCCTGATCGGCGGGGCGTGGCTCGGGATGTACGCCCTGGAGGTGGCCGACTGGTGAGTCACGGCACCGGGCATACGAGAACGCGGCCACACGAGGGCCGCGACCGTACGGGACCGTCTGGCCCTCGCCCCTGTGCCGCTCTTTCTGTGCTTTCCACGGGTTCGGGGTACCCGGACATTGGGCGTCGGCAAAGGGGGCATGTTCGGATCATGGACTGGCTGAAGAGGCTCCCCGGCATCGGGCCGGTCGTCACGCGTCTGATGGCAACGCACGCGTGGCGCTCGTACGAACGCCTGGACCGTGTGAAGTGGACGCGGCTCGCCGCCGCGATGACCTTCATCAGCTTCGTCTCGCTCTTCCCGCTGATCACCGTCGCCGCCGCGGTGGCCGCCGCGACCCTCGACGAGAAAGGGCAGCAAGAGCTCGAGGACAAGATCGCCGAGCAGATCCCGGGCATCTCCGATCAGTTGGACATCGGCGGCCTGGTGAACAACGCCGGCACCGTCGGCCTCATCGCGGGCGCCTTGCTGCTGTTCACCGGCATCGGCTGGGTCGGTTCCATGCGCGAGTGCCTGCGGGCGGTGTGGGAGCTGCCCGAGCCCGACGAGAACCCCGTACTGCGCAAAGCCAAGGACGCCGGGGTTCTGGTCGGTCTCGGTGGTGCCGTACTCGTCACGATCGTCACGTCCGCCGTCGCGGCGACGATGGTCGGCTGGACCGCGCGGCAACTCGGCATCGACGAGGCAGGCTGGGGTGGCGCGCTGCTGCAGACCGCCGCGTTCGCCATCGCCGTCCTGGCCGACTTCCTGCTCCTGCTGTACGTCCTGACGCTGCTGCCCGGCGTCGAGCCGCCCCGCCGCCGGCTGTTCACCGCCGCGCTGATCGGCGCCGCCGGGTTCGAGCTGCTGAAGCTGCTGCTCAGCGGCTATATCAGCGGCGTCGCCTCGAAGAGCATGTACGGCGCCTTCGGCGTGCCCGTCGCACTGCTGCTGTGGATCAATTTCACCGCGAAACTGGTGCTCTTCTGCGCCGCCTGGACGGCGGCGCAGAAGAACGAGTCCCTGGACGCCGAGGACTCCGAGGAGGCCGAGGACTCCGGGGAGTCCTCGGAGGAAGCCGGCGCGGATGCCGACGAGGCCGCGGAAGTTGCCGCGCACACCGGCAAGCCCGAGGCCGGCAAGACGGACGTCAGCGGCGCGGCCGGCGGCGCACCAGGTCGGGCAGCGGCCAGCGGCGGTTGACGAGGAACGCCCCGCCGGCGAGGAGCACAAGCACACCCCCGGTGATGCCCAGCGCGACACCGACGCCGCCCGAACCCGGCTCCTGCGCCGAGGCGGCGACGGGGCTGCCGTCACCCGAGCTGCCGCCCGCCTCACCGGAGGCCTCCGCGTCCGGCTGCGCCCCCGTACCGGTGTCCGCGCTCTTCGGCGGCACCAGCTCACCCACCGGCTCGACCTTGTCCGCCGCCTGGAAACCCCAGTCGAGAAGGCGAGCGGTCTCCTTGTAGACCTCGTTGGCCTCCTCCTTCTCGGGGTTCATGACCGTGACGAGCAGCACCTTGCCGTCGCGTTCGGCGACCCCGGTGAAGGTGGAGCCCGCGTTCGTGGTGTTGCCGTTCTTCACGCCCGCGATGCCCTTGTAGACATCGAGGCCGTAGTCGCCCGTCAGCAGCCGGTTGGTGTTCTGGATCTCGAAGGACGTGCGGGTCGTCTTGCCCTTCTTGTTCTTCTTCGTCTCGCCCGGGAACTTGGCGCGCACGGTCGAGGAGTATTCCCGGAAGTCCTTCTTCTGCAGTCCGGAGCGGGCGATGAGGGTCAGGTCGTACGCCGACGACACCTGCCCCACCTCGTCGTAGCCGTCGGGACTGACCACGTGCGTGTCGAGGGCCTGGAGTTCCTCGGCGTGCGCGTTCATGTCCTGGACCGTCTGGTCGACGCCCCCGTTCATCGCGGACAGGACGCGTACCGCGTCGTTGCCGGAGGCGAGGAAGACGCCGAGCCAGAGATCCTTGACCGTGTACGTCTCATCCTCCTTGATGCCGACCACGCTGGAGCCCGGACCGATGCCCGCCAGATCGGAGGGCACCACCTTGTGCTTCTCCTCCCTCTGGCTGAACTTCGGCAGCAGCGCGTCCGCGAACAGCATCTTCAGGGTGCTCGCCGGAGCCAGCCGCCAGTGCGCGTTGTGCGCTGCCAGCACATCGCCGGACTCGGCGTCCGCGACGACCCAGGAGCGCGCGCTCAGATCCTTCGGAAGCACCGGCGCGCCGCTGCCGAGGTTCACCTGGGTGCCCGCCTTGCCCAGTTGGGCGCCGCCCACGGTCGACATGTCCGCCGGGGGCGTGGCGGTGGGCGATGTGCTGGCCTTCGGGGACGCTTTCTGACTCGGTGTCGGCGTTCCGTCCGCGACAGCGGGCCCGGTGGCGATCGCGGTCGCGGTGAGCGACAAGCTGAACAGCGTGGCGGAGGTGACCAGCAAGGAGGACTTGGCGGTCTTTTTCATGGCGGACACAGACGAGAACGTACCTGGCCGCGGACGGGAACTCGCACCGCCCTCTCCGCCGCCGCCCTCTGCACTGTGGCCCACTCCGCTGTGGGTCTCCTCACCCCGGACGCGGTCACCACTCGACGGCAGCGATACTGAACGTATGAAGCTCAGCCGTCCCGTCTCCTGGTTCCTGCTCGCCTTCGGGGTGTGGAGCTGGGTCATCTGGATCACTTTCGTCAAGAATCTCTGGGCGGACGGGAGTGGGCTCGCCTTCGACGACGCGGGCGATCCGACCGGGTACTTCTGGGTGCACCTGACGCTCGCCGTTGTCTCCTTTGTCCTTGGGACGGTCGTCGGGTTCATCGGGTTGCGCGGAGTTCGCGCCATTCACCGCACGTCATAACGGGAGCTCCGCGTGGCCTTCGTCTTTGTGCTCATCATCCTGCTGGTTCTGGCCCTCTTCGGCGCGGTCCACTGGTACATGTGGCGGCGCCTGGTGCGCGACACGACGACCGGTCCTGGGACCGCCCGGCGCGTGGGCGCGGCGGTGTTCATCGCCGGGCCGCTGCTCTTCGTCGCGGCGATGACCGCCGAGCGGGGCGGGGCGCCGTTCTGGCTCCAACAGGTGTTGGGATGGCCGGGGTTCCTGTGGCTGGCGATCGTGCTCTATCTCCTGCTCGCGTTGCTCGTCGGAGAGGTCGTACGGCCCCTCGTACGGCGGGTCGTCGAGCGGCGTTCAGCGCCTGAGGCACCCGCAGCACCCGAGGCGGTGGGCGAGCGCGAGCCGGTGGCGGTTGCCGCGCCCGATGCCGTCGTGGGGGCGGGGGCCGGGCAAGCCGGGGCCGGCGCGATGGAGCCTGTTTCCGAGGGCGAGGGCGAGGGCGAGGGCGAGGGCGCCGAGGGCGACGGCACTCCTGACGACGGTTCGGACGCCACGGTCACGTCCGCCGCCACGTCCGGCGCCGCCGCCAGTGGGCCCTCCCGGCGCCTCTTCGTCTCCCGTGTGGTCGGTGGCGCTGCTGCCGCCGCCGCGCTCGGGACGGTCGGATACGGGACGTACGGCGTGCTGCGCGGGCCGAAGGTGAAGCGGGTGACCGTGCCGCTGGCCAAACTGCCGCGGAGCGCGCACGGGTTCCGGATTGCTGTGGTCAGCGACATCCACCTCGGGCCGGTGCTCGGGCCTGGGTTCTGTCAGAGGGTCGTCGACACCATCAACTCGACCCAGCCGGACCTCATCGCGGTCGTGGGCGATCTCGTCGACGGCTCCGTGAAGGACCTCGGGCCCGCCGCCGCGCCGCTCGCCCAGTTGAAGGCGCGGCACGGCTCGTACTTCGTCACCGGCAATCACGAGTACTTCTCCGGTGTCGAACAGTGGGTCGAGCACGTACGCGAACTGGGGATCACGCCCATGCAGAACGTGCGCACGGAGCTGCCCGGCTTCGACCTCGCAGGTGTCAACGACGTGACGGGTGAGGACGAGGGGCAGGCGCCCGACTACGAGAAGGCGCTCGGCGACCGCGACCGGGCACGCGCGTGCGTGCTGCTCGCCCATCAGCCGGTGCAGATCCACGACGCCGTGGACCACGGCGTGGACCTCCAGCTCTCCGGCCACTCGCACGGCGGCCAGCTCTGGCCCGGCAACTTCGTCGCGGCCCTCGCCAACCCGACCGTCGCGGGCCTGGAGCGCTACGGCGACACGCAGTTGTACGTTTCCAGGGGCGCCGGCGCGTGGGGGCCGCCCACGCGGGTGGGCGCGCCGTCCGACATCACGGTCGTGGAACTGGCCTCCAGGCAGGCCTGACCGCCTCGGATCCGGTAAGAAGCCGAGAGTGGGGGAGGAGTGCTGGGAGCCGGGCCGGCCGGTCCGCGCCGAACACCAGGTGGTGGTGCAGTTCTTCAAGAACGCCGCTCATCCCGACAGCCCGCTCAGTCCCTTCTCCCAGGAGCCGGAGCATGCGCACGTGGAGGCGATCAGCGTCTGCCGAGAAGTACTCGTCGGCTCCAGGGCCAAGTTTCCGGCCGAACTGCGGGACATCCTCCCCGAGTTGCTCTGGCTCTCCCCGATCCCACGAAGGAGCCCAAGGCCTGAGGGCCTTGGGCTCCTTCGTCCAAGTCATCGGACTCATCGGACTCATCGGTCGCGGTCAGTTCACCGCGTCCATCTCGTCCTCCGCGAGCTCCACGTCATACACCAACGGCCCCTCGCCGACCGTCACGGAGCGTGCCCGGGCGGCGTGCCCGGGAGCCGTGGCCGACAAGAGGTAGGAGCCCGGCGCGGGCACCGAGACGATGTACGAGCCGTCGGCCAGGGAGGTCACCTGGTCGAGCCGGAGGCCACCGCCCTTGGAGTGCAGGGTCAGTACGGCCCCCTCGACCGGCCCTCCGTCCGCACCGCGTACGAAGCCGTGGACCACCGTGGAGTGCCCCTTGTCGTCGGGCACGCGCGCGTGGAGCACGTTCTCGGCGGCCCCGCCGACTTCGGCGGCCTCCTCCCGCGGCTCCACCGCGAGATGCGGCAGCCGCTTCTCCAGCCCCTCCGGCAGCCACCAGTTGGAGTTCCCCAGGAGGTGCATCGCGGCCGGCACCAGTGCCGTACGCAGGATGAACGCGTCGAGCGCGACCGCCGCGGCCAGCCCGATGCCCGCCATCGCGCCCTCCATGTCGCCGCTGAGCACGAAGGCCGAGAAGACGCAGATCATGATCAGGGCAGCGCAGTTGATGACCCTGCTGGTCTCGGCGAGGCCCACCCGGACCGCCCGAGCGTTGTCCTTGGTGTGCACCCACTCCTCGTGCATCCGGCTCACCAGGAACACTTGGTAGTCCATCGAAAGACCGAAGAGCAGTGACAGCATGATGACCGGCAGGAAGGCGGTGATCGGTCCTTCCTTGCCGAGGCCGAGGAGTTCCGTACCCCAGCCCCACTGGAAGATCGCCACCAGCACACCGAACGACGCGGCGGCCGCGATCAGGTTCATCAGGGCGGCCGTCAGCGGCACCACCAGGGAGCGGAAGGCCACCAGGAGGAGCAGGAAACCGAGCGTGATGATCGCCGCGATGAAGTACGGCAGCCGGTCGCCGGTCACGGACGCGAAGTCCTTGAAGACGGCGGTCACTCCGCCCACATGGGCCTCGGTCCCGGACTCCGGGATCACGTCGTCCCGCAGCCGGTCGATCAGCTGGTCCGTCTGCTCGGACTGCGGTGATGTGGTCGGCACGACCTGGATCACCGTGATGCCCTGGGCGGGCGGCGCGGCTGCGACCTGTGCGACACCCTCGGTCGAGCGGATGGCCGAGACGAGCGCGTCCGTCTCACCGCGTTCCGCGACGACCTGGAGCGGGCCGTTGAAGCCGGGCCCGAAGCCCTCGGCGAGCAGGTCGTACGCCTGTCGTGTGGTCGTCGACTCCTGGTGGTTGCCCTGGTCGGTGGCGCCGAGCCGGAGCGACAGGACGGGCAGCGCCAGGATCATCATCGCGATCAGTGCCGTGACGGCGACCGAGCGCGGGCGCCTCTCGACAAACGCGGACCAGCGTGCCGCAAGGCCGCTCGCCTCCTCGGACTCCGGTCCCGCGGCGGCGAGCCGGCGCCGCTGCCTGCGGCTGAGGACGCGCATGCCGAGCAGTCCCAGGAGTGCGGGCAGCAGGGTAGTCGCGGCCAGGACGCTCAGGACGACCGTCAGCGAGGTCGCGATGACCACGCCGTCCAGGAACCGCATGTTCATCACCAGCATTCCGGCGAGCGCGATGCACACCGTGCCGCCCGCGAACAGCACCGCCCGGCCCGAGGTGTTGAGGGCCGTGACGGCCGCCTCCTCGGGTTTCATCCCGCGCAGGATGCCCTTCCGGTGCCGGGTCACGATGAACAGCGCGTAGTCGATACCGACGCCGAGGCCGATCAACGAGCCGAGCAGCGGGGCGACTTCGGGTACGTCGGTGACATGGCTGAGCAGCGAGGTCGCCATCAGCCCTGTGCCGAGCGCCGCGATCGCGACGACGAGCGGCAGCAGCATCGCGAAGAGCGAGCCGAAGGCGATGAAGAGGACCACGGCCGCGGCCACGATGCCGACCAGCTCGGCGATGCCGGTGGGCGGCTCCTGGACGCGGGTGATCGCCTGGCCGCCCAGCTCCACCTGGAGACCGGCGCGTTCGGCGTCCTGCGCCGTGTCGACGACGTCCTCGACCAGTTCCTTGGGCACGGAGTTCGCCTGCTCGGTGAAGGTCACCTGGGCATAGGCGATCCGCCCGTTCTCACTGATCTGTGCGGCCCCCTGCGCGGCGTACGGGCTGCTGACCTCGCCGACGCCCTCCATCCGCCCTATCTCTTCGAGCGCGGGCTCGATCCGGGAGCGTACGGACTCGTCCCGTACCGTGCCGTCGTCGACCTTCCACACCACCGTGTCGGTGTCGCCCGAGCTCTGCGGGAAGGCCTTCTCCATCAGGTCGTACGCGCGTGTGGAGTCCGTGTTCGGGAGGGAGAAGCTGTTCGCGTAGTCCGTGCCCGCGGCGGACCCCGCGAAGCCCACGCCGAACAGTGCCCCCACCCACAGCAACAGGACCACCAGCCGGTGCCGATAGCACCAGCGTGCCAATGTCGCCACGCCTCAACGCTCCTTTGTTGTCGGTCGGTTTGTCGGTCGGTTGGTCCCCCAGGTCCTGCGGCTCAGCATTGACGGCGCGGTGCGGGCGTGGACACGGCAGGGCCATGACTCTCAAGGAACTCCAAAGAGGGCGACGGCCCCGATGTCAGTGCCCCGGCCGATACTGGGGACATGACCGCTCACATGGGGCACGAGGGGGAGGCCGGCGACATGGGCGTGCACGAGGGGGCCACCGTCCTGGTCGTCGAGGACGAGCCGAGCATCGCCGACGTCCTGGCCATCGCCCTGCGCTACCACCGCTTCGAGGTGATGACGGCGGGCACCGTCCGGGGCGCGCTCACCCTCGCCGAGCGCACGCGCCCCGACGCCGCGCTCCTCGACGTGATGCTGCCGGACGGCGACGGCCGGGCGCTGGGCCGCGAACTGCGCGAGCGCCAGCCGGACCTGGCGCTGGTGTTCCTGACCGCGCGGGACGCGCCCGCGGAGATCGTCGGCGCGCTCGGCTTCGGTGACGACTACATCACCAAGCCGTTCAACATCGACGAGGTCGTCGCCCGGATCACCGCGGTCCTGCGCCGCACCCGCCCCGCCGACGTCCTCCCCCAGCGCCCGCCCCTGCGCTACGGCGACCTGGAGCTGGACGAGACGACGTACTCCGTGCACCGCGCGGGCCGCTCGGTGGAGCTCACCCCGACGGAGTACGCGCTGCTGCGCTTCCTGGTGCGCAACGAGGGGCGAATCGTGCCCAAGGAGCAACTCCTGCGCCACGTCTGGCAGTACGAGCACTCGGCCGAGTCGACCGTCGTGGAGACGTACATCAGCTATCTGCGGCGCAAGCTCGACGCCCTCGGCGCACCCGTGATCACGACCCGCCGAGGCGTGGGATACGGGCTCGCGTGACCATCAGGGGCCGTTGCCGCAAAGGCAGCCACTCACTGCGCGGCCGGCTGACGCTGGCGAACGTGGCGATGCTGGCGCTGGGCATCGTCGTGGCGACCGCGGTGAGCCTGATGGGCATGCGGACCTACCTGCTGGACAGCGTCGACACCCAGCTGATGGCGACCCGCGACTCGATCGGGGACTCCAAGCTCACCCTCGAGCAGGTCGACTCTCTGAGCGCCCTGGCCGCCGTACGCGCCCGGATCTCGCCCACCCCCTCCGACAAGGAGGCGGACGCCGACTCGTGGGTGCAGGACGGCATCTTCGTGGCGGTGGACGATCAGGGGCGTCCTGCGGCCATCGGACCCTTCGCGCCCACCGAAACCCAGCGCGCGCTCGCCGCGGCGGTGGACGATCCGGCCGCCCTCATCGGCGACGAGGAACCGCACGACCTCAGACTGGACGGCACCCCCTACCGGGTCTCCGCCGCGCCCCTGGCCGACGGCACGACGGTGCTGATGGCCAGGTCGACCGGGTCCGTGCACGAGGTGATCCGCAAGGCGGCCGTGCTCGACTTCACCGTCGGCGCCCTGCTGCTCGCACTGCTCGGCATACTGACGATGCTCAGCGTGCGGCGCCGGATGCGCCCCCTGGAGGACATGGTGGAGACCTCGTCGGCGATAGCCGAGGGGGATCTGACCCGCCGGGTGCCCTCCAGCCGGCATCCCACCGAGGAGGTCGAGCAGTTGCGGCTCGCCCTCAACTCGATGCTGCACCAGGTCGAGTCGGCGTACCGCACGCGCGAGCGCAGCGCGGCCCAGCTGCGCCGTTTCGTCGCGGACGCCTCACACGAGCTGCGTACGCCGCTGTCGGCGATCCGCGGCTATCTCCAGCTGTACGACAAGGGGATGCTGCGCGATCCGGTCCAGCGCAAGCGGGCCTGGGACCGGATGAACTGCGAGGCCGACCGCATGGGCCGCCTCGTCGACGAGCTGCTCACCCTGGCGCGCCTCGACCAGCAGCCCGAACTGCGCTTCAAGAACGTCGACTTGAGCCGTCTCGTGCGCGACGCCGCCGAGGACCTGCGGGCCCAGCAGCCCGACCGGCAGGTCAAGGTGGACGCCGACGGTGCTCTCCTCGTCCAGGCCGACGAGTCGGGGCTGCGGAAGGTCCTCGGCAACCTCGTCGGCAACATACGCACGCACACGCCCGCCGATGTACCGGCCACCCTCGCTCTGGAGCGCCAGGACGGGGTCGTACGACTGTGCGTCGCGGACGAAGGGCCGGGGCTCGCGGAGGAAGACGCGGCACGGATCTTCGACCGGTTCTTCCGGGCGGGCGGCGGCGCGGGCAGCGGCCTTGGAATGGCGATCGTGCAGGGCGTGGTGACCGCACATGGCGGCGAGGTCGCGGTCCGGACGGCTCCGGGCAAGGGGCTGGCGGTGACGGTGACACTGCCGAGCGGGCCGGGCGGCTGAGGGCCGTGGGCCTGGTCACTTTTGTTCCTCCCTCTTCCGGCGCCGGGCCAGGTGGTCCAGCCAGGGCGTAGCTCCTTGAGGTGGTGCAGGGCCGAACCCTTGATCCGGTCCACCAGCGGACGTCCGAGGTCACCCGATCGAGTGATCGCCGCTGACGGAGCTGGCCGCGCGGAACTCAGCCCGCGGCCGGTTCCATCGGGAAGATCCCGGTCACTCCCCTTGTCCTCATCCTGTTCAGCCCCGCGGCGACGCCGGGCTCAGGCCCCGCAGCCGCCCACGCGCCGGGTGCTGAGGGCGATGTCGTCCAGACGGAGGTCGTACGAAGACGGCGTCGGGTCGGACTGGTAGAGCTGCCAGCCCAGCTTCAGCTTGTCGAAGGTCGGGAAGACGAAGTCGTCCTCGGTGCCGCCGTGGTTCTTGGTGGAGACCGTCAGGTCGGGTTGTTCGACGCCGTCCAGGTAGACCGTGACGCGATTGTCCGTGGCGTCCAGGTGGAACTCGACGCACTGCCACTTTCCGGCCGTCGCGGGGGAGGAGGTCTTCCATGCCGTCCAGTCGCCGGTGGGGCCCAGGTCCGAGCCGACGCCGAAGAAGTTGGCGTTCTCGGTGGGGACGTACTGCCCGCCGAGCGGGCGGACCAGGGTGGGGGAGTCGGAGCCGGATGCCTCCGCGAGGGTCCAGTGGGCCCAGTCGGGGGCTGTGGGGTAGTCGGCCACGCGCAGGCGCATGCGGGCCCAGGCGCTGTTGCCTGGCAGGGTGAGGTCGTCAAGGACGAGGAAGGCGTGGCCGTTGCCTTCCGTACGGATACGGAGTTCGCGGCCGTGGCCGGTGGAGCTGGGCGCGACGGCCAGCGTGCCCCCTTCCGCGTCGGTGGTCCAGCCGCGGCCCGCGGTGACCGGGCCGAGGGGGAGGCGGTTGAAGTTCTCCCGTACGAGCGTGCCGTGCGCGTCGTGCCTGTCGTGCGGGGCGGGGCCTGCCGAGGCCGTGGGGGGTATCGCGAACAGCGCTGCCGCGGCGGCTGCCAACGCGGCGGCGGTCTTCCTCAGGGATGCCATGGGCCCAGTCTGTAACAAGAGTCCCGTCAGTCACAGCAACTCGGCATGTGCGCACGGAAGTTGAGAGGCCAACGCAGCCGCCCCTACAGGAGGACGTGGCCATTTGTACGGGCAAGTCGCAACTCAGGCTGGCCCTCGCCCGGTCCAGCCTGACAACATGACGAGCGGTCGTGTCTATTTTCTCGCGTACCGGGTCAACCGGAGCACCGGAACACAGGAGTCGTCGCCTTGACTGAGCAGCCCCCGCAGCCCCCGAACCAGCCGCCGGGGTACGGGTATCCGAACGCCAGCCCCAATCCTGGTCAGGGGCAGAACCCTTATGCCGGCGGGCAGCAGCAGGGCCCGTACCAGCAGCAGCCCGGCTACGGTTACCCGCAGGGCGGCGGTTACCCGCCGCCCGGTGCCATGCCGCCGCAGCCCGGCATGTACACGGGCGACCCGAACGCCCCGTACGGCTACGACCCCATGGGGCGGCCGTACTCCGACAAGTCCAAGGTCGTCGCCGGAGTGCTCCAGCTGACGCTGGGCACGCTGGGCATCGGCCGGTTCTACATCGGCAGCGTGGGTATCGGTATCGCCCAGCTCTTCACCTGCGGCGGCCTCGGCATCTGGTCGCTGATCGACGGCATCATCCTGCTGACCGGCAGTAACAACACGGACTCCCAAGGGCGGGTCCTGCGTGGCGGCTGAGTCCGGATCCGCGCCAGGATCCGTACTTCGGCACCCGGCGACGGCACCGCTTGCCGTGTTCGTCGCCGGTGCCGCCGGTGCCTGGTATCTCTACGGCACCGATCCGCACGAGCCGGGGCATCTGCTGCCCCAGTGCCCCTTCCGCCTCGTCACCGGGCTGCTCTGCCCGGCCTGCGGCGGCACTCGCATGGTGTACGACCTGATGCACGGCCACTTCAGCGCCGCGTGGCACGATAACCGGCTCTTGCTGCTGGCCTCGCCTTTCGCTCTTGCCCTGCTGGCCCGGTGGGGCGTCGAGGGCCTGCGCGGCCGGCGGTGGCGGCCCGAACTCGGCCGCGTGGCCCAGGCATTGGTGCTGGTCGTGGCGGTTGCGTGGACCGTGGTCCGCAACCTTCACTGAGCGCTCCGCCGGACATGGAGTTCGACTGCGGGCACGTCGTGGCTGGTCGCGCCCACGCGGCGGAGCCGCAAATTGACACAGCCCCGCGCCCCTGAAGGGGCGCGTCCCCTGGCGCCTGCATGAAGGGGTGCGCCCACGCGGCCGAGCCGCACAATGTCACCGCCCAGGGCACCTGAAGGGGCGCTTGCCGCACCGGACTTCACTAAGTGTCAAGTGACCTTTCGGCCAAGGGTCACGGAACGAATACGATCACCTCACCCCTCTCGCTCCGCCCCCTCCGCCCCTCTAGGCTTCAAGATCCGCAGGGGGGACGAGCGCATGCGTGCAGCTTGTCGCGGGTTTCCTCCGGCGACCGCTCGGAACATTTCGTTCCTCAATCCTCTGTACGCCAGGAGCAACTCGCATGTCTGTCCCCGTCCCCACACCTGACGCCCCGTTCGGCTACGACCCGCAGGGCCGCCCGTACTCCGACAAGTCCAAGGTCATCGCGGGCATCCTCCAGCTCTTCCTGGGCACGCTGGGCATCGGCCGGTTCTACGTCGGTTCCGTCGGCGTGGGCGTCGCTCAGCTCCTCACTTGCGGTGGGCTCGGATTCTGGGCTCTGATCGACGCGATCCTGTTCTTCACGAGCAACGACCGCACCGACAAGCAGGGCCGGGTGCTGCGCGGCTGACACCCGCTCACAACCCGCAGTACGCCGAGGGCCCCGTCTCCGACTGGGGATGCTGTTGGTTAATTCGGGCCTGGTTGCTTCGCCCCGTCGTTATGCGGCGGGGCGAAGTGCTGTCAGGGGGTTGGTGCGAGTTCGTGCGTGGGGTTGGTCGGTGAGCCAGGCGTTGATGCGGATGAGGTTGACGGCGGCGCCGGTGAGCTGGTGTTGGAGGCTGGTCTTGGC